>JBELAJ010000148.1:0-16244 GCA_049508935.1 Terriglobia bacterium | reverse complement strand
CCCACCGGCATGACCCGGCGGACGTAACCTTGCCGGTCCAGTGTTTGGCGGCCGCCTGACCGCTCGATCTCGCCCACGATCTCCGCGAACGTTCCCTCCGCTAGCCGGTTTCCGGCCTCGACGTTTAAGCACTCGTCATTGTAGTCCAGGAGTTTGACCGTCATCATGCTGCGGACCGGGCCGTCCTGACAGATGATGGTCAGGTCGCGTTGACCATGTAAAGGTTTCGATCGCAGTTGGTGGCGGCGTTCCGTACGTGCATCCATCGCATCACTCCAGGTCAAGGCGGGTCGTTCGACTGCGCCCAAGAACTAAGAAGTCGCAGGCGAGGCGATGATAATTCGTTTCCCAACCGAGGTCAATAGCTCGCTCGACACTTGTCTTCACGCTCAATAGGCTGCGTTCGGCTCCGTCGTCCCCGTTCTGGGTCCCCGGCCCAGGCTCGAAAAGCGTTCCTCCTTTGTTTTCAATAACATTCCTGGAATCCATCGGACTGACAATGGACCCCCGCTTGCCCGGGGGCGACAGTGCTGGCTTTTATTTCTGGCAGCATTGTCCCTTACGCGTGCTTCCGGGAGTAGCCTCGAACGTAGTCGGGGACGGCAATTTCCTTCGGAAGGCGGTCGTCGGCAAGCGGCGCCTTAGGGGTAAGTTCGAGCGGCAGGACTCCGGCCCACACAGGGAGTGCGTAATCCTCCTCATCGTCGAGGGGCGGACCGGTGCGCACCTTGGCGGAAACTTCGTCGAGCGGTATCGCCAGGACGGTGGTGCTCCGTAGTTCCTTCTCGGAGGGTTGGCGGATCTCCTGCCAGCGCCCGGGCGCAACGTGGTCCGTGAATGCCTGAAGAGCTTCTCGCTTGGCGGCTGGGTCGTCGAGCAGGGTGGCCTTACCGAAAATGACGACCGAGCGGTAGTTCATCGAGTGATGGAAAGCAGAGCGCGCCATCACCAGGCCATCCACCAGCGTCACGGTGATGCACGCGTCTAGGCCCTTCCCTAAGGCTTGAAACATGCGGCTGACTGGCGAGCCGTGGACGTAGAGCGTGTCGCCCTTGCGGCCATAGCCGGTGGGAATTACCACCGGTTTCCCGTCCGCCACGAATCCGACGTGGCAGACCAGGCCTTCATCGAGAATCCTATAGACTTTCTCGCGATCGTAAACGCCGCGCTTCGGCAGGCGATGCACCTGGGTGCGTTCGGTCGGGATGAATTCAGTCATCGAGGCTCCTGTCGGTTAATGTTCCATTATGCTCCAGGTTAGGGAATAGGGAACAGGGAATAGGGAACAGGAAGTAGGGAACAGGGAATAGGGAACAGGGAATAGGGAACAGTAGGAGATGCCCGAAGAGAGCCCCCCGAGGACGGCGCGCGGTGCCTAGCTGTGTTATCCTCTGTTCCCTATCCCCTGTTCCCTATTCCCTAACTTACATCCTGCCTGTAATCTTTACCTCCACTTTGGCCGTTGACCTTCTCTAACTCCTTGAATCACAAGCCCCCAGAACCTTCGGAAGGGCGATTGCATCTAAGAAAACGGGGCAGGGGTGCCTCAATTAGAATAGCGAGGGTAAGCGAACAGCAGGAGGATGACGACGGGCGCATTCCAGTTGCTGGAGGAGTCCCCCGGGGAGCAAAGGCGACGGCAGGCTTCCTTCGCGCTGGCGTGTGTCGCGGAGGCCTTGGCCGTCGGGCTGCTGACCGTAGTCTGTGCATATTATGCGAAGACCGCCGCCAGCCACGTCCGCCGCTACGTGGCGCTGACGTTCTCATCTTCGGTTGAACGGGAAGTTCTCGCCAAGCCCCCCGAATTGCCGAAAGCCGTTCCAAAGACAATCACGCCGTACGTTTTGCCTCACCCCCAAGTTGAAATCCCGCGTGTCAGCGAGCCTCAAATTCGTGCGGAGATTCGCGCCCCAAGAGTAAGCGACCAGCCGGTCGTAAATCCCCCGGCGGTCGCTGAAGCGCGACCACTCCCGCCGCCACCGTCCGTAGTTCATACCGGCCTTTTTGGGCAAACGCCGGAAAGGCCGCAGACCGAGAATACTCCCACAATACAGGTGCAAACAGGGGGATTCGGCTCTCCGCAGGGCCTGGCAGGGCAGGCGCAAGGCGGGAACCCCGGAAACGTGCCGAAACTAGGGGGCTTCGATCTGCCGGCGGGGACCGGCACTGGAAATGGAAGTGGAGGTGCGCAGGGAAAGCCGCAGGTGGTTGCCGATGCGGGCTTCGGAACGCGTCGCGAAGTAACTTCGATCAATAAGATTGACGAGTCCGATACATCGCGGCGGATAGCCACTTCCGCTTTTGGAAATGGCGGCGTCGACGCGGGAGGGAATGGAGCGTCTGTGCAGGGGGTTCGAGGTGCGGTGAGAACCGGCGCCTTCGCCGCGCCTGAACCGGCACAGAAGCCTGCGAGCAGGCAATCAGCCGCGAGGCCGGAAATCCACCCTGTCGAGATCCTGTCCAAGCCTTCGCCGCAGTACACCGAGGAAGCAAAACGCCTGGGTGTGCAGGGCGAGGTTGTTCTCTCGGTGATCTTTCAGGCGGATGGAACGCTCAAGGTGGTTGGGGTCATCAGATCGCTTGGACATGGCTTGGACCAGATGGCGGAACAGGCTGCCACGCAAATCCGGTTCAAGCCGGCAGAGCAGGCGGGCAAGCCAACAAGTTTTCCAGCGGTACTGCACATTGAGTTCCGATTGGCGTAGACTGTTAAAACTGTCACGTCATTCCCGCGAAAGCGGGAATCCAGGTAGGCGACATGGACCCCCGCTTGCGCGGCGGTGACAAACGTTCTAATTTTCGGTGGACGAGTCGAGGAGGGAAGTGATGGTCGTTACCCGCAGAAATGCTCGCTCAGCGCTGACACAACTTGTCATTCTGAGCAAAGGAAAGAATCCCGGCAGCTTGCTGACGTTGCTGGCGCTGTCGGTTCTGATCGTCCCAGTTGTCGGATATGCCCAGCGCTCCGCAGCGGGCCAGGCACAGCCGTCGACCCAGGCGAGCAGCATCATCGACCGGGTCATCGCCGGTGAGCAGCAATACGTGGAGAACCTGAAGAAGTACTCGCCTCGCGTTGAGACCTACCTCCAGTACGATGACGCGGACGCCCAGCTAGGCGATAAGGTGAGAAAAGACGCCTATTTCATGGGCCGCATGAACTTCGAGGGTAAACCGCGGGAGATCTCCTTCACCCCCGTTGCCGGCAGCGACTTCAGCTGGCTGCATCACGGCTTTCGGTCCTTCAAGACGCCTTTTGCGAGCCGCCTCATGGTGGATCAATTCATGACAGCGACCATGGTGGACGCGCATACCTTCGATACGCAGCACTATTCGTTTGAACCTGTAGGGTGGGAGTATTTGGGCGATGTGCGCTGTCTTGCCATTGACGTTCACCCGCAGGGCAGAAAGGTCGAGGGTGCATTCGAGGGACGCATTTGGGTGGAAGACCACAACTACGCGATCGTTCGCCTGAATGGCGTGCGAGTCAACCCTCCGCGTCTCCGGTTCTTCACCCACTTCGATTCCTGGCGGGAGAACCTCCAGCCGCACGAATGGCTGCCTGTGTACATCTACAGTGAAGAGACCGACTCGGGCGCCAAGCTCCGTTACAAGGCGAACACTCGGCTTTGGGGCTACGACCTCACGGCGCCTCGTCAGCAGGAAGCGTGGACGAAGATTCTCGTGGATGCTCCGGCGCCGGTTCGCGACACGAGCGATTCGGCTTCGGACCTCTCTCCCGTCGAGGGCAAACGGCAAATGGAACTGGAGGCGGAACAGAATGTGCTGTGGCGGCTGGAGAAGGCGGGTTTGATTGCGCCTCCGGGCCCTGTTGACAAGATCGCGGAGACGGTGCTGAACAACCTGGTGGTCACCAATAACCTGACCGGCCTGCCCACGCTCCATTGCCGGGTGATGCTCACATCTCCCTTGGAGTCTTTTCCCCTGCGCTACACCATTGTACTCAGCCGGGGACTTCTCGATGTCTTGCCGGACGAGCCTAGCTTGGCGATGATATTGGCGCATGAACTGGCTCACGTGGTGCTGGGCCACAAGCTTGACACCATGTATGCTTTCAACGATCGCCTGATCCTTCGGGATGAAGATCTCCTGGAGCGCCTGGATTTTGCCCGCGAGCCTTCGGAGGAAGCGGCCGCCGACGCGAAAGCAGTCGAGTTCCTTAAGAACTCACCTTATAAAGACAAGCTGGGAAACGCCGGGCTATTCTTGAGGGCGGCCGCCGCAGCGGCACCGCGTACGCCTGAACTGTTCGGAGCTCACCTCGGAGACCGGTTGGTGACCATTCAAGGGGGCGTGAGGCTGGGGGCCTTGATGGGCAGTGCGCCTGCACTTCAACCCACGAAAACGGACCAGATCGCCGCATTGCCTCTAGGTTCCAGAGTGCAAGTGAACGCCTGGGACGGGAGCGTCACTTTCCCGAACCGCAAGTCCGTGGCGCTTGTTGACCCCAGCGAGAAAATGCCGTTCCAGATAGCTCCCCAATTCCCTCACCTCACTCGCTATGAAGAGGTCAACGGCACGAAAGTGGCCGCCCAACAGAGTAAATAGGGTCACAGCGCCGCGGAGTCGCAACCCATGCGTGGCACGGCCGTCCTGGCCGTGTCACGGGCGGGACGCCCGTGCCACGAAACTCGCGCGGCAGGCCAGCGTGCTGAGGTTGGAGCAGGGGGGAGCCAAGCCCAATGCCTGATTTTGCAAACAGAACGGCCGCGATTGCCGCGTTCGGTGTGACGCTCGTCCTGGTGCTTCCTGGATTTGCCACTGCGGCGCCTCAGGCGCCAGCCGCCCCAGCCCAGCCTTCTGCCGGAGGTGTTACTGTCGATGAGAACGTTTCTTACGCCACAGTCAACGGTTCGCAGTTGCATCTTGATGTCTATAAGCCCACCGAAAGGGGCGGCGGCCTCGGTCCGGCAGTGATCCTGATCCACGGGGGCGGGTGGACGGATTTCGACAAGAGCACCATGCGCGGCATGGGACAATTTCTTGCCCGTTTCGGCTTTGTGGCTTTTTCGGTCGACTACCGCCTCTTTAACGGAACGGACAACCCCTGGCCGGCGCAACTCGATGACGTGCAGCGCGCCGTACGCTGGGTGCGCGCGAAGGCCGGAAAATACGGCGTGAATCCTGATTGCATCGGCGCCTTCGGGCATTCTGCAGGGGCGCAACTGGCCGCGCTGCTCGGTATGGTGGACACCCGGGACAATTCCGATCCGGCTCTTGCCAAGTATTCGAGCCGAGTGCAGGCGGTGGTGGACGTGAGCGGCCCGACGGATTTCACCGCCGAGCGCGTTCCGGAAGATACCGCGTTTCTCGCTCGTTTCTTCGGAGGTGACTACTCGAAGCGTCCCGAGGTATGGCGAGACGCCTCGCCGGCCGTTCACGTTTCAAAACAGGATGCGCCCTTTTTAATAGTGCACGGCACTCAGGATGACAATGTTCCGATTGCCCAGGCGCAAGAGCTGTTTGAAAAACTGCAGACCGCCGGAGTGCAGGTGGCGTTCATCAAAGTCGACGACGCCCACACCTTCCGCACCCCCGAAGCTCGCCGCCAGCTTGCGATGGAAACCCTGGCTTTCTTCCACCGCAATCTTTCCCCCGCGCCAAAGTGAATTCGGAGCAATTGTCGTAAGTCAGAATTCCGTTAAGGAACTGGGCCCCATAGCGGGGGGTGAAGAAACCATTCCTGTTAGCGCCAAGACGCTCGAAGACAAAGCGACGCTAATTCCCGGGGACGGTACGAGGGTTCCCCGAAAGGCGCCAGCTCCGGAGCGACGGAATCGGTAAATGCCTGCGGACATGCGCGCGGATCCGGCGGGCGGTCGCTAAAGCGCGGCGCGCTTCCTGCATTGTGACGGGATCGTAGTCACCTGGGTAGCGGGTGGCAGTGGCGTACACAGTTAGGCGACGCTGTTCCTCGGGCGCAAGATCTACTTTCGCGCTCGAGGGAAGAAGCAGGATCAGTTGACCGGGGTCGTGAGTTTTTGGGAAATCGATGCCCTCCCATGAAAGAAGGGCCTTGAAGTACTTCTCTACACACTGCTGAGCATGGAAGACTATTGCTTCGATCGTTCCTTCTTCACCGGCCCGAAATACGAGGGCCGCGGTTTTCAGGTCGCCTTCGGCGTTTTGGACCCACCCGCGTACCACCGCGAGGACCTGCTCATCGGCGGGCATAAACCAGCCTTCCCTCTCGTTCCGCCGGTCGCTCAATCGTGCCCACGATTTGCTTGCGCAGCTCGAAATCTTCCGGGGTGGTAACAAAGATATCTTTGGATATCGGGATGTCGTTCACAGCAACGCCGATCTCGACCGCTTTTTCGCGCCTTGAGCCCTGGACCGGCATCACGACCAACAGGTCCACGTCGCTATCTGGCCCCGCCTCGCCGCGCGCCGCCGATCCAAAGAGAATTATTCGGTCCGGATCAAAGCGCTCGACAATCCGCACCACCATTTTGTTGATTACACTTTGCAGTGACTTCTTTTTCAAGGCCTCGCCTCAGATGGTCGTTTTGCTTCAGCACCTGTGCACATTTTAGCCCGATCAAGTCCGAACCCCAACCAATTTTCTTCCCCCCGTAGGGTTCATCTGCTGTGGTGCTACAACACCCAATCACTGCGGGTTGCCCCCGCTGTTTTCGTTTCCCCGTTTCGATGATATCTTTGTGTTCAATGGAAACCGCATCCACGGACGTTCTCGGGAGGCTTTTTGAGCGGCACTTCCACTCTCCGGTGGCGCGGGTGCAGCCGCTACAGGGTCAGCTTGGCGGTTCGGGGCGAAATATTATCCGGCTGGCCAACGCCAACCATAGCGCGGTTGGCATCCTGTATCACGTGCACGAGGAGAATGTCGCCTTCCTCGAGTTCTCGAAGCATTTTCGCCGCTGCGGCCTGCCCGTTCCGGAGATTTATGCCGAAGATTTGCGCCACGGCGCTTATCTCGAAGAAGACCTGGGCGACACCACTCTTTTCGAGTTTCTCTTAAAGAACCGCGCCGGCGACGACATTGCTCCCGAGGTGGTTGAGGCGTATCGCCAGGTGGCGGCGATGCTGCCGCGCTTTCAGATCGAAGCAGGCCGCGATCTGAATTACAAAGTATGTTATCCCCGCTCGAGCTTCGATCGGCAGTCGATTGCCTGGGACTTAAACTACTTCAAGTATTACTTTCTCCGGCTTGCCGCCATACCTTTTAACGAGCAGGCACTGGAAAATGATTTCAATCACCTGACCAAATTCGTATTAAGTGCGCCGCGCGATTACTTTCTCTACCGGGATTATCAGTCCCGTAATGTCATGTGGCGCGACGGGCGTCCCTATTTTCTGGATTACCAGGGCGGGCGCAAGGGCGCTCTGCAATACGATATCGCTTCGCTCCTGTTCGATGCGAAAGCCGATCTGACCCCGGAGTTGCGGCAGCAACTTCTCGATCATTATCTGGACGCGCTCGGCCATTTCATCAGCCTGAACCGCGACCAGTTCATGCAGTACTACTATCCCTACGCCTACATCCGTATCATGCAAGCGTTGGGCGCGTATGGCTTTCGCGGCTTCTACGAGCGCAAGACACATTTTCTTGAGAGCGTGCCTTACGCAATGAAAAACCTGCGCTGGCTGCTCCACCGTGTCAAACTGCCCATTGCGCTGCCGGCGCTGACGGACGCGTTTAAAGGCATGCTAGGCTCGGAAAAACTCCAGAGCCTGGCTTCCAAAGGGAAGAACCTGGTGGTCCGGATATTCAGTTTCTCATTTCATCACGGGCAGCCGAAAGACGAGACCGGGAATGGAGGCGGATACGTTTTCGACGCCCGCAGCCTGCCCAATCCCGGACGCGAAGAGGCCCTTCAGGCCTTGACGGGCAAGGACGCGCCGGTAATTGACTATCTCAATGCTCATGACACTGTGCGACACTATCTTGACGCCGCAACAACCCTGGTGGATTCCAGCGTGAATAACTATCTAAGGCGTGGCTTCAAGAGCCTAATGGTGTCGTTCGGCTGCACTGGTGGGCAGCATCGCTCGGTTTATCTGGCGGAACAGTTGGCACTGCGCCTCCGCAGCAAGCCCGGGATCGAGGTGGCGGTGCGGCACCTCGAGTTAGAGGAAATGGACAAATGAAAGCCATGATTCTGGCGGCCGGAATCGGCGCCCGCCTGCGCCCGCTCACCGACCATCGGCCCAAAGCGCTGGTGGAGATTGCCGGGCACACGCTGCTGGAGATCACCCTGTCGCGGTTGCGAACCTTTGGGGTTCGCGAAGTGATCATCAATGTGCACCATTTCGCCGACATGATCGTCGAATACCTGAAAGGGCACGGTAATTTCGGCCTGCGAATCGAAGTATCTCGAGAGGAAGCCCTGCTGGACACGGGTGGCGGCTTGAAAAAGGCCTCTTGGTTCTTCCTGGAAAGCCCCGGCGGCCTTGATAAACCATTCTTTGTGCACAACGTCGACATCATCAGCACGTTCGATCTGGCGCGCATGGCGCGATTTCATGCTGAGAATGGCGCACTGGCTACCGTCGCCGTGCAGGACCGTGAGACTTTTCGATACCTGCTGTTCGATGAGCGTCTCGAGCTTTGCGGACGGCGGTACGGACGCGACGGCAAGAACCAATTGGTTCGCCCTTCAGATCGTCCGCAGGCGCTGGCCTTTTCCTGCATGCACATTATTTCTCCACGCCTCTTTTCCATGATGACGGAAGATGGCGCCTTCCCCATCTTCGCCACTTATATGCGTCTGGCAGCGCACGGGCAGAAGATCCTGGCCTTTCGCGGCGATGAGTATTATTGGCGGGATCTCGGCACACCGGAGCACGTGCGGCGGGCGGCGGAGGAAGCCGCGTTCTTTCTGCCCGGCCTTGCGGAGCGGAGACAGTAATTACGCCAGAGCTCTCGAGTCAGTAGCAAGCGGGGAGCAGTCACCTTCGGGTGAGCTGCTCCTCGAGTTCAGGAAGTACGGCGGTTCCTTCAGCACGAACCGCGTCGAGCAGCGTCGGATCGAGCCCTAACGCCCACACGATGGTCGGCGCGACCTGCGCGGTCGCGGTAGGCGCGGAGACGGTCTCAGCCATCAGGCCCGGATTAGAAACCAGCAGCATGACATTCGTATCGTCATGCGCGAACCCGCCGTGATCGCCCACCATTGACGTACTGCTCGAGTACGTCACGCCCACGTTGGGCGTCACGATGATGTCAGGCGAGCGCGGATCCAGGCCCGATCCAAGGCCGCCCACGTTATAGTTCAGCGCCAGCGTGGGGCCGTAGAAAATCTCTCCTAATCCGATTGCTGCCGCGTTCTGTTGTAGCAGCGCCACGGCCGCCGTCAAGCTCGCGCCCGGGGCAAGCCACAGTACGGATACATCATCTTCCGTGGCGCCAATGCCGCTCGAGTTGAGCGGCGACTCGGAGTAAGGAATTGCGGTCCCCAGCAGCGTGGCCGGGGTATTCGTGCCGTCGGCAACGTACTGACTGGTGTTGATGGGCGACTCTCCGTGCTTGGCCGTGATAACCAGCAGCGTGTCCTCATAGTGGCCCGTGCTCTGGAGCTCGCCCACGATTTGGCCAATCGAAGCGTCTACAAACTGGATCTCACCCAGCAACTCAGCAGTGGGCATGGCCGCTGCGTTCAGATACCCGCCCATGCCCACGCTCGGCTCGTTGAGGCTCTGCCCGAAATAGACGGACTGGAAGTTCATGCCGAAGACGGCGGGCATCAAAGCAGGTGCTCCGTTGTGCGTTTTACCGTCAATCTCGTTGAGCAGCGCCATCACCCTCAGTGCGTCGTAGCACTGAATGTTGGCAAAGCTGTTCGTCCACGAGGTCAGGTCGGCGGTGGTGTCGACGATCGAAGCGCACGATACGCCCAGGGCGGTGGTTACCCCTGGCAGCGCCACTACGTTTGAGTCCACCTCGGGCAGATACAGGTCGTCCACGCTGGTGCCGCCCGGGCCGGCGACAGCAGAATAGGACGGATGCTTGTCAATCCACGCTGTGTAGCCACGCGCCGCGTGAACGACGCCAAAGATAGTGTTGGTGCGGAGGAAATTCCAGGGATATACCGGCGCGCAGCCCTGCTTCGGGTCACGCACCAACCGGTTGGGGTCGATGGATGCGACGCCGCCCTCGGTGATCGCCGCGCCCGGCGCACCGCCGTTCAGCTTTGTGTCGTCACGGTCGATGCCTTGGTTGTAGTCGGTGGTCGTTCCGGTCGGCTGGCCATAGGGCGTGCACGGCCCGGCGGCCAGGCCGGTCCAGGTGGTCACGGCTGGCGCATCCAGCGAGCGGTCATAGGCAACGTCGTAGTAAACGCCAGTCGTTTTCGGCGAACCGCCCGAAACCAGCGCCGTTATTCCGGGAAAGGAGTCCGACGGCCTGGAGGAAGTCACATTGACATAGTTGATCCCCGTCTGACCCAGCGCGGCCATGTTCGGGCAGTACGGCTTCCCTCCGTTCACGCCCGCCACCCCGTTCGCGCAGTTGTAGAAATCCACGGCATGCATGCCGTCGATGCTTAACAGCAGCACGTGCTTGATCTTCCCGAAGCCGAAAATGCCTGGTGCGGCAGGCTTTCCAAAGGTCATCGACACCAGCGCAACGGACAGCACAACCCCAATTCGAATCAGCGTGTTTGTTTTCATGTAAAGTCCCCCGTAGGAGGAAGTTTGGGGAGCGGAGGTTACGAGGAGGTTAAGTCATCATGACATTTTGTCCACTTTTGCAACGGTACCGCTCGGCGTGTTCACTGGTCGAACACCCAGCGAGGCTGTGTGACAACCGCGCGTCGTAGCGGCGGTCATAGACCAGGCGCTCATGCCCGTCCGCTGGCAGGCACCCGGAAACTATGAAAATGATTCCCCTCCTTGGTAAGGAGGGGTCAGGGGTGGTTGCCGGGCGGCGGCGCAACCACCCACCACCCCCGCCCCTCCTCTCGCTGAGGAGGGGAGTCATTTTCAGAGCACGCTTGTGCAAATTAATGTTCACGCCATGGCGTCTGACCTGCGGCTCCGCCGTTCGCCATGCGGAAGGGCTGTGTCTTTCCGGTCGTTCCTCTTTTTCGAATTACAGGTATCGTTCGCGGATGATCTTGATGTGGTGCGGGTAGTGGCCGGCGATGATGTAGGCGAGGGCGCGCACGGTAAACGGGTTATCATTTGCAATCCCGCTCCTCATCCAGCCTTCGGACGGCATATTGGCAAAAAGCGAAATCGTCGAACGGCGCACGCTCAAGAACTCATCGAGGTGGGCGGCCCAGGAGATCCTGTCGGCCGCGGCGGCGGATGCCGCGATGTCCTGATCGTAGCCCGGCAATGGCGTTGAACAGTTTCGGCCAAACCAGAGGGCCCGAAAGGCGAATGCCCGTTCCGTGTCGCTGATGTGGTTCAGCACTTGCCGGATGCTCCATTTTTCGGGGCCGTAGCGGTAGAGCGATTTGTCTTCGGAGATCCCCGAGAAGAATGCCGGGCTTTCTTCCAGTTGGGTTGCGAGGACGACTTTAACGTCGTCGCCTTTGACCTGATCGATATAGGTGAAATAATACTCTGCGGCCTCTGATTTCGTGGGGCGTCCTAGCATTGGATTAATATACCTCGAGTCTTTTACTCCTCGCGCATCAGCATCGCCGGTTCAACGGCGAGCGCGCGTCGCGCCGGAATCCACGTGGCCACGAGGCCGAGTAAGGCCATAGCCAGAACCACGCCGGCCAATACCAGTGGATCGCGGGAAGTTGCTTCATATACGATGAAACCCAGCACTCTGCTCGCCAGAACTCCGAGGAGCAAACCTGCCGCCGACCCCGCAGCCAGCAATTTGAAGGCGCGCCCGAGCGCTGCCCCCAAGACTTCCTTGCGCTGCGCGCCAAGAGCTATACGGATTCCCAATTCTCTCAGGCGCTTGCTGACTGAATACGCTGCCATGCCAAAGACGCCGGTGACAGCCAGCATCGCTGCCATCAAGCCGAGTACTCCGAGCGCAATCGTCGCCAGGCGCGGCCCAAACAGGGCGGGGTCCAGTTCTTTGTAACGTGTGTCAATGCGAAGCGGCAGGCCGGGATCGAGTTGCCGCAGTGCGCTTCCTATGGCAGGCCCGAGCTGCTCCGGGTCGCGGCTTGAGCGCACCACCAGCCACGTCTGGCTGGACGGCCATTGCAGAATAGGAAGAAACATCGCGGCAATGGGATCTTCGGCCAGGTGATCGTATTTTCCTTGTTCCGTAATACCCACTATTTGAACACGAGTACCATCCGGCATCTTGAAGTACCCGCCTATGGCCTTGCTGGCGGAGCCGAAGACTTTGCGTGCAAACTCGAGATTCACCATGCCGACGCGCGGCGCCTTTTGATCGTCATGCCAGGTGAAAGTCCTACCCGACAGAAGCACGGTACCCTCGGCGCGGAGGTAGTCGGGAGATATGTGGTAAATGTAAGCATCAGCGGCGGCATTCGCCGGCCTCAAATCGGTTGCATCACCGCCGAAGACCATGGAATAATCGTTCGTGTCCTCCAGCAGCAGCCCATCGCTTAATCCCACAGTCTCGACGCCGGGAATCGCGCTCACAGCCTCGATCATGCGCTTCTGCATGGGCGGCGCCTTGTCGCCGGTATAACCTGCAAAGGCCACATCGGTCTCAACCAGCATGGCGTTCTGCGGTGCAAAGCCGAAATTGCTGTGTAGCGAGCGCACCATTCCGCGCACGGCGACCAATGAGGAAGTCACCAGCACAGCGCAGATGGCAATTTGCGCCACCAGCAGCAGGTCTCGGGGAGTAATCCGCCGTCCCACCGCGCCGGTTGGTCCAGCTTTGACGATCTGATAGGGATCCGTGCGAAGTACCTGCCTGATGGGCACCGCGCCAAACAGGAATCCGCTCGCCAATGTCAACAGCAAGGCGACCGCATAAACACGAGCATCCGGATACACAGCGGCGCTGGCGGGAAATCTGGGGAGCGGATTCCACGCGCTCAGCCCCTTTAACAGTGCTACGCTGCCCCATACTCCGACCGCGCCTCCCATCAGTGCAATCAGTACGGCTTCGGTGAAGAGTTGCCGCAGAATGCGCAGGCGCCCTGCTCCCAGCGCCAGTCGCAGGGCGACCTCTCTCGCGCGGTCCGTGGCGCGTGCGGCAAACAAGCTCCCCAGGTTGGCGCAAGCGGCCAGCAGAATCAGCGCCGCCAGCAGCATCAATCCCGTCATGAATGCCCGTGCCGGACGAGCCAGGTAGTCGCCGAAAAGCCATGGCCGAACCAAAGTAAAGGTCATCTGCCCGTCGTCTTTGGGATACGTCTTTTCCAGGTAAGTGCCAATCGAGTTCAGATCCGCGGCGGCCTGTGCCGGCGTGACTCCCGCCTTCAAATGTCCAATCTGTTGATCAACCCAGCGGTTGCCTCGCGCGTTCAGCAAATCTGCGTCATCGTTGGCGATCGGCGCAAAGAAAGCGGGATGGAAAAACATCAGTGTCCCCTCGAAACCAGATGGCGCGACGCCAATGATCGTGTAAGGATGTTTGTTGAGCCGAACTGTGCGGCCCACCACGCCACGATCGTCGTGAAAATGGCTGTGCCAATACGCATAGGCGAGCACGATGTAAGGAGCACGGCCGGGACCACGCTCATCTGAGGGGTGAATAAACCGGCCAAGATAAGGGCGAATTCCCACCACGTCAAAGTAGTTCCCGCTGACGTCAAGGTACCAGACTCGCACCGGATTTCCGCCCGTGTCCAGACCGCCTTGAGAGAATGCGTAAGCGGCCAGGCTTTCGAAACTGCGGTTGCGATCGCGCAAATCGAGGTAGTTGGGATAGGACTCCGGCGGATTATGATCGCTGAGGCGCTCGATAGTGTAAAGGCTTTCAGCTCGAGGCACGTTCACCGGCCGCAGGATTATCGCATTCAAAATGCTGAAGACCACGGTGTTTGCACAGATGGCCAACGCCAGCGTTCCAACGGCCACCGTCGTGAAACCGGGAGATTTGCGCAGCACCCGGAACGCCAAGCGTAAATCCTGCAGCAGAGTGCTCATGGGTTCTCTCCCCTCGTCTCCGCTCCAATGGATTCCGAACGGGTCTCACCCGGCCGCTATCGCCGCAGACCACTCAGAACCTGAAGCCGGAGAACTCTCGTGTTGTAACCGACTATGAAAGCCCTCGGAGTAGTAATACGCAATTACGACACCACCCCTGACCCCACATAGGTCTTGTAATTACTGTGGCATACGCATCGCGGTCCTGACAAGCCGGGCGACCACTGTTCGATTGTGGGATTCCTGTGTTCGCAATTGGGACGATTGAAGGCCACCGCCGTGAGACAGAAGTCATGGGAGTCTTTCGCATGCGAGCGCGTTTTTGGAGGCCCCGTCAGGGGCGGCATCGAGTAGCCCGGGGCCAAAGAGTAAGTGCATAAGGAACCTATGAAGCCCTAAACTACGGCTGATTGCGGGAGCATCGGATTCATGGTATTTTCGTGGCCCGAGTGGGAATCGTGGCGGCCTGCGGTTCGTGCCGCACAGTTAGCGAATTGGGAGGTTTGAATGACGCCAAAAGAACGCTGGCAAGCTGTGCTCGCCGGTGAACAGCCGGATCGCATCCCTTGCGATTATGCTGCGACGGCGGAAGTCACGGCGCGGCTTTTCAAAGACCTGGGTTGCGCGTCAGAGCGCCAACTTTGGGAGCGCCTGGGCGTGGATAAGCTGATACTCCTCGGCGCCAAACATCCGGGCGCGAAGGAAGACACCTGGCATATGCAGTCGCTTTGGAGTGTCTGGCACATTGAAGTGGCACAGATCTCGTATGGAGAAAGTCTGGGTACTTACGAAGAGGTGGTCTCGAGCCCGCTTGCCAAAGCCGAAACGGCGTCGGACATCGAGCGATTCGACTGGCCGGATCCGATGGCATGGGACGTGAGCCACCTGCGTGCGGAGTGTGAGAAGTGGCCCGCGTATCCCATCTTGGGCGGCTGTTACGAGCCCTTCTACCTTTATTGCCGGATGCGCGGCATGGAGCAGGCGCTCGCGGATTTGACTGAAAATCCTGCGCTGGCAGAGGCCGCCATGGAGCGCATCTATGACATTCACGATTCGGTGATTCGCCGCAGCCTCGAGGCCGCGCGCGGCCTGGTGGATTTCATCTACGTGGCGGAGGACCTCGGCACGCAGAACGCCTTATTGATGAGCCCCGCAACTTTCCGGCGCTTCATCAAGCCCTGGCTGCGGAAGATGATCGATCTCGCTCACTTGTTCGGTGTCAAGGTGATGCACCACGATGACGGTGCGATCCGGCCGCTCCTGCCGGAACTTATCGAGATGGGGATTGACGTCCTGAACCCCGTGCAGTGGCGCTGCGCGGGTATGGAACGGGAAGGCCTGGCGCGGGATTTCGGAAAGTCGCTTGTGTTTCATGGGGCCGTCGATAACCAGCAGACGCTTCCCTTCGGCACGCCGGAAGACGTCCAGAGGGAGGTGGCTGAAAATATTCGTATCTTCAGTAAGAGCAAAGGATATATCGTGGCTCCGTGTCATAACCTCCAGCCCAATACGAGCACTGCGAATATTCTGGCGATGTATGAGGCAGCGCGGAAGTACGGCGGGATGAACTGAGTATCTCGGCAAAGACGCCGCCGGCCCGTTGACAGCCGTACCCCGCATCTCCTAGACTGGCAGACATGGAAATACATTTCTCACCCAATACCGAGGCGCAGCTTAAAGAGTTTGCTGCCCGCAAAGGCAAGGATGCCGCGCAGGTGGTGGAAGAGACGGTCAGCAACATGCTGCAACGGCAGGCCCGCTTCGTCGAAGGCGTTGAGCGCGGCATCGCTTCAGCAGACCGTGGCGATCTGGTAGACCACGAGGAACTGGTTAGCCGTATCGAACGGCTCTTTCGATCGTGACTCGCATCCGCTGGACAACCGACGCCGCCAACCAGCTCGAGGGGATTGTCAAGCGCATCCAAGAGAGCAATCCCGACGCTGCCCGCAAAACCGCTCAAGCGATTCTTGGACGCATCACGGACTTGGAGGACTTTCCGAACCTTGGCCGTCCAGGCGAGGAAGTCAGAGGAACTCGGGAGCTTGTCTGCCCGCCTTACGTCATTGTCTATCGCCTCAAAGATGACGTCGCTGAAGTCCTCTACATCGGATGTTCACCTCTAAGTTTTTGAGATAACTTGTGTTGCCTCACAGGGTTAAGTGTGATTTTGGCCCTAATTGTGTAGACATGCATACTAAGGCATTAGTCGCATATTGTCC
>JBELAJ010000147.1:0-16260 GCA_049508935.1 Terriglobia bacterium | reverse complement strand
GACAAGCTCGTTTGGCCGGAGTTCGGAAACCGGGATGACGGAGACCTGCAATGGTAGCTCGCGGAGAAGTGTGGCTCGTCACGCTCGATCCCTCGGTCGGCAGCGAGATCCGCAAGACCAGGCCCTGCCTGATCGTCTCGCCGCCCGAAATGCACGACTACTTGCGCACCGTGATTGTGGCTCCTATGACTACCGGAGCCAGGCCGGCGCCTTATCGCATTGCAGTTACTTTTCAAGGAAAGCGCGGGCTGATTCTTCTGGACCAGCTCCGCACGCTGGACAAGATCCGGCTCGTCAAACGACTGGGAAACATCAGCTCGGCAGTTTTGGCTTCGACGCTGAAAACCCTCCAACAAGTTTTTGCCTGAGGCATCACCATTTTGGTGTATAATGGTGCCATGCGCACCTCTAACAAAGTTGTTCGCCAGACCGTGGGCCTTCCGGCAGACACGGCGCGACAGGTGCGCAGCCTGGCTAAGCAACGACGCCTGAGCGCCAACCGGATCATTGTTGAGCTCGTGGAAGAGGGGATCGAGGCCCAGAAGCGCAAACAAAAAGAGTTCTTCGAGCTCGCCGAGCGTTACCGCGCCGCAACCGATCCTAAAGACGTTGCTCGCCTTGGCGACGATCTGGGCCGCATGGTTTTTGGCGACTGATACCCCACCTTGAAACCTGGAACAAGCTTCCACCCGCAATCCGCCAGCACCTGATGGACAGGATGCGTGACCGACGCATCAGCATCGCTGACCTTAATAAGCTTCGACTTTGGGTTGAATCCCACCCGCCTGTTCCGGAGGGCGAGTGGTACTAGGATTTCGGATCTTTCAAAATCAGTGGTGAGGGACCGTATCCGAAGACATTCCTACTTCCTGGTCAGACCGCCAAGGGCGAAAGCCTGTGAGCACATGGTGGTCGGGAGGGTGACCGGCGACGTCGCGCACCGCAGAGCTACGCTCTGCAGCCAGCGCTACCACTCTAGATCGATTTCTTTCGGCCCGGTTTGGTGTCAGCGTATGCTAGGAGAGATTCGAGCGCGAATCATTTCTAAAACAGGAGCGGTAATGGCCTGGTTCTTGATGTTTTCACGGAATGCATTCTTCTTGATGTTATTGGCGGCCTGCGCTGCTTGCGGCTCGGGCTTCAAAGCGGGTGTCGCGAAAGTAGATATCACGCCTCCGCCGGGCCTGCCGATGTATGGCTACTTCGATCGCACGCAGCCTGCCACGGGAACACTGGACCCTCTTTATGCGCGGGTTCTGGTGCTGGAAGCAGAGGGAAAACGGCTGGCGCTGGTTACGCTCGACCTGGGCCGCGTGTTCGGGCCCTCTTCTCTCGCTGCTTTGCGAGAGCGACTGGCCAAAACCAGCGGGATTTCGTTACTCCTGATCACTGCCTCGCACACGCACTCAGGCCCGAACATCGTGGACGAGTATCCCTCCAACCGCCCGCCTTCCTGGGAGGCTGCCGATCTTGACAAGATCGCCGGCGCTGTTGCCGGGGCCTGTGAGCACCTTACGGAAGCCCGGTTAGGGACAGGGTACGGCCGGGCGTACATCGGCTACAACCGCCGCCGCGTGTTTCCCGACGGCTCGGTGAGCATGTTCTGGACGAATCCCGACAAGATACCGACCGCTCCGGTCGATCCCACGGTCTCGGTGCTGCGCGTCGATACGGCTGCGGGCAAGCCGCTGGCGGTGTTGGTGAATTACGCCTGCCATCCGGTCGTCTTTGGCCCTGACAATCTCGAGTATTCCGCCGATTACGTGGGCGTGATGGCGCGGACTGTCGAGGAAGCTGTGGGCAACTCGAACGGCGGTTCTCCGCTGTGCCTCTTCCTGCAGGGCGGGGACGGCGATATCAATCCCTATTACGCCACGACTTCTCTGGCTGACGGAGCGGTCAAGAAGCGGGATTGGACCGGCGAGCAACTGGGCGCGGAAGCGGCGCGCGTGGCGAAGACGATTAACACGATTCCAGTCACCCAGCCCAGCCTGCAGTTTAGCGAGGACGTTATGACTTTTCCCGTCCGCTGGGATGCGCAGAAATTCCGTCAGGGGATGCTGGCAACCTACGGAGAGAGGGTCTATGAGGACCACGCCGACCTTTTGGACAGCGACCACCCGCGGCGCGAACTGTCCGTGCCGGTGACCACGGTCCTGATTAACCGGACGATCTCCTTGGTGGGCTTGCCTGGTGAGCCCTTTGTCGACTTCCAAATCAATTGGCGCAACCGCTGCCCGCTTCGTGACGCGTTCTTTGTGGGATACGCAAACGGCTATCTGGACTATTTCCCCACCATCCGGGCCGCCGCGGAAGGCGGCTACGGCGGCGCCGATTCCGACACCTACATTGCTGTCGGGGCGGGCGAGCGCATGCTCGACCAGGCCCTGATACGGGTTTACGATATGCTAGGCCGCTTCGCGGACAAGCCCGAAGACCTGAAGTAGCGGCGGGTTCGTCCGGAGCATTGCCCCCGCAAATATGCAAGTTTCTGCATGTATGTGGCAAAATGCGCCACTTGGGAGAGGTATTTTCACAATGTGAAAGCCTCTTGTAACTATATTCTCCTTTGATTTCAGGCGGATAAGAAAAATATTATCATCTTTCTCGCCTTTTCCCATGTTCCCATCTCCACATGCTAGGCTACAAATGAGGCTCAAGGCCCGAAATGCTTACTGACTTGCAAAAGAAGATCGCGCAGGCGGTCGTGAACATTTTCGAGACAGGCAGCGCACACGGACAATATGGAAGTGTCACCTTGATTGCTCGCGATTCGGGGCACTTAACCTATGGCCGTTCTCAGACCACCCTGGCCACCGGCAATTTGTACCTACTGATCAAGGCTTACTGTGCGGCACCCGGGGCGCAGTTCGCCGCTGCGCTCAATCCGTATCTTCCGCGCCTAGCCGCTCCCGACCTCACCCTCGACACGGACATGACCTTTCGGGGCGTGTTGCATGGCGCTGGCGACGACCCGGTGATGTGCTCCGTTCAGGACGCGTTCTTCGACCGGACGTTTTGGAATCCGACCGTGCTGGGCGCAGCCGGCATAGGCGTGGGTTCCGCGCTGGGCACCAACGTGGTTTACGACAGCCACATTCAAGGGGCCTGGGCGGCTATGCGCGCCAGAACCGACGCCAATCATGGCCCAGCCAGCCAGATTAGTGAGCAGGCATGGATCAGCGCTTACGTCAACGAACGAAGGAATTGGCTGGCCAACAATCCCAATTCCGCCCTGCACCCCACCGTGTACAGGATGGATGCGTTTCTCCAGCTCATCAGCGGCGGCAAGTGGGATCTGCCTCTGCCGCTCACGGTTCGGGGAGTGGTGATTACGGACGAACTCCTCTCGGCCACTGCGCCTCTGCGCGTCTCAGCGGCCGCCCCGAGCGAGGCAACGCTTCAGCTCCAGACTCCTCCCATGCAGGGTGACCAGGTAAGAGCCCTTCAGCAGGCATTGACTAACGCCGGAGTTCCGGTGACGCTCGACGGAACTTTCGGGACGAGCACCGACGCAGCCGTCCGGCAGTTTCAACAGCAAAAGGGCCTGACTGTGGATGGCGTGGTGGGCCCGGCCACGCGGTCCGCGCTGGGCCTTTAACAGGAAAAACCGCGGACCCCAAAGCCGGGGGTCCGCGCTACCAACTCCCCTCCTCAGCGGGAGGAGGGGTGGGGGTGGTGGGTGGTATCGCCAACAAACGGCAACCACCCCTGACCCCTCCTTAGTAAGGAGGGGAATCGTCCTCATGACAGGTGGTGAGCCGAGAGATCATGAAGTATTCGCTCGGGATGACAGAATGCAACTCTGACAACGGAATCTCTTGGCAGTCCGCGCGGAAAGGCGTATCTTCGAGGGCTCGAAACTGCGCTGACTGGCGCGCATGTCCGCGCCGAGCGAGTCGGGCATTCCGAGGATTGCTAATATGCGAAGCATCGTGAAGATAATTATTGCCTTGGCATTATGCGTTTCAGCGAGTTCTGGATTCGGCAAGGTCGTGGTGTTATGGCAAAACGGATTTCCTACTCTTGAAAGCCAGCCTGTGCCTCAGGAGACCTTGCGCAAAGCTTTGGACGGCATGCATCCCGAGTTTGTGGATCTCAACGAGCTAAACCAGCTAGAAAACTGGCGTGAAGTCGAGTTGCTGGTTCTGCCTTACGGCTCTGCGGTTCCAAGGGACGATTGGGCCTCAATCCGGAAGTATCTCCAAGCCGGCGGAAACCTGCTGGTTTTGGGGGGCCGTGCTCTTACGATTCCCGTATGGAGCGAGGGGGACCGGTTCGTCGCGGGGCCTGCTGAAACCGCGTATTCTCGCGAGATCGGCATCGAGCACACGTACGTGGCGCCGCTCGCGGAGGGCCTCGAATTCGCGTGGAAGGACGCCTCGCTTTCAGGCGGTGACGTTCATGCGAAGCGGGTCTTTGTCGTTGAGCGCGTCAGCCGCGGCCTGGGCTATCTCCAAGACTCCGCCGGCGAGCGAGTAGCGGCGCCCGTCGTGGCCACGGACTTCACGGGCCTGGAAGGTGAAGCGACACGCCTGGGCTCGCGAGTGGTGATGCTTAATTTCGATCCCGAGCCCGGATACTGGACCTCGCCGGAAGCTGTCACGGTACTCCAAGAAGCCGCTGAGTACGCCCGCCGGGGTGCAACGGCCTATCGTGTCGAAATGCAAAACGCCACGGTGCTGCCGGGCGAGATCCCGCAGCTTGTGGTGCGGATGACGAACCTTCGCAAGCAGCGACTGGGTCAGGAGCAATCGGGAAGAGTGCTCATCGAGTTGCGGGCCGATGGCCGGGTTCTCGCCACACGTCGAGTGGAATGTGGAGGAGACGCGGTGGACGAGGCGATCGCCTTTGAGGACCAGAAATCGCTGCCCCCGGGACTTTACGAAGTCCACGCTACCTATGAAGACGGCGGCAAGCCTCAGGAGTACTATCAAACCGGCTTCTGGGTCAGGGACGCCGCGCTCTTGCACTCCGCGCCTCACTACGGCGTACAGGGTGATTTCCTGACTCGAGACGGCGTTCCCTTTTTTCCCTTCGGCACCAACTATTTCACGACGGAGGGCTACGGCTGGGGATTTCACGGCGCGGGCAACGCCTGGGTGTGGGAGCGCGACTTTGCTGACATGGAGAAACACGGCGTCAGCTTCATTCGCACCGGCGTGTGGCTCGATCATCTGGAAATCTTCGACGGCACGTCCGGCCAGGTGAAAGAGCGCTTCTTGCGCAACCTGGAGGCCTTTCTTCTTTCAGCGGCGCGTCATCATATTCATGTCAACTTCACCTTCTGCGCCTTCGACCCGCAGACCGTCATGCGCCATCCCGGCGAGGAATCGCTCCTGACCGGTCCAGGCTCTAACCCCTATACGGACCCCATCGCCATTCGCGCCCAGCAGAACTACATCCTCTCGATCGTCCGGCGCTTCAAAGACGTGCCGCACCTGAGCTGGGACTTGATCAACGAGCCGAGTTTCTCGAACCCTAAACGGCTGTGGCGGGGCAATACTCCCAATAACGATCCGACGGAGCTTGCCGCATGGCGCACTTGGCTGGCAGAGAAATACGGGAAGCTTGACGTGCTGGCGCGCGCCTGGAACGTGACGCCCGAGGAACTGGGCAGCTTCCAGGCTATTCCTCTGCCCGCGCAGGAAGACCTTTCGCACGAGCGCTACGGCAATCCTCGATTGGTTCGCGCGGTCGATTACAACCTGTTCGCGCAGGAGATGTTTCGCCGCTGGGTGGGCAAGATGGTGGCGGCAATCCGCTCCACGGGCAGCCATCAACTGGTGGACGTGGGCCAGGACGAGGGCGGAGTCTCCGACCGTGTGCTCAACCAGTTTTTCGCCGACGCCGGCGTCGACTTCACGGTCAATCACACCTACTGGCGTGATGACGCGCTGCTCTGGGATTCCGTGGTCGCGAAGCGCGTGGGCGTTCCGAACTTCGTAGGCGAGACGGGCTACCAGCCAGTGTGGCGACCGGACGGGGAGCAGCGGTACGACGAGTTGACGGCCTTGGGGCTGATCGAGCGCAAGTGGGCGCTGGGCTTTGCCGCCGCGAGCAGCGGCTCGCTGCAATGGGAGTGGGGATTGGGCGCTGACTTCGGCATGAAGCGTAGCGATGGTTCCGACAAGATCTGGGAAGATGTCATGCGGAATATGGGCAAGTTCGCCGCCGAGGCTGCGCCCCATGCCATCGGGTTGAAGCTGCCTGAGGTCGCCTTGGTGCTGCCGCAATCTCTGCAACTTTCGGCGTTCAACTCGACGGCGCTGGAAGCCCAGCAGAACTGCGTTCGGGCGCTCTATCAGTACGCGCGCGGTTCGGCATATGCCGTGGGGGAATACCAGATTCAATCGCTGGGCAATCCCAAACTCATTTTGCTGCCTTCACCGTGGACCCTCAGTGAACAGGCTTGGCAGGCCATCCTGGCAAAAGTCCGCGACGGCGCCACGCTCCTGGTCACCGGGAGTTTTGATAACGACGAGCATTTCCATGCGACGGAGCGCGCCAGCCAACTGGGAGTCGACCTTCATCACACCTTCCTTACTCGGCGAGAGAACCCCATCTCCTGGCCCGGCGGAAAAGGTCTGCTAAGTTATTCAGGTGAGAAGACGACATTTCTGGAACAGACCCTCCTCCCTCACGATCAGACTTTTCTCGACAAGGCGCTGGGCACGGGCCGGGTTCTCGTTGTGACTTTGCCGCTCGAGCTCAACGACAATCTCAAAGTCATCGGCGATGTTTACCGCTATGCTTTGCAGTGCGCCAAGGTGACGGAGACTTATTCGACCGAGATCCACGATCCCGGCACGCTGATCTGCCCCACCCAGTTCGAACACAGCACGCTCTACGTGCTGACCTCGGAATCGACCTCGCCCGAAATTTCCTTCCGCGATAGCCGGAGCGGGAAAGCTTTCACCGGCAAGCTCGAGCCGGGCCGCGCAGCGTTATTGATGGTTAGCGAGAAAGGAGAACTCTTAGCAAGTTATAACTGGTGAACGCCTGGCGGGGAGGTGGTGCGGGCGTCTCGCCCGCAGTCGCGGGAGCGTCCCGCTCACGCTGTAGGGTTGCACGTGGCGCTGACCTTCAGATCCGCAGCATGTGTGCCGACCTGAAGGTCGGTGCTACAAGGAAAAACTCAGTTGAAACGAAGCGGAGGTGTGCAAGGGCGCGAGCAAGATGCCCGTGCCACAGCGGGCGGGACGCCCGCACCACGAGGACGCCAGTGCGGCAGAGCCGCAGACCGGAGGTCCAGGCACGTCGTGCGGTCCTTCCTTGTCAATGTCGCGCTTGGGCCTTAGAATGGAAGGTGTGGGCTGCGCGCGTCGGGCGCAGCGGTCGTGCTGACTTATGGGAAGCTATTTACAACTCGCTTTAGGCAAGGTCATCGGCACCAAGAACGAGCGCGAATTGAAGCGCCTCAGCGAGCGTGTGGTTGAAATCAACGCGCTGGAAGCCGACATGCAGGGTCTAAAGGACGCTGACTTTCCGATCCGGACGGCACAGTTAAAGGAGCGGATTGCGAACGGCGAACCGCTGGACAACCTGTTGCCGGAAGCCTTTGCAGTCTGCCGCGAGGCGGGGCGTCGCACCCTTAACATGCGCCATTTCGACGTGCAACTGATCGGCGGCATGGTTTTGCACGAGGGAAAGATCGCCGAGATGAAGACCGGCGAGGGCAAAACGCTGGTGGCGACTCTCCCCGTCTACCTGAACGCGCTCGAGGGCAAGGGCGTCCACGTGGTGACGGTGAACGATTACCTGGCCAGGCGCGACGCAGGCTGGATGGGCCCCATCTATCGGCTCTTGGGCTTGAGTGTCGGCGTGATTGTCCACGACCTCGAGGACGAAGAGCGCCGCGCCGCCTACGGTTCCGACGTCACCTACGGCACCAATAATGAGTTCGGATTCGACTACCTGCGCGACAACATGAAGTTCGATCTCGTGGATTACGTGCAGCGTGAGCATCACTACGCGATTGTCGACGAGGTCGATTCCATCCTGATTGACGAGGCGCGCACCCCGCTCATTATTTCCGGCTCCTCGGATGAGTCCACGGACAAGTACTATCGGATCGACAAGGTCATTCCCCGCCTTCAGCCTGGCACCGATTTCGAGGTGGATGAGAAGATGCGCCAGGCCACTTTCACGGACTCGGGCAACGCCAAGGCGGAAAAGCTGCTGGGTCTGGAGAACCTTTACGACCCGGCCAACATGGAGTACGTTCACCATCTGCAGCAGGCCTTGAAAGCTCACACCCTCTTCAAGTTGGACCGCGATTACGTGGTCAAAGAAGGTGAAGTCATTATCGTGGACGAATTCACCGGCCGTCTCATGCCGGGGCGGCGCTGGAGCGACGGGCTTCACCAGGCCATCGAAGCCAAGGAAGGCGTCAAGATTGAGAAGGAAAACCAGACGCTGGCCACCATCACTTTTCAGAACTACTTCCGCATGTACGATAAGCTTGCCGGGATGACCGGGACGGCGGAGACCGAAGCTGCTGAGTTCGAGAAAATATATGAACTCGAAATCGTTGTTGTCCCCACCAACAAGCTGCTCATCCGGCACGAGTTTCCGGACGTGGTGTATCGCACCGAGCGGGAGAAGTTCAGCGCTTCCATCGAGGAGATCAAGGAGTATCACCTGCGCGGCCAGCCGGTGTTGGTGGGCAGCATCGCCATCGAAAAGTCCGAGCGGCTGAGCGCGGCGCTGAAGAAGGCCGGCGCGGCCCCGCAGCGGATCCAGGAGTTGGCGCGCCAGGCGGGCCTGGACGGCCCCAAGCTGCGTATCTGGGCGGAGCAACTGGCCGGGTCGCACCACGGGCCGGCCGTGGACTGGCTGGTGCGAGCGGGAGTTCCGGCCACCGCTATTCAGAAGATGCTAGGCGAGGACCGGTACAAGACAATGGTGGCGGGCGGCAACGGAACGCGCACCGCTTTTCTCCAAGCTGTCCTGAAGCGGGCTCCCAAGGATTATCACGCCCATCAGCTTCCCTCCATCGATGATGCTTCCGCGGAACGCATTGCAACACTGTTCCAGCATACGGATGAGAAACACCTGCCGGTGCTGGATTACTTGATCGAAATCCGGTGTCCTCTCGGCCGCCTGGTGGAAGTGCTGGGCATGAAAGAGGTGCGACACAACATCCTGAATGCCAAGCAGCACGAGCGCGAAGCGCACATCGTGGCGCAGGCCGGCCGCGAGGGAGCGGTAACAGTCTCGACCAATATGGCCGGACGCGGCACGGACATCCTGCTGGGTGGGAACCCGGAGTCCATGGCGCGGGAGGAATTCCGCAAGTCGCCGGAGAAATTCCGCGAACAGGGAATCAATCCCGAGCCGCCCGAGCGCCCGCCGGAAGGCTCTGCGGACGAGATCTATCAGGCCTACGTCGAGGAGTATTCGAAGTGGCGAGAGAAGTGGAACGGCTTTGTGACCCGCTTCAAGACCGTGACCGACGTCGAGCACGACCGTGTGGTCGAACTAGGCGGGCTACATATCCTCGGCACGGAGCGGCACGAGGCGCGGCGCATCGACAACCAGTTGCGCGGCCGCGCCGGGCGCCAGGGCGACCCGGGCTCCTCGCGTTTTTATCTCTCCCTCGAAGATGACTTGATGCGCATCTTCGCCAAGGACTGGGTTTCGAAGTTCATGGAGCGC
Source organism: Terriglobia bacterium (assembly GCA_049508935.1). GTDB lineage: Bacteria > Acidobacteriota > Terriglobia > UBA7540 > UBA7540 > CAVROP01. Next base: position 6,600 of record JBELAJ010000147.1, on the reverse strand, counting down.
TTGGGGATGGAAGAAGGCGTCGCCATCGAGTCGAGAATGATCAGCAAGCGCATCCAGGCCGCGCAAAAAGCCGTGGAGGCGCAGAACTTCGAATCGCGCAAGCACCTGCTCGAGTACGACGACGTGATGAACAAGCAGCGCGAGACCATTTACGGCCTGCGCCGGCAATTGTTGGAAGGTAAGCAACTGGAAGGGCAAGACCAGAAGGAATACATTCTGGGAATTTGCGACCGCATGGTCGATTGGCTGGTCGGCGAGTATTGCCCCAAGTCTCAGAACCCCGACCAATGGAATCTGAATGGCCTGCGCACCGAGTTCTGGACCCGATTGGGAATCGACCTCCGCCAACATGACCTGAAGAAGTATGACGCCAAGACACTCGACCAACTCGCCGACGAACTGAAGCCTTTGGCCCACCAGCGGTACGACGAGCGGGAAGCGGTCTGGGGCGGGGAGCGGATGCGCTTCCACGAGCGCATGATCATGCTTCAGATCGTTGACGCGCAATGGAAAGACCACCTGCTGACCATGGACCACTTGAAGGAAGGCATCGGCCTGCGTGGCTATGGGCAGCGTGACCCGCTGGTCGAGTACAAGCGCGAGTCCTACGACATATTCGAAAGTTTGATGGATAGGATCGAGGACGAAACTCTACGCTTCCTCTTCCTGATGAAGACTCCGGAAGAACAAGAGGAAATGATTCGCCAGTACCAGCGCCGCAAACGGCGCGAGCAGGCCGAGATGCAGATGGTCGGCGGCGGAGCCGCGGAGAAGCCCCAGCAAGTGATTCGCCGCGAGAAGATCGGACGCAACGATCCTTGTCCATGCGGCAGCGGCAAGAAATATAAGAAGTGCCACGGCGCTCCCAATACCCCTCCCGCCGGCGGCCAGAAGCCATCAGGCTCCGGCAACTCCGCCGGCCCTCGCCCCAGCGCGTAAGACGTAGGGGCGGCCCTTGTGGCCGCCCTCCTTAATCACTGGCGTCCCTCATGGCTAAAGCCGCCTAATCAACTCGTCATATTCGGCGAGCGAGCCGATCCAAAACCAATACACCTGACCGGCCTCTCGCAGACCTAAGGCCCGGTAACCAATGCCAACCCGTACAGAGTAGATTGGGAATCGTTGGCTAACCCGCTTGAACTGGAGACTGGGGTGAAACGGATCAGAGCGCCACAGGGCGTAAGCTCGGCTGGCCTGTTCGCGAGCCTCGGCGGAAAGTAGGTCGAGCCGTTTCCGGAAGTCCTTGGTGACGCTTGAGGTCACGGCTGTGAGGCACCCGGTGGAAAGACTTCATCAAGCGGGGTGGTTTCTCCAGACGCAACTTCGCGGCGCGCCCGTTGGGCAAGGCGCTCCCATTGCTCATCGCTTGTTGCCCCGAAGCGGGTTGCCCATGCCCGTTCATCCGCCAAATCAGCTATGATTCGCGTGGCGATGGCATCCTGTCCTTCGGCGGGCAGTTTCTCAATCTCGGCAATCGCCTGCTGCAATAAAGTCGTCATATCCATTATTAATTCTACTTTCTGTATTTGGAATGAGCAAGCTTACATAAGACCTCATCTCATGGCGTCCTGTATCATCTCGTTTGGCTTTCGCCTGCCCGTATTCGTTAAAGACAGACCGCAAGCGCCTCTGCTATGCTTGTTCATCACAGGGATCGTCAAATCGCAGCACTAATCTAGCACAAAGGGTTGGCCATGGCCGAAGAGATTCACGAGCTACACGAACACGCGGAAGAAGCTCAACGCGATCCGAGTCTTGTTCCGGTTACACTCTCGATGGCAATCCTTGCCGTCGTTCTGGCTGCCATCACGCTCCTCAGCCATCGCGCCCACACTGAGGAGTTGCTGCTGCAAAGCAAAGCCACTGACCAGTGGGCATATTTCCAGGCCAAAAATATTCGCCGCCACACCTACGAGCTGTTTCTGGATCTCCTTTCCGTTACGAATGCGAAGGACGTGGGGGCCGCAGAGAAGCTCAAAGAGAAGTACAGCGACGAAATCAAGCGTTACATGGGCGATTTGAACGATATCCAGGCCGAGGCTCAGCAGTTCGAAAGGGAAGTGGCGACTCAAAGGCACCGGGCCAACCGTTTTGATCTCGGCGAAGTCTGCCTGGAAGTTGCACTGGTCCTGGTCTCACTCACCTTACTGACACGCCGAAAGCTGTTCTGGCAGCTCGGATGCCTGGCTGGGCTTATCGGCGTGGCCATCGCCGCATCGGGGTTATGGGCCAAGTAACCCACTCATCGTGATTCCCTTTAACACGTTCTAGTTTGGCGCCCCACTTAGTCCTTTACTGGCTACTTCCTCTCACCACCCCCTGGCCCCCTCCTCAGAGAGGAGGGGAGTTGGTGGGCGTGCCGATTCCCCCTCCTTGGTAAGGAGGGGGTAGGGGGTGGTTTAGGGCGCAGGTCGTTCCAAAAAGGACTTGAACCGTTCGAGAAGTTCATCTCCCCCAATCTCGATGACATCATTGTGCCCGGCGCCCTCGATCGGGAAGAAGAACTTGGGTTGGGGTGCCGCGGCGAAGAGTCGTTGCCCCATGGTGAACGGGACGGTTTCGTCGCGCGTCCCGTGGATGAATAAGATGGCGGCGCGAACGCGCTGAATCTTGGCGAGCGAGTTGAATTGACTCTTGAGGACGTATTCAAATAGCGGAATGCGGAACGTGTGTCGCGCCATGTCCCGGATCGAGGTGAAGGAACTCTGCACGATCAACCCACCGCACTCGCGTCGCGAGGCGAGATCGATGGCAACTGCGCCGCCCAGTGAATGCCCATAGATGAAGATGTTCTCGGGATGGATGTGACGCATCTGAATCAGGTAGTCATAAGCGGCATCGGCGTCGCGATAGACGCCTGCTTCGCCCGGCGAACCCTCGCTCCTCCCATAGCCCCTGTAATCCACCGCGAGCACATTGACTCCGAGACGTGAGTAGAATACGGCGTGCCCGAGCCCATAGCCGATATTCTCAGCGTTGCCGTGAAACCACAGAAGCGCTTTTTCCGAGCCGGGACTCGGCAGGTACCATGCATTCAATCGGACGTTGTCCTGCGTGGTCAACCAGACATCTTCCACCGGCAGCGGCGATGTGTGTGCAGGTGGAAATCCTTCCGGAAAACGCGGTGGGAAGTAAATGAAGGAATTCTCGAAGTAGCGGAATCCTGCGACAATCAGAAGAAGCCCCGCCACAACTCCAATCGCCAGCGTCATGGCAAGCCTCTTCACGCGCCCACCCGCTTTGGGGGCAGCACAGGCACTCCTGCCTGTGCCCTGGGTCGCCCCGTCACGGAACGGCACAGGCAAGAGTGCGTGTGCTACGAAACACCACAGGCAGGTGTGCCAGTGATACTTTGCCAGTCGAACGTGGCCATGCCGCTGGGGGACAGCAAGCCGTCCCCCTACGCGAGATTCGGCGCAAACTCACTGATTGTCGTCGCCCCCGCCTTCGCCCGGAGTGATCACCACATAGCCTCCGCTGCCTTGGCGGTTGTATCGCAGCAGTGTTTGCCCTTTTGCCTCCGCCGCCCAGCGGTTAAAGTCCTGCACCGAATTGACCGGATGCCGGTTGATACTCTCGATCACATCACCCTGCTGAAAACCCGCCTGCGCAGCGGGACTGCTGGGATCAAGTTCGGTGATCACGACTCCGTGCACGTCCGGCGAGAGGCCTAACTGATCGCGAAGGTCGGGCGTGAGGTTTTGGACGGTGATTCCGCGCAGTGCTCCTTCCGTTGGAGCTTTGCTTGCGCCGGCTAAATAGCTCAGATTGGCAGGCCGCTCTCCCAGCGTTACATTGACGGTCATTGGCTGCCCATCTCGCAGGATGTCCAGCTTCACCACGGTCCCTGGGTTTAAATCAGTGACCATCGCCGTCAATTGATCCCTGCTTGCGATGGTCTGGCCGTTCAACTTGCGAATCACATCCCCATTCTTTAGTCCGGCTTTATCAGCAGGTCCTCCGCGACTAACGTCATCAACCAACGCGCCAGATGTGTCAGGGACCTTGAACTGCTTTGCCAAGGCTTCGGTAATGTTTCCGATGCTGACGCCCAGGTACCCCCGCGATACCTTGCCCGTTTTGATCAGATCTTCCATTACGTGCTTGGCAGTGTTGGACGGGATGGCGAAACCTATTCCGATGAAGCTGGCCTCACCGCCAGGACCATTGCCTCCGGGGATGATCGCCGTATTGATGCCAATGACCTGTCCGTGCACATTAACCAGCGCCCCGCCGGAGTTGCCGGGATTGATGGCCGCGTCCGTTTGAATAAAATTCTCGGGCCTGTTATCCCCACTATCAGGAAGGTTCCTGCCCAGCGCGCTTACGATCCCCCGCGTCACCGTGAAATACTGCGCGAAGGGATTCCCAAACGCCATCACGGTGTCACCGACCTTCATTTGGGCCGAGTCGCCGAAGGGCGCCACAGGCAAGTTCGATGTGTTGATTTTGATCACCGCAATGTCGGTCTGCGGGTCAGCGCCTACCACTTTGCCCTTCAGGTTTCGATGGTCCGAAAGCAGGACTTCGATCTCAGATGCTTTGGCCACCACGTGGTTATTGGTTACGATGTAGCCGTCTCCGGAGACGATCACGCCGCTTCCTAACGCGTGCTCTCGCTGCTCGCGAGGAATCTGCGGCATCATATTGCCGAAGAACTGACGGAAGAAAGGATCCATCATAAACGGCGACTGTTGCAGCTTGACGACGGAGGTCGATTGAATGGCCACGATCGCCGGTGTGACCGTCTCGGCGATTCGCTCGGAGGCCTTGTTTTGGCGCTCCAAAGTCTCGATGTCGGGTCCATCCAAACCCGCGCCGCCGGCCAGGGCGAATTGCGGAAAAACATGACGCCCTTCGTAAAGCAAGCCTGACATGGCCAGGCACACTACACCAATCAAGGTGAGACTCAACCCTAGCAAATTCTCGCGCAAGAATTTTCTTGTTTCGGCGCGCATAAAACTATCCTCCTTGCGATTTCTCCTCGAATATTTGACGCGGCCCACCCACTGTGGTTATCACCGCTCCCGCAGGACGGCCGCACTCGGCCCGACGGCTGGGATGTTCCATAATACTCCATCTCTCCGCGGTGGTACGGCCCATTAACTAGTTTGACGCAGCACATTTCCGGTTCGTTTTATGTCTCCCATATATTATAGCGTGATTCACGCGGAGGTTGGAACGTCTCCACGCGCTGCGGGACAGCCCTAATCGAGCAGACATGCGAAGAATAGAGCGGAAGGAGAAGACTCGGCGGCGCAAGACGACGGGCGGACACGACAACTTCTAGCTTCGAGCCACGGGAGTCTGCAGTGGGGATCCCCGCCGCTGCAACGCGTTGTCAACCGCGGACCGTACGACATAATTGAAGTCCGGAATTGACATGGGAGGAACGACGAAGTCGAAGGCGCCGCGCTGAACGGATTCCAGGTAGAGGGGCATATCCACAACATCGGAGACCACGATGACGTTGGCATGCGAAGGCGCCGCTGCCGCTGAAACAATGATGTCGTCCCACGATCCATCCGGAAGCCGCGGATCCACGAGAACCAAATGAGGGGGTTGGCGTCCCCATAGGTTTTCATGGGCTTCGCGACAAGTGCTAACGCTGTGGGTTTTGATCTCCTGGGATTCAAGGGCCCGCCTGAAAAATCCCATGGGTTCCGGACGGTCGTGCACGAGTAGCGCAGTAATCGTTTCCTGCATGGTGAAAGCCTCTCGGAGTTAGTCTCGCGCCATGCTGTTAAGAGGATATGAAGGATGGGTAAAAGTTTGGCGAAGACTCTGTGAAGGTAGGGCTTAGGCGCCCTAGGCAAGGTCGAGCTTGGGGAGGGCCTAACGAGGGGGTTGCTAGCCGTTCTCCGACGCAGCCGGTAGAAAGACGGTGAACACCGAGCCTTTCCCCAATTGACTTTCCACGGTTATCCGTCCGTGCATTCGATCCACAATGTGTTTAACGATCGAGAGCCCCAGGCCGGTGCCTCCCATCTCGCGCGAACGCGCTTTGTCGACTCGATAAAAGCGTTCGAAAAGTCGCGGCAAATCAGCGGAGGGAATCCCTATGCCGTTGTCGGCGATAGTGACGCTCACCTCGCCGTCTCGGGCGCGCAGGACTTCGACTCGCACCTCACCATCGGGACGGTTGAATTTCACCGCGTTCGTGAGGAGATTCACGAACGCCTGCTCCAGGCGGACCCTGTCTCCCAGGACCACAATTTCTTCCAGTTGCCCGGAAATCAGCTTGACCCGCCGGCTGCGAGCCTCGTCTTCCACGGCCCGCAAGGCGGCCTCGAGGGCGGGCCGGACGGAAATGCGCCCCTGTTCAGCAGCGGCCTTGTTGGACTCCAGTTCGGATAAAGCCAAGAGGTCAGAAGCGATACTATTCAAGCGCACGGAGTGATTCTTTATGATCTCAAGAAACTTGCGGTTGTTTTCCTTGTCCTCGAGCGCGCCTTCCAGCAGCGTTTCCGTATAGCCGCGTATTGCGGTGAGCGGGGTACGCAATTCGTGCGAGACATTGGCGACGAAATCTTTCCTCACACGTTCCAGCCTTTCGAGGTCAGTTATGTCATGGAGGATCGCGATGGCGCCGCGACCCGT
>JBELAJ010000146.1:0-16268 GCA_049508935.1 Terriglobia bacterium | reverse complement strand
GCCTCCGCATGTTATGGGGAATATCAGATAACTCGCTGGCCATCGTCCGTCCTCCTCACCCCGTAGGGGATAAAGACAGACATTAGCAACTTCAGTCAGGCCAAGTCATGCAGGGCTGCCGATTGACCGGCCAATCTTTCCTCATTTTTCTCCCGCTGCAATATTCTGGAGCTGTTGAGCGATGTCCAGGAGACGTCGATCGAGCCGCTGTAAGCGGCGGCGAGTCTTGTCATTGAAGAGCTGGCGTCGGTACATCTCCAAAAGGTGGCGTGTGGCCGCCAGTGCCTGGTGGATTCCGGGGAGATCGGCGGTGGCGGTAGAGACGGCGAGTGTGGGAAAAGCGATAGGGTTGCATTGTGTTTTGACGGGCCTTGTAGAACTCGCGCTGGAGGTCAGGCTGGGTAACCTTCAGGTAACGAAGCGTCATACGGATGTCTTTGTGACCCATCAGTTGCATGAGAGCGGGCAGGCTAATGCCACGGCGGAGCAGGTCTGAGGCCCAGGTGTGCCGCGGTGGGGCGTGATTGGCATCGTGTCGGCGCAGCCCGCGCGCTTGGCAGCGTCGGCCAAGACTAAGCGCAGCGTTTGAAACAAAGCAAACCGCCCGCCCACGCGAGGCAACAGGAAGCCTTCGGATTTAGCCAGGCGAGCGGGCGAAGCCCGCGCACGCCATTCCCGAATGCGCTCCAGCAGCCGTAGTCCTTCCGAGTCGAGGGGTACCAGGCGTTCGGTATGAAGCTTTCCCAGAGGAACGTGCAGTGCCCATTGTCCGGGCCCGATGTGGCGCAGACAAGCGAGGGGTAGGTGGATGCACTCTCCAAGGCGGATCCCGGTGAGGCGCGTCAGCAGGAGAGCATTCGAATACAGGTTGTCGGAACGGCATAGTTCCTCTTGCAGTCGTTGGTCATCTTTGGGAGACAGAGGCCTGGGAAGGTACTGGGGACGAACCGGAAAATCTTCGCGGAGAATAAGACCGGGCCGGAGGGGATGACCTTGCAGGGCCAGATCGTCCAGCAGGCGCCGAAGACAGAGCAGATGCTCTTCCCGGGTGGTGTTGCTTAGGGGTGGATCCTGATGGCATAGCCAACGGAACCAGCCCAACATATGGGGATCGCGACGGAGTTGCGACAGTCGTTGGATCCTCGGAAAAGCGCCACGCAGATAACCGAGGAAGCGGTGAGCGACGCATCGATAGTTTCTCACCGTAACAAGCTGCACGGTGAGAGAGAGAGTCTGGACTTGCGTTTGGAAAATCTGCTCGAGGCTTTGTCTGGGCTTAGTCATGGCATCTGAGGAGGGGTCAAGCGCATCCGGTTGGCGGCAGAACGAGCGTATTCGCGCCAGATGTCCTGGGGCGCAAGTTGGACATAAAGCAGCGTGGTGTGAATCTGCGAATGCCCCATGAGGTGCTGGAGAGCGGGCAGGGAGATGCCGGCCCGCACCATGTCCGCTCCGAAGCTATGGCGGCTATACCGAGATCGGCTTTAGTACAATGGTAGTTATGTGGCTTTCCCCGTTATGTGTCCGCCGCCATCAGGAGGAGCGCGAATCCTGCTGTCTAGCCGCATTAAGGGAACATAACTGAACAAGTTTGGTGCATGATGACCTCCGTTTGAAATTTCAAAATGGAGGTTGTCATGCTGGAAAACTATTTCTTGAGGCCGGCAACAGTTGACCGTGTCCGGGCCAGTTGGTTGGCTCCGCAGATCGAACGTTACGTGGAATGGATGCATGCGCATGGCTACAGAGACGGGACCGTACTCCGTCAAGTTCCCGTGCTGTGCCAGTTCGGCGATTTCGCAGCTCAAAATGGAGCCGGAGATTTAGCCTCGACTGTGGTACATGTCGAGGCATTCTGTTTGCGTCGTGTGACGCAATTCTCGCCAACCAAGTCTCCCGAAATTCAGCAGAGCCGATTGAAGTTCTTTCGCGGACCGATTCAGCAGATGCTGAGACTAGCTTTGGAAGGTCACGTTAAGAAAGTTCGAAGGCCCAAGCCATTTCCATTTCAGACTGAAGCATCAGGATTCCTGAGCTACCTGCAAGAAGAGCGGGGGTTGCGGCCACGGACGATCAGTCTCTACGCCCGCCACTTAGGTTGGTTCGATAAGTACCTCAAACAAGTCGGTGTGAGATCGATAGGCGAGATTTCCCCTGCACTCGTGTCGTCATTTCTGGTGGACCGTGCCCCAGTATTGGGCGAGGAAACTCGAAGGGACTTTTGTGCTCAGCTCCGAGTGTTCCTGCGGTTTTGTTACCGGGAGCGGATTATCCGCGAAGATTTGAGCGCCACAATCGAAATGCCCCAAATATACCGGCTGGCCCGGCTGCCGCGCTCTATTACCTGGGATGAAGTTCGCCGCGTGCTTGAGAGAGTGGATCGCAGAACAGCCTGCGGGCGCCGAGATTACGCCTTGCTGCTCATGTTGGTGACCTACGGATTCCGAGCGCACGAAATCGCGATGCTGACGCTGGATGATATCGACTGGAAGCGTGAGAGGCTCTATATTCCTGAACGTAAGGGCGGGCACTCGGCTGCCTTTCCACTGACCGGAGTCGTGGCCGAGGCGTTGATCGCCTATCTCAAGAACGGTCGACCCAATACCAGCGACCGTCACCTTTTCTTTAGAACCCTTGCTCCACGAGTACCCCTGACCAGTGGAGCTATCTCCACCGGCGCCGGCGTTTACCTTGAGCGGGCAGGCATCAAGGTGCACAAGCCGGGAGCACACACGTTCCGTTACACCTGTGTTCAACGCCTGATCGATGCCGAGTTCCCCCTCAAGACAGTTGGCGACTACATGGGTCATCGCTCACCACAGACGACCGAGATGTATACAAAGCTCGAGATAGCCGCCCTGCGGGAAGTGGCTATGGGCGACGGGGAGGCACTATGAACAGCCTCTCCTTCCACAGCTCCCTGGCAAGACCCCTTGCCGATTTTGTCCGTTATAAGCAAGCGTTGAATCGGAAGTACAAAACTGAAGCCATGGCTCTGCGGCTTCTGGACCGTTATCTGTCGGAGCACAATGTTGAAGGGTGGAAGTCTATCGATACTGCGCTCGTCGAAGACTTCCTGGCCTCTCGGTCGCGCCTTCAACCCCGAAGTTACAACGATCTGTTGGGTGTGCTTCACCGCTTCTTTAGGTGGGCCGTAGCGCAACGCTTAACCCAGGTCAATCCTGAAGCCGGGATCCCGCGGCGAGCCAGGACCCAGCGAATTCCATACATTTTGGGACTCACCGACGTACGGCGTCTGCTCGCGCTCGCGCACGCGCTGCGCGATCACCGTCGCGCAGTCGGACGAGGTCTCGTTTGTGAGACGATATTCGCACTGCTCTATGGGCTGGGACTGCGCGTCGGGGAGGCTGTCCGGCTCACGGTCGGGGATGCCGATTTGGCCCGTGACATCCTGTTCATTCGGCACACTAAGTTCAACACGAACAGAATCGTTCCGATGGGCCCCAAGCTCGCCACACGTTTCCGATCCTACTTGGAACAGATCAATCGACGGATGGAGCAACCCGACGTACCAGTATTCAGCCTGACGACAGGTCGTCCGATCCATCCAGGAACAATCAGTGGAGTATTCCACAGGTTTGTCCCGAAGCTGCAACTTCACCTTCCACCAGGCGTCGCGGCGCCCAGGCTGCACGATCTCCGCCATTCATTCGCAGTTGCAACCCTGCTTCGCTGGTAACGAGAGGGTATTAACCCCAACTGCCGGCTGATGCACCTGGCCGTTTTCATGGGCCATGTCGACCCCAACGCAACAGCGGTGTATTTGACCATCACAGACGACCTACTGAGGGAGGCCGACCAACGATTTCGCGCCCTAGCGCCGAAAGGAGGTGCTGAATGAGCAGCCTCGGTCAAGCAGTTGTCGCCTTTTTTGAGGATTACCTGAAAGTTCAAAGGGGACTGCGGTTGGGGTCCGTACGGAGTTACCGCGATACGTTGAAACTTTACCTGCGCTATGTCGGCGCTGTTTGTCACCGTCCGGTGACAAGACTCAAGCTCCCCGATCTCTCCTCACAACGCGTTCTCGATTTCTTGGCGATGATCGAGAGTGAGCGACACAATCAGGTCCGTACCCGTAACCAACGGCTTGCTGCCCTCCATACGTTCTACCGTTATCTCGCGGTTCACTACCCCGAGATCTTGGCAGAGGCCGAGCGAGTGGAAGCGATACCTACCAAGCGGACCTCTTCACCAGAAACCGTCTATCTGGAGCGCGATCAGATTGATGCATTGTTCAAAGCCCTGCCGCGGCAAGGCACTCTGGCTCTTCGGGATCGGGCGCTTCTGATGCTCCTCTATAACACGGGCGCACGGGTGCAGGAGATAGCTGACTTACGGGTAGGCGACGTCGATCTTCACGACCCGATGCGCATTCGACTTCATGGAAAGGGAGATAAGTGGCGAAGCTGTCCCCTTTGGCCCGAGACAGTTGAAATCCTGAAGCAGCTGGAGGCGGTAAGGACATCTGACAAAACTCTCCCGCTGCTGACTTCGCGGCAGCGAAGACCTCTGACACGGTTCGGCATCTATAAAATCGTCAGGCGTCACACGTCCGCCCTCCGGCTCACCACTCCGGGCGGAAAGCGCCGTGGGGTTTCCCCACACGTTTTTCGCCATTCACTTGCCGTCAGGCCATTGGAGCAGGGCGTGGATGTCAATGTTATCCGCGGTTGGCTAGGGCACGCCAATCTCGATACCACCAATCGCTATGCAGAGATCACTTTGCGCACCAAACAAGCGGTCGCCGCGGCTTGCTTGCCGCCGGTGGATGCTTCGGAGGCACGCAACGGGCGAAACGGATGGCGTAAGGACCAGGATCTGATGATTTGGCTTCAGTCATTGTGAAAATTATGTGCCCATCAGGACGCGGCCCGCCGTCGGATGGCACTGAGGTAAAAGGGCCCCGTCTTCGCCGGTTTAGAGGGAACCAGGTCGGGCAACGCGCGCCCAACAAGGAACGCACTACACTCCTGCCTCGATAGGCGCGAGTAATGGCCCATGAGCTCTGTTGCCCACCCTTACTGACCTGGGCGCGGGACACTTCCCCGGCAAGGCAGTTAATCAAGCACGTGACTAGTGCATCGATATCCGTTCGAAAGCGGGCGCGGGGGGCGCTCATTAGGTAAGCTAAGATTATAATGGTGAACCTTTTTGGCCGGATTCACGAATAACTTAGTGGAGATGGGTCGTGGCTGATGACCGCGAACTGTGGGAGCGGATCTCGCGAGGCGACGCCGGGGCATTCGACGGGTTCTATCAGGAGAATGTCGGGTCTCTGAACGGTTTCCTGCGGCAACTCCTTGGAAACACACAGGCCGCGGAAGACGTGGCGCAGGAAACCTTCCTGCACCTTTGGCGCAAGCCCAACGGATTTCGTCCGGAAGACGGATCGCTGCGGGCGTATCTATTCGGGATCGGAAGAAAGCGAGCGGCGGAATGGTGGCGGCAGCGGAAACCCGCCGTGGACGAACCAGAGCCAGAGAAAACAGAATGTGGGAACGAAACATCGTCGTTAGTCGAGGAGGCGTTTTCAAAACTTGGTGCTGAGCAGCGGTCGCTCCTGTGGCTGAAAGTAGTTGAGGGCCAGTCGCATGTGGAGCTGGCAGAGATTTTGGAGATACCGGTTGGCACCGTGAAGTCGCGGGTGTTTGCGGCACGCGAAGAATGGCGGCGGATATGGCAGGGAGTGTCTGCCGGGAAGCGGTCGGCAACATGAATTGCGAAAAGGCAGCAGAATCCATTTCGGCACTGTGTGATGGCGAGCCGATTCCGCGCGAGGTTGCGGAACATCTTGGCGCGTGCGAGGAGTGCAAGGCGCGGCTCAATGAATATTTGCAGATGAGCGCGGAGTTAAAACGAATAGCAATTATCGCGGCGCCGCAACGCGTCCTAAACGTCTCCTGGGGACCACAGAAAACAATGAAGTCGAGCTGGTGGCAAATGTGGAGGGAGTCCATGCGGATACCAAGATATGCTCTCGGCTTGATGCTGGTGGCGATTGCGTCGTTGGGCGCAGGTATCGCGATTGTTCGAGCCAACAATGCGGAGCGATGGTTTCAATTCGAAGTTCGCACGCAGCGTGGATGGGTTGCGGAGAGGGCCTTGATGAGCGCCGAACCCAAGGAACCAGAGCACCCGGGTCCGGTCATCTCGCGTGAGCCGGAAGGAGCACTGGCATTTATTGTGCGCGTTCTGGCAGGAACTGGCGGATCGGAGAAACTCGGTGTCCGGGCGATCTGGTTACCCCTGAACGCCGACCAGTCGGGAATCGAAGAAAAGGTGCTTGCCGCTCCTGAAAGAGACTTCTGGGTGATCCCAGGACAAAAACTGAGCGTTCCGGTGAAGGACTATGGTCAAATTGAAATCACCGGCCAACTGCTGGATAAGTTGCCTGAGGATCAGAATCCGAGGGAGATAAGGCTTTATCCAAAAGAAGGTCAGTTTCAGGTGATTCGCCCCCAGGTGCTCTTAATGGACGGCCACGTGCTTAGCAAGGGTGGGGGGACCGGTCTTGAGCTGACGAAGGACAGCTTTTTCGCCTACTACGCGCCTCACGACGGTTGGTACATTTTTGCGTTCAATCCATTCCCGGGGGCCACCGAAGGCAAAATCGACGCCAACCAAGTGGAGTTTGCTATTGATGGAAAGACTTACACCTTGGTTGCAGCGGCACCCATCGCGGACACCAGCGTAACGAGAATATGGGTACGACATCACTCGGGAAACCGTCTCGTCGATGACCAACCAGGTTCTCCAGACCTAGACTCACACTCGAGTACGATGTTTGGCGACCTCAATTACATGCTCAAACACATCACGACGGAATAAGATTGCCTAAAACCGCGCGACAGTCCCAACTTGGCCAACACCACGCATGGCCGGCCTGCACTTGACGTCGCTGTGTTGTCCGCGTTCAAGTGGGGGGTAAGTCGGCTTGTCCGGAACTGCCGGCTGCTGCCGATGCCGCGATCAGACCAGATTCCCTCAGATCGATGGTTTGGCTTCCCCTTTCATCGCGGTCCTGGCAGCCGTCAGCGACGCACTGACCTGAGGTACGGGGCACATAAGGGGGAGCGGAACATAACTACCACGAGTTCGTAGAGACCGTCATCCCCGGCGGGATGGGGCCGTACCAACACCGGTTGAAGCACACCGTGGGCCTTAATGTTAGCGGCCAGTTCGTTCAAGTCGGCAAACTGGCGCCGCGGGTTGGTTTTCGATTCCACGATTCGGTCCAGAGGGATTTCCTGAACCAAAGGCGTGTTCTCAGTAACGGTGGAAATGGCTGTTGTGTTGTTCACGGACAATTCTCCTTTTTTGGGATTTAATATTCCTGGGGCAAATGGTGCTGGCGCGGTCCGCTTCGGTTATTAGCCAAAGCGTTTCGCCTGCGTTGGTTCGATAGCTGCTCGAAACTCGAAAGCCGTGCTTCAGGCTGTAGAGGTTTTCTGCCATGTCGTGGGCATCAAGGTCTTTCCAATCCCCGGCAGCATGGCGGCGCAAAAACTCATCCGGCGTCTGACCGGCGCGAGACAAAGCATCCAGAGCGCCCAGTGTGGCAACGATCTGACCGGCGCGAGACAAAGCATCCAGAGCGCCCAGTGTGGCAACGATCTGACCAAGAGGAAATAGGGCTTCCATTGGCGGACTCCTTCCGTGGACACTGGCGATCAATGGCCGTTCGCTAGCGAACGGCCTCGGTTGGTTCTGCGTTTCGACCTGCGCGAAGAATCTGGTCGGCGGCATGGAAAATGCGTTGGGCGGAACGCTCGCTGATGGCTTGCCCTTGGCCCCACGACTGGATATAACCCCGGCTATATTCCGCCCCTGGCAGGCCTAGCGATTCACAACAAAGCAGTGCCACGGCTTCGGCTTCTACCTCGCGAGTGTTTCGGGGCGTGGTTTCGGTGTCGGAGAGGTCGCCTTCATCGCAGTGGCCGAGGGCGACGTGGGCCAGTTCGTGGAACAGTGTCTTGAAGGGTTGCGCCGCAATAGGGCTGACAGCGATCCTCCGGCCACGCTTTGCGTAACCCTGAGTGTTGCCGTCCAAATCTTCAAACGGGATGCGCTCGATTTTCAAGGTTGCAAGGGCTGTCTGCTCGTTCCATTCGGGAATCGCTTCCGGCTTGTATTCCGCCCCTTCCGTTTGCTCCAGAACAAACCATACCGATAACGCGCATTGAACGAGTAAGGTCTAAGCGATTGCTGCTAATGACCCGTTCTATGTGGTTTTGTCCCATATTCCCGACTCTCCGCATCAAAGTAGGAGTTTGGGAATAGGTGCGGTGTTCTTTGGTCGGGTTCAGGCTCGGCGTAAGGAGCCCGAAGGGCGACTGGAGCTGAGCCTGAACCCGACCGCGGGCGTGCCCACCGGAAGGGAGGATTCATGGCGAGTACTTACAGGCTCATCCCTGGCTGGAGCGATGCGTGGCCGCAGGTGGTCGTGTCTGCGACGGGCGTGCCCGACCTACCACTGACTGTCTTCGCCAGTGAGCTGCGCCATTCGCTATCACAAGCTTCGATTCGGGTTTATGTACGGGAGGTCCTGGCACTGGCCAACTGGGCTTCGACCGATTCGCTGAGTTTGCAGAACCGCTGGAGCCTGCTTGGTTCGCCCGAGGAGGTACGCCATCTGGTCCGTGAGTATCTGACAGTGGGAGCGCACTGCAAGGTGACCGTGCGACCTGACAGCCTGGGACTGGCTGTCACATATGTCGAGCGAGGACGTGGAACCCGGATCAACGTACGCACACTCCTGGCGGCCCTCAAGCAGTTCTACGAGATACTCATTGCTCGCCATGTCTATCCACACGCGAATCCATTGTTGCAAGAACAGGCGGCATCGATTCTCGCAGACGTTCGACGCGCCTATCGGGAGGCAGTGCGTTCGACGGAAGGCCGCTTTCCCATGCCGGCCGCCAGCGGGGTCGATCCGCCATTGGGAAGGTTACGATTTTCGCAGAATTACTTTCGTTCGATAAATGACGAGTGGGTGCCTAAAACGATCGACGACCCCAACTTCCCCCATCTCGTTTATGCGGCCGGGAAGGCGTTCGGATGGAAGCTGCGCGAACTTTGCATCGCTCGCACCCTGTTCGAGTCGGGGGCGAGAATTTCGGAGGTTTGTGCATTAACGGCAGCTGATTGGTCCGTCAGTCACTTCATGAATCGATTCACATCACTCAACAAGGGAAGCCAGGGGCGTCGGACCAAGTTTTTGATGGTCTCCTCGCCGACGGCCAAGATGTACCAGATGTATTTCAACGAGTCGCACAGCAGCGCGGGGACAGCTCGCTCCCTCGGAGAGCTCGAAACCTTAATGAGGAATTACGCACCGCGGCTGCACGATATCCCAATTTTCGTTACTCGTCGCGGCACGGCGATTTCGACGCAGTTATTTCGGGACCACTACTGGCAGCCCGCGCTCAGGAAGGCAGGAATCGATGCCGATCCCCATTCGGCACGGCATTGGTTTGTCACCAACGCCCTACGAAACATCGAGGCTCAATGCCATTCCGAAGGCGAGCTGCGACGTCGTAAAACCGAACTGATCGAGTACATGGGCTGGCGCTCCGGCGAACGAACCATGCAGACCTACGAACATCTGCAGCGGCGGGAGCGCTTTCTAGCTCGGCTTGGCCGGATCCATCGCGAAATGGATCGAAGAGGGCATAGATTCGCAAAGTCCAGCTCGACAGAGGACCAACCTACCGTGCCGGTGCAGGCGGAACAAGACCTGGCCTTCATACTTGGAGAAGACAATGCCGACCTCTCAAGAAGCCACTCGACGTCTGCTCTCTGAAATTGGTCCAGAATGGCCACGTTGCAAGCCGGTTCCGACGGAGCCGATTGTGGCGGTCTGTGAAGCGCTTTGGCGGGAGGGAGGCAGCCCGACGGTTGCGCGTCTGGCCTCCCATCTGGACTTGAGCGTCCGGGCAGTACGGCCGGGTGTGCTCGCCTGGCGCCGGCGAGTGGATACGTCCACTTTCGAGGTACAGACGCCAGCGTCGCAGCAGCGTAACCTGGACTACCTCATTAGGATTGTCTCGCCTGCCATCGCCACCGCTCCCCACACCTGCATGGACCCACTACATCCCGGCCGGTGGCCCGTTCCCGGCGGGAAGATTCTGGCCTACCTGGCAAGGGTCCGCGACCCTTCACTCCGAAATACCCTGACTCTGCTGGCCCTCATCGACGTTGGTATTCCCGAGATTTCGGTATATGGCTACATCACCTGTTTCGCGAGCGGCATGCAGAGTCTGATGTTGGAAACATCAATGACCGATGTCACCTCCATCGATCCCTACGACTTATTCGCGCGACTCTATCGGCGGGAGATCGGCCACGGGTTTACCGACCATCATCGCGTTCGGCTGTTGAAACAGTGGAATCATGTAAATCACAGCTTCGGCGAATATGCGGCGAAGCTTTCTGCCGAAGACGTAAACAGGATGGCGCCATTCTTCATTCGACCTGTCGCAGACCGTCGCAAACTCCGGCAATGGTCTCTTTTGAAATCGGTGATCGAAACCCAGCGAGAAAGAGTGAAGGCCAAAACCGATGTCGTCCATTCGCGCTTTCATGAGATCAGGCACGTGGCGAGTCTGAGACTCAACCAGGCGATGCGGCTCAAACAGGCCACGGACGAGGCTATTCGCCACATCACCACCCAAGGTGTGGTGCTGCCTCACCGCTTCAGTTACGACGAAACTGCGACGACTCGAGGCGGCCGGCGCGTAAAGCAGCGTGTTCACCTCTGCCTGTGGGATACCAAGTCGATTTTCGACCTAGTGTGGACCTTGTGGCCGACTCGAGATTCCACGTCCAAACGGGCCAGAGGGCGGCGGGAGACCCGCACTTCGCCCGAGAACCATGCTTACGAAGTGCAATTTCTGGGTGTTGAGAGCCTCGAACCGGAGATCGACGCTGAGCCATTCTGGTTCGCGGAGTTTTATGAGAACTCCATGTTCACCAGTTCGACCGATCCCGAAGTTCGCGACGCACAGCGCTCTTTTAATCGCAAGTGGGGATACAAGCAGTCTCAAGCATGGCCCGCGAACGGCCTCACGGGTTCGGCGTCGTCGCCCAACGCCAGAGATTTATTCTGGCTGCTGCGAAACCATGGAATGGTGTTCCTGCCCGTCACCGGCATTCTGGCAACATGCTCTTTCGGCAACTTGCTTGTCGAAGTGCAAACGAAAACCGGCGCCCGCCTCGGTGAGGTCCAACAGATCGCCCAAAACCCCGAGTGCATCAAACAACTCGTTAACGTGGGTCCAAAGGCGACAACACGGTGGCTGCTGCGTATGATTCCGAAGGGACGCCAGCAGCGTGCAGACTATTTCATCGACAATAAGACAAAGGATCTGCTGATGGAAGTGATTGGCTTTCTGCGCGAATGCTGCGGTTCGAAGAAGCTGCCGATCGTGCCCTTTGAGCCGGCGAAAATACGACCCGATCGCTACATTTTTCAATGGAAGAAACGCAGCCTGGAACAGAACATCCTAAACGATGCGTTGCGCTTTCTGCTTCACGGATGCATCACGGCTTCGGATGGCTCAGGCATTCACCTCACTTCCCATTTGCTTCGGCACGCGTTCGCGACCGAGATGGCGAGCCTGAACGTTCCCATCGAAGTCTTGGCGGCTCTTCTTCATCAACGGGATCCCACCGTCACCCGGTACTACGCGCAACCAACACGGACGCAAGTAATGGACGCGGCGGACATGATCTTTGTCGATCGAATCGACGTAGCGGCCGAAGCGCTGAGGAGGCCGGACGAGGTCGGGCGGATGCTGCGGGAGGCGGAGGGCAAGATTGGCGCGCTGACCGAAGTGATTGGAGGCACGTGCGTAATTTCGAACTTTTGTCCAGCCAAGTTTGCGTGTATCGGCTGCGCTGGCAATGCGCCCGATCCGGACAAGCGTTATCAGATCGAGCGAAAAAAGACATGGGCCGAACAGCAAGAACAGTGGGCTACCAGAGAGAGATTGCCGGCCGAGCAGCGGCAGATGAATCAGTTACAAGCCGATTGCGACCTGATGCTAAAAGAGATGGAATTGATCGAGATCGCCCGCGCTGACCGGCGCCAGGCCATTACTGTTAATCACGGAGGGAGTCATGACAGCCATGAACAGTGTAACCGGTAGATCAAGAACCCCGGAATGGCTTCGGCCGCTATGGGAAAAAAAGAATGCTGAGACAGCGGCACGAATCGCCGCGGGGATGGAAACGCTGCGGAAAGAGAGTCAGCGGTTGACCACCGCCGCTCTACAGCGTGCCATCTTCGCTCAATCGGGTGTTCGTGTTTCCCAGTCAACGATCCAGCGCAGCGAACCATATCAACAGCACCGGCGGCATGCCATCCGCCATCGGCCTGCTCCGAAGCTGGAGGCTGCACTGGGTGAACTCGAATCTCGAAACCGTAAAGGGCTACGGGCGAAGGCTTCCCGCTTGCGCCGGGAGAATAAGGAAGGCCTGATCGTTAAGATTCTGATCTTGGAGAGCTCGCTCTCGCACCAAACGGAGGTTGAGCGAACGCTCCAACAGGAGATCCTTCGCCTTCAGCTCGAATCGGTGCCTCTACGCTGAAAGGACTCACCGAATATGCGAAGGGGTCCCAGCGGGTTAGAACCCCGCAGGGACCCGGCCGCGATTAACAGGCTGGTGACGAATCGGGGCGGCTAAGCTAACTCGGCTTCGTCGTTCTGCCGGCGTGCCGTAGGAGGTTTTCCCGCTCGTAGGATCCGATCAGCCGCGTGAAAGATACGCTGAGCACTGCGTTCGCTGATCGGTTGGCCTTGGCTCCAGGACTCGATGTAACCTCGGCTGAACTCGACGCCGGGTAAGCCGAGCGATTCGCAGCACAACAAGGCCACGGCCTCGGCTTCGACTTCTGCCACGTTGCGCGGCGTCTGGTCGGTGTCGGTAAGGTCGGTTTCCTGGCAGTGCAACAGGCAGTGGGCCAGCTCATGGCAGAACGTTTTGAAGGGAAGGGCTGCAAGCGGATTGATGGCGATCTTACCGCCGCGCCGGGCGTAACCCTGCACGTTCCCATCCAGGTTCTCGAACGGGACGCGCTCGATGTTCAGAGCTGCAAGCGCCTTCCGCTCGTTCCATTCGGGAATGGCCGGCGCTTGAAACTCCACGCCCTCGGTCTGGGCTAACACCCACCAGCGATTCTTTAGGGTAAAGTGGGTATAGGTGAATTGCTCGTACTGCTCGGTGCCGTCGTCTTTTTTCAGCGTGCGGGTCCGTGTGCACGTGAGGGGCATGCAAAGCGTGAGGGCCTTCTCGCCCTTCTTCACGTGCCGGCCTAACTCTTTCCACTTGCGAAAGGAAGCGAGTGGACCGGGCTGGATTCCCCTCTCGGCGCACTGATAGAAAGCCAAAAGTTGGTTTCCCAGACTGTAATTATGGAAACGGGTGTAAGCGTCGTGGATGAAGCCCGGCTTCTTGACGGCTTCGTCTAACAATGCTGCCCATGAAACCATGGGCTTTCTCTCATTTCTCTCAGCGCTCACGCGCGCACTCACTGTGTGCCCCTGCGGGCCTGCGCTGCTGTTTTCGGTCTGTCGAATTTTGGTTTGCTCGGTCATGTTTTTATCTCCTTTTCTGCCCTGCTTCTCGCGGGGCACCACCAGAGGCAGGGGGCGCGGGCTCCTGGGGCGGCTTTTCGGAGGGACCGCAACCCGGAGGGCGTCGCTGTGGCGACGAAGCCGAGCGTGCGTCCGCAAGGCGCACGGGTATTCGCCCGCCTGCCGTGCCCGCGAGAAGCAGGGCAGAAAAGGAGATGTGACCAAGCGAGTTAAACCGCGAGACAGACCGAAGACGAATCAGCAGCGCAGCCCGCAGTGGGCTGGCAATTGAGGGTAGTTCTGAAGGCGTGGAACAAACGTTTGTGATTCTTGACGAAAACAGCCGGCGAATAAGTGGACGCCTTCAGTATTGATCAATAGGGCCGTGGGTATGCGCGAGAGCCCAGTCGCGATCGGTTGGACGGGGTGTGCAGTGGCTTTGCCTTGAGGGGGCCTTGCTGTACCCATGGTAGGACCGGGATGAAAGGAGCCGACATCATCAGTTTGAGGGGACCAGGCCTTGAAAGCCGCATCGGCGGGGACGCGGCAAAAAGTCTAGAGCAGAATCCACAGATCTCGAGGAAGTGGGTCACTCCGAATTGAATCGTAATCCGGACGTTCATAACAAACGCGACGATCAAGAACGTATTCTGGGTGGTAGGTGTACCCCGCAGTGCCTAGTTTCCCGCAAGCCGACATATCCGTCAAATTGAATGGTGGTAAGTCTACACTGCGCCGTCAGAACTCGCGATCTATCCCAGCGAGTGCTGTGTCAGCACTAACTCCTTCGACCGGGACTTTAGAGGTCGGATCGCTCACAGCGCCGGAAGTATCTGAGCAGTCTAAACTTGCGATGAGAAGCGCGATTAATGCTTCTGCGCGGCAATCGATGTGAACGAACAGAGCGTACTTTCTCTGCGGGCGACAATCGATTCTCTCTCGTCTCGCTGGCGGCTTGAAACTGGCGCCTCGCTTGTCCCGGCACTCCACAAAAACCGCCACGCGCCACCTGCGCGCAACCCAATACATTGGACGCGCAGGTGGAAGCGCCTGTTTTATTTTCCGGTTCCCGTCAACGCCACCGTCTCCGGGCTATTGTTCGCGCTGTCGTTGACGCTCATCGTTGCGGTGCGAGTGCCTGTCGCCCCCGGCGTAAAGGTGACGGAGATCGTGCAGGTGGACTTTGCCGCCAGACTCGAGTCGCAAGTGTTCGTCGGGGCGGCGAAGTCACCTGGGTCAGCGCCCGTGAACGTGATGATACCGATCGTCAAGGCGGTGGAGAGGTTATTGGTCAGCGTCACGTTCTTGGCGGCGCTGCTGGTTCCCACCTTCTGCGCGGCAAACGTCAATGAGGCGGGTACGACCTTCGTTTGCACGATGCCCGTGCCCGACAACGAGGCGGTTTGCGGGCTATTCGAGGCAGCGTCGGTTACGGTGAGGGTTCCCGTCTCTGCCCCGATGATGCTGGGTGTAAACGTGACCGTCATGACGCAGCTGCCCTTCGCGGGAATGCTGCCATCGCAAGTATCCCTCTCCGTAAAGTCGAGATTCCCGGTCGCGATACTCGAAATGGTCAGCGGCACGTCCTCATTGTTGGTCAACGTGATGTCCTTGGAGGCGCTCGGGGTACTTTGAGGTACGTTGCCGAAACCGAGCGACGTCGCCGACAACTTAGCCGGCACGATGCCCGTCCCTGTCAGCGAGGCCGTCTGCGGGGTGTTCGATGCAGTATCGTCCACACTGAGGGTGGCGTCGTCCGCTCCCAGGATGCTCGGCGTCAACGTCACGCTGACGGCGCAGGTGCCCTTCGCCGCCACGCTGCCGTTGCAAGTGTTCGTCTCCGTATAATCGGGATTGCTCAGGGTGATACCCTTGATGGTCAGCGCCACGGCCTGGTGGTTGGTTAACGTAATGCTTTTGGATGCGCTCGGACTATTCTCGCCCACGTTGCCGAAGCTCAGAGAAGTCGGACTCAGTACTACCGGCGCTTCGCCAGTGCCGGACAAGGTGACAGTCTGAGGACTGTTCGCGGTGTTGTCGGCCACGGCGAGGCTGGCCGTTTCTGCGCCCAGAACCGTTGGAGTATAAGTCAGGCTGATGGTGCATTTGGCTGCCGGCGCCATACTCGCGGGGCAATTGTTGGTCTCAGCAAAGTCGCCCGCGTTCGTTCCTGTAATCGTGATGCTCGAAATGTTCAGGTTCGTCGTGCCGGTGCTGGTAAGAGTCACTTCCTTGACGACGCTCGTGGTGTCAAGCGCCTGATTGCCGAATGATAGCGAAGTCGGCGAGACGTGGATCGATGCCAGCGTTGCCGCCGTCACCGTCAGCGTCGCCGAGTTGCTCGTCACCCCTGACAGCGAGGCCGTGATCATCGAGGTGCCCGCCGCCACTCCCGTTGCTACGCCGCCCGAGACGATGGTCGCTGCCGCGGTGTTCGAGGATGTCCAGGTCGCCGTGGAAGTGAGGTTCTGGGTGGTCTTGTTGCTATAGGTGCCCGTAGCGGTGAAGGCCTGCGTGGTCCCCGCCGCGATGGAGGCCGTGGTCGGCACCACCGCGATCGATACCAGCGTCGCCGCCGTCACCGTGAGCGTCGCGGAGTTGCTCGTGATCCCTGACAGCGAGGCCGTGATCATCGAGGTGCCCGCCGCCACTCCCGTTGCTACCCCGCCT
>JBELAJ010000145.1:0-19432 GCA_049508935.1 Terriglobia bacterium | reverse complement strand
CTCGTCACACGGTCACGGTCCGTTTCGGCGGAGGTGGGAACGTGTTCCAGGAGGACGAGCAATTGACCGCCGCCTACGTAGGGGGCAAGGCCTGCCTCCAGCACTGCGACGGAAACGCGAAACTCGTGGGTGAGCCGTGACACCGAACTATTTCCCGGATTCAGCTCGTTGCGCGCACGCGCTTGCGCGGTCAAGGGATAGTTCCGCCGGTAGTATTCACGCACCGATTCGCGATATGCACGATAACTACGGGTGCAGCCGAACTGTTCGATCCAGGGATGCTCGTCCGGGGGAACCGCTTGCGCTGTGAGTTGCCCGCCGATCCAGCGCGTCTCTTCCGTCAAGATGACTCGCCTGCCGTTTCGCAGGGCAGCAAGCGCAGCCGCGTAGCCACCCACGCCCCCTCCGATCACGGCGATTTCGCAATCAAGGTCCCGCGCTTTCGTATGGGATTTGGGGATTGCCAGCGTGGAGGCCGAACATAGAAGAAACTCACGGCGATTCATAAGAACCTGCCCGCCCGGATTAGAAGCGTGAGTTCACCGGACGAAATGTGGTGGCTATTTTGGATCTTGTGGCCGTTGGTTGAGAAGGCGTTCCGGCACTAACTCTGCCTTGCTCCAGAAGATCCACGCTCCGCAATTCTGGCATTTGGTTTTGTAGTCGTTGGGTTTATTGCGCTGGCCCAGGTTGGTGCGTAAGGTCTCAATATCCGCGGCAAAGCCGGTCCTGGTCGGCTTACCGCAAGATGGGCATATCACGGCTGTTTTCTCGGTTTCCGCCATGAAGCGATTATACTCCTGTCCTGGCAACCCCTCACCTGACCCGCGCCCGCTGATGACAGCGCCGGCGCGGGCCACCCTCTTCCCCAAGGGGAAGAGGGGAAAGTCCCGGGCAGCCCTGCCGATCTGCCCACCTGCCCATCTGCCTACTTGCCCGTCTGCCCACTTTCCTACCGCCCATCTTTCTGCTTGCCGATCTGCCCACCTGCCTACCTGCCAACCTGCCTGACCAGCCGCCGGCGTTCGTACGCCAGGAAAATCGCTTGCACGGCAGTCAAGAGAACAGCGAAAGCAAGCACCAGGGAGATACCTGCCCTGACGGTTGCGGTCTTGGCTACGTATCCAATGACGAGAGGGAGGATTACTCCAGCGGATAAGCCCACGGCCATGAGCATGCCGAAGACCGTGGCGAACAACTTGGGGAAGTATGTGCTGGCAGTTCCAGCCGTGGTGGGGAATACCGGCGCATAGGTCAAGCCGCAGATAATGATGCCCACCGTAGCCACGACGACCGAGTGCGCCATGACAACTACCAAAAGCCCGCACACCGCGCCCAGCGCCGCGCCAATAAGAAGTTTTGGCCCGCGCACCCACTTCACCACCTGGCTCGCCGCGAGGCGCCCCACCATCATGGCAATCCAGAACATCGTCAGGATGACCGCGGACCTCTGCGGCTGAGCGTGGAGGTCCCGCTCGAGAAAGGTCCGGCTCCAACCGGCAGTCGAGATCTCGATGGCGGAATAGAAGAACAAGACGAGAGCCAGTATCATCACCGCCGGGTCGCGGGCCAGCCGACGTACCTCCAACCAATCAAACCCACCGCCTGAACTCGCAGGCGGAAAGGTCTGCAAAATGGCGACCAGCGCGACCCCGGCCACCATCACCGTAATCAGCCAGATGGTAAGAACCAGACCCAGCCGCGCAGCCATGAGAGCCACCAGCCACGGGAAGAATATCGCGCCGACGCCGAAGAATACACCTGCCAAATTCAAGGGGGAGGAAGGATTATCAGGGTAAAGATCGGGAATGAGAGTGTTGGAAGCACTCATGGCGGAGGCGCCACCCAAGCCGAGCGCAACGAGAAGCGCGGCCAACACCGCATAGCTGGGGGCATAGGCGATTCCAACCAGCGCCGCAGCACAAAGAAAGAAGCCCCCAACCAGGATGGGCTTCTTGCCGAAGCGATCTATCAGCGGCCCGGCCAGAAACACCATGGGGATTTGGGGAAGATAGAGAAAGCTGAAAAGTGCGCCACCGCGCGGCAAATCGAAGTTCAGGCGGGCGCTCAGCTCAGGAAGAGTGGCGCCAAGGAAAGAGGTCATCACTCCAAACGTGAATAATCCGGCGCAGGCCGTGCCCATCAAGTATCGCGTAGCTGTGCGATTAGACATGGTCCACAGATTACTCAGATTTCTCAGATCAAGCAAGGCGTTAGGCGCGCGACAAGTGTAGGAAGGAAAGCTGCCAGCTCCCGCGCTGTCATTCTGAGCGAAGCGAAGAATCTCCGCAGTTCCGCGCCGAACCAACTGCGGGGATTCTTCGCTTCGCTCAGAATGACAGGGTGGAACACTCCCACCCGTATCAAGTTAGAGCCTCGACTTTAGCGCCCGACGCGTTTGATAGCGTCGCGAGGCAGGAAGACCATTGCAGGTCGAAGACGTCAGGTGTATATTACCGGCAGGGCATGACCTAGTTAGAAATATTCCATTGGGAGGCAGGCATGATCAGGAACATTACAACTCTCTGTGTGGGTACGTTGATCCTTGCGACTTTTCCCGTCTACGGAGACTTCAAGTATACCGAGTCCTCGAAGGTGACCGGCGGCGCCATGGCCGGCCTCGCGAAATTCGCGGGCGCCTTCAGCAAGCAGGCGCGGCAGGGGATGCAGCCGACCCAAACCACGACGTATGTGAAGGGCAACATGATGCGCAAAGATCACGGCGACGGTCATAGCCAGATTATCGATCTCGATGGAAGGCGCATGATTTCGATCGACAACCAGAAGCGCACTTACTGGATCATGACTTTCGACCAGATGAAGGCTGCGGTCGAGCAGGCACGCCAGAATGTGCAGTCGGAGAAGGCCAGTCGGCCCCAGCCCCAGGGCGAGCAGCCCCAGGTCCAAATGACTCCCAAAGTCGAGGTCACGCCGACGGGCAAGACGGCGACGGTTCTGAACTTGCCGGCCAGCGAAGTCCTGATGCGCATCGACATGGAGATGTCGAGCACCGACCCCCAGGCCCAAGGGCAGTCGGCTTCGATGTGGGTGAAGTCGAATTCCTGGATTACACCCAACATTCCGGGATACGAAGAGTTGACGGAGTTCAACAAAAAGCTCGCGAAAGAACTGGCAACCCGCAGATGTCGCAAGGCATGGCCCAACTGCGGCAGAATGCGAGTGCGCTGAAGGGTCTCCCCCTGGTCCAGTATGTGAGCATGGGAATGGCGGCGAACGGGCAAACCGCGCCGCAGGGCAGTGAGGCGCAACAGACGCAGAGCTCATCAACAAACTCGCAGCCCTCAGGGCAAATCAACAGCCCAAGCGACGCCATTACGAAGGGCCTCGGCAGCATGCTGGGCGGTTTCGGCCGTAAGAAGAAACAACAGCAGGACCAGTCGTCCCAGGGCGGTTCCGCCGGCGGAGATACCGCGGGCTTGCCGCCGGCGCCGCCTGCAACGCCGGGATCATTCATGGATATGACCGTTCAGGTCACGGGGTACTCGAGCGACTCGCTCGACGCTGCGCTGTTCTCAATTCCGTCGGACTATACCCAGGTGCAATCCGATTTCGGGAAAGCACAGAATCGTCCCAGCAATCCGTGAGCGGGCTTGAGAGGATCACTCATAGGGCGTTGCGAGGCTAGGAACGAAATCGCAAGGATCTCCGCAGCGTCGCAAGTCACGTCATTCCCGCGAAAGCGGGAATCCAATGTCGCCCTCAGTGACGATGGACCCCCGCTTTCGCGGGGGTGACATGGCTGTCATTCCGAGGAGTAGGCCCAAGGCCCACAACCGCTGCAAATCTGCCGAACTGCCCACCCGCCCATCTGCCTATCTGCCCGTCTGTCTGAGCAATCTTCGGACTGGACGTTTCTTCGTTTTTTCTTCGCTTGGCAAACCCGGCCAATATGAGTAAAAGAGAGGGCGCGAAAGGAGCCCTTATGCATCCCCTTGACGCCCTCCTCAAACCACAGTCCATTGCGGTGGTCGGCGCCTCGCGAAAGCCAGGCTCGATCGGCCGGCAGATTCTGCACCAGTTGGTCGAATTCGATTACCGGGGCATGGTGTTTCCCGTGAACTTCCAGGCGGATTTCATTCACTCGATGAAAGCCTATGCTTCGGTCAGCGCCATACCTGACCCGGTGGATTTGGCGATTATCGTGGTGCCGCGCGACTCCGTGCGGGAGGTCGTGGACGATTGTGGGAAGAAGGGCGTCAGGGGACTCGTGGTGATCACGGCGGGGTTTTCTGAGACGGGAGAAGAAGGCAGGAAAATGGAGGCTGAACTGGGTGCGCAGATCCGCCGTTACGGAATGCGCATGATTGGACCCAACTGCATGGGATTAATCAACACCGACCCGGCGGTTCACATGGACTGCACCTTTGCACCCACACTACCGCTTTCCGGGCGGATCGCCTTCATGTCGCAAAGCGGAGCGCTGGGAGTAGCCATCCTGAACATCGCCCATCAACTCGACCTCGGCTTCTCCTACTTTGTAAGCCTGGGCAACCGAACCGATGTCTCGCCCAATGAGCTGCTGCGTTACTGGGAAGATGATCCCAACACGGACCTGATTCTCATGTATCTGGAGTCGATCGGCGATATCAAGACCTTCATGCAGACTGCCCGCCACATCTCGAAACGCAAGCCTATTCTGGCCGTCAAGTCGGGCCGGACTGAGGCGGGAGCAAAAGCAGCCATGTCGCACACCGGAGCGCTTTCAGCGCTCCAGGGTCTCGATCTCGCTGCGGATGCGCTGCTGGAGCAATCTGGAGTTATCCGGGTGAACACTGTGGAAGAGCTTTTCGACTTGGCTATGGGTATGTCGAAGAACCCGCTGCCGCGTGGCAACCGGTTGGGGATTTTGACCAACGCCGGTGGCCCGGCCATCATGGCAACGGATCGGGCCGTCAATCTTGGGCTGCGGATTGGCGAGCTATCTCCGAGGACTCGCCAGGAGCTGCGCCGCCTCCTGCCGCCCGAGGCGATCGTGCAGAACCCTATCGACATGACTCCGCGTTCCGGCCGCAGCCAGTACGACGCCTGCGCTCAGATACTTCTCGAGGATGAAGGGATCGATTCTCTCCTGGTGGTGTTTGTTCCTCCCATGATGATCGATGCGATGGAAATCGTCGAAGGCCTCGAGGCGGTACGAAAGAAGTGTGACAAACCGATCTTTGGCGTATTCATGGCCCCCGACGAATTCTTCCAGAAGCTGAACGAGAAACATCCCGGCCACATGGCCATCTACTTGTTCCCCGAGTCGGCTGTGCACGCTCTGGCGGCGCTGGACCGCTATCGCCAGTGGCGCGAGAAGCCGCTCGGCAAGGTTCGGAGTTTCGACGTGGATCGCGGAGCAGCCTCGGAACTGCTAAAAGATGCCAGCCGCCAAGGGCGTTCCCAATTGACTCCCTTGGAAGCGCAAAGGCTTGTCGAGTGCTATGGCATTTGCGCCGCTCGATCGACGCACGCGAAGGACATGGAAGAGCTAAGCGAGATAGCGCGACGAGTAAACTACCCGGCAGTGCTTAAGGCGGTGGCGCCTGGCCTTGTGCACAAGACGGAGGCCGGCGGCGTGACGCTTGATATCCACACGCCGGAGGAGTTGATGGACGCCGCCCGGAAAATGACGGAAGAAGTGAAACGCCGTCAGCCGGATTCGGCGCCTGCCGACGGTCAGATGGGATTCTTGGTTCAGGACTATGTGCGCGGCGGGCGCGAGGTCATTGTCGGGATGACTCACGACCCCAAATTCGGGCCGTTAGTAATGTTCGGCCTGGGGGGCATCTACGTCGAGACTTTCAAGGATGTTGTCTTTCGCGTGCCGCCTATCACCGACCTCGAGGCGCGGGAGATGATCCGCCAGATCCGGGGCAGCCGCCTTCTCGAAGGCGTGCGCGGCGAGCCTTCCGTCGATATGGAGAAGCTGGCGGAAATCCTCGAGCGCTTCTCCCAACTCGTCGAAGACTTGCCCCAACTCGCTGAGATGGACATCAATCCCTTGATGGTATTTCCAGACGCCGACGAGTTCCGTGCCGTCGATATCCGCGTCCGCTTGGCGGAAAGCCGCTAAACAACATTCACCACGGAGCACTCCTCATTTCTATAGTGTCATTCCGAGCGAGGCGAGGAATCTCGCCCTGATCTTGGGTCAGGACACCCGAGTGAGATTCCTCGCTTAGCTCGGAATGACAGCATATGCGGCCTTCGCGGCCCGGATTCCAGTTTCCAGTTTCTATTTTCTAGTTTCTGATTTCTGATTTCCAGCTTCCTCGGCCGGTTCCTCTTCCAGTTCCTTCGCGAAGACGGCATAGCCAGGGTTAGGCGGGAAAAGTCTGGCCATCAGGTTCATTCGGCGGCGCAACTGCTGGAGGGGCAGGTGTTGAGGTCCAACGCGGATCTGCACGTCGTGCCACAATCCGTGCATGTACTCAGCGAGCGTGCTCACGAGGGAGATGTCTCGATAGGGCTCGTACTGAAGGCGGCTGCGGCGCCAGGGGCGAATGGCCAGCAGCGCCTGCTTGGCGGTCATTGATTCCTCATCGATTTCGCCGCGCACTCCGTGGCGAAGCTCCTCTTCCAGGAGTTCATCATAGGTGGCGAATTCCGAGACGGTCAGCCGCGGCCGCAGCAATTCGGCGACGCTGGCCAGGAACTCGAACCCCGTATCGTGGGCGTCAACTTCCCGGCAGGCAAGGATGAGGTGGGTTCTTTCACCGCTCTCGACCCAGGCGGCCGTGTGACTTTCTCCCTTGGGTTTTGTTGCGGAGATGGCATCACCTGACTCCAGGCAAGCGATATAAGGAACGATCAGGACTCGAAGGGCGCCGATCCGCTCCGCGATCTTCTCCGGCACCGCCTGCGCCGGTTCCCGCGCCATGGTGCGGTCCTCAGCGGGACTCAGCGTGGTCATGGAGTGTATTTCCCAGCCGTGGGCCAAGTGAGACAGCGGAACGAAGTTACCCAGGATATACTCGCTGATGGGAATGCTGTCCGGCGCCGGAGTGTCCGCAATGCTCAAGATACACCATCCCGCTCACCCTGCTATCCGAAGTCAGGGGCTTTGTTGTCAGACAGTATTCTGAGCAATTCCGCTCCGTCTGTCCAGCGGGGATTCAACGTTAATCGGCAAACCCGAATAGCAGTCCTTGGTGAACGCGCCCTATCTGGAAATCGGTCAGAGTATTGGGAGGAGGGTTCGAGCCGGGCAGGACAATCTTCAGGTAATTGCTGCTGAGCGCCACACGCTCGCCGCCCTGCGATTCATCCAGGGTGAGCGCGGAGAGTTTACGGCCGACTTGTGCCCGAAGGAAGGTTTGGCGCTTGGGCGCGAGCAGCGTTCGGATTTCTTGGGCTCGCTCGTGGGCCACCCGGCCGTTTACCTGCTGCGGCGAGGCGGCCGCGGGCGTTTGCGGCCGCGCCGAATACGGAAAGATGTGCAGATAGGTGAAAGGCAGCGACTCGATGAACGCGGCGCTAGCGGCGTGGTCCTGGTCCGTCTCACCGGGGAATCCCACCATCACGTCTGCGCCGATACCGGCATTGGGGATTTGGTCGCGGATGGCAAGGATGCGCTCGGCATATTGTGAGGGCCAGTATCTTCGGTTCATGAGGCGGAGAATTCGGCTGCATCCGCTCTGCAAAGGGATGTGAAAGTGCTGCGCCAGGCGTGGCTCGTGCGCAGCCAACTTGATGAGCGCGGGAGTGACGTCCATCGGTTCAATCGAGCTAATGCGCAGGCGATCGATGGCAGTCTCGCCCAGCAATCTCTCGAGGAGACTCAGAAAGGTAATTCGGCGGTCAAGGTCGCGCCCGTAGCTGCCCAGATTAATCCCGGAGAGAACGATCTCCTTGTATCCGCTGCTCTCGAGTTCGCGGACCTGCTCGATCACCTTCTGCGGCGCCAGGCTGCGGCTGCGCCCACGAACCGAGGGAATCACGCAAAAGGAGCAGCGCGCGTTGCACCCGTCCTGAACCTTCAGCGTTGGACGTGTGCGGTCGTCAGGAAATACGGGAGCAAAATGGAATTCCTCACTGATTTCTCCCACCAAAACCAAGGGTTGCTGGAGACTCCCCGCCTGCGCGGCTGGAGCGGGAACACAGACTTCCCTCTGATTGGAAATCGCTGAGACCGTTTCGATTTGCCGAATCTGCACAAGATCTGTTTGCCCTGCCGATTCTGACTCCTGACTCCTGACTCCTGACTCCTGAGTTCCGACCCCTGTCTCCTGGCTGAGGTTCGAACTTATCAGATCCGCGATTACGTGCTTGTGCGAATTCCCAACCACCCAAGTGACCCCGCCCAACTGAGCGACTTCGGCGGGCGACCGCTGCGCGTAGCAGCCGGTGACCAGAATCCGGCAGCGCGGGTTTGCGCGGTGGATGCGGCGGACCACTTGCCGAACCTCGGCATCCGCCCTGGCGGTCACAGTGCAGGTGTTCAGAATCGCCACCTCGCTCGCGGCGCCATCCTCCGCCTCGTGAAGCCCCGCTTCGAGCAACTGCTTCTTGATGGCAGCGCCGTCCGCCTGGCTCGCACGGCATCCGAAATTGAGAATCTGGAACGTAGTCATGATCGAAGATCGAGCGACAGGTTCGCCTGCCCTGCGCCGAGCTAACCGATGCCGGACTGCCGTCGC
The DNA here is from genome assembly GCA_049508935.1 of Terriglobia bacterium. Taxonomy (GTDB): domain Bacteria; phylum Acidobacteriota; class Terriglobia; order UBA7540; family UBA7540; genus CAVROP01. The sequence goes on along the minus strand of JBELAJ010000145.1, from coordinate 10,790 downwards.
TTTCCCAAACTGAGCTTTAGGATTGCACACTTTACCCGGAGTTTGCCAGGCGGGAAGTATGGAAGGTGGAATTAAGCGGGGCTCGCGGAAACCCGCCGTTGCTGAAAGCACTCCCGACAATAGACTGGCCGGCCCTGAGTCGGCTTAAACGGAACGGTCGTCTCCTTACCACACTGGGTGCAGGTAGTGGTGGTCTCCACCCGATGGTGTGTCTGGTCGTTCGGGGATTGACTCCGCTTCGCCTTGCAATTGCGGCAACGCTTGGGTTCGTTCTTGAAGCCCTTGTCCGCGTAGAAGAGCTGCTCCCCGGCGGTGAAGACAAACTCCGCCCCGCAGTCCATACACTTCAGGGCCCTGTCCCTGTACTCCATCGGTGCACTCCTCTGCTCGAACAGGGCCCCACACGCTGAGAACCGCGCAAGGGTCCGGCACCGCGAGGCCTGTGCCCTTCCCGTCAGCGCTGCTTCTCCAACCCTAATCCTGTTCGTGCCTGGCCTTTTTGCGTGCTCTTTTGCGAGCCAAGGCCGCTTTGACTCGCTTTTTCTCACCAGGTTTCAAGTAGAAAGAATGTCGTTTGATTTCCTTTATGATATCTTCCTGTTGCACCTTACGCTTGAAGCGGCGAAGCGCGTTTTCCAAGGACTCTCCGTCCTGAAGTCTTACTTCAGCCAAACGATCAACACCCCCATTTCAGATTGAAGTAATGAAATCGCAATAATTACGGTACTGGACCTATTCTTACCGATGAAACGAGCACAAGTCAAGGACATTTTCGGAAGACCAAATCGTGCGCGGGCCTTGACCCGTCGAGCAGCTTATGTTACGGTCAGCCGCGAGCCCTTGTCGGGTCACCGAGACACACGGTAAAGCACATGGCTGAACTGATCAAAGTAGACCAATCACGATTGGGATTTCTGCTCGAATATGCAGTGCGCATGATCATTGCAGGCAAGGTGGTTGCCTTTCCGACCGACACCTTTTACGGCTTGGGCGCTGACCCATTCAATCTGGCGGCGGTGAGTGAGGTGTTCCGAATCAAACGCCGGACCTCGGAGCGGCCCCTTCCGCTGCTCGTCGCGTCTATTGATCAAGCGGCGGATCTGACCCACGATCCGCCTCAGCTTTTCTTCACCCTGGCGAAGAGGTTTTGGCCAGGCCCGCTGACCTTGGTGGTTCCCGCCTCTCGCCAGATTCCGCTGAAGGTCACTGCCAACACCGGCAAGGTTGGCCTTCGTTGGCCACACGCAATCTTGGCTACATCCCTGATCGAAGCTTCCGGGCGGCCTTTGACGGGAACCAGCGCCAACCTTTCGGAGTTGCCCGCTTGTTCCACCGCAGCAGAAGTTGACCGGCAGATCGGCGACCTTCTACCTCTCATCCTGGATGGCGGGCCAACCCAAGGCGAACTGGCTTCGACGGTGCTCGACTTGACGGGCGAGCGGGTGCGCGTTCTTCGACCCGGCGGCGTGCCCGAGTCCGAATTGAAGGAGTTCCTGGACTGATTCACCTGCGCGTACGCCATGGAGTTCTCGGCATCCTGCTGCTGGCGGTTCTGGCTCTAGTCTATGCGGAGAGGTCGCTCTACCTGGCCATCCGCGCAGAGGCCGCGCGGGACGAAGCCATGCCCGCCGACGCGGTCGTGGTCTTCGGCGCGGCTGAGTATAACGGAGCGCCCTCGCCGGTCTTGAAAGCCCGCCTCGATCATGCCTTCAACCTCGAGGAGCACGGCCTCGCGCCTCTGGTGATCACTACCGGCGGCAGCGGCGGCGACCGGCAATTCACCGAGGCCGGCGTGGGGCGTGATTATCTGATCCAACGCGGAGTGGCGGAAGCCAAAATCCTCGCGGACGCGCGGAGCTTGACGACTTACGAGAGCGTCAAGGCTGTAACCCTCCTCCTGCGCCAGCGCCAGATGCATACCTGCATCGCCGTGAGCGACGGCTTTCACCTGTACAGGATCAAGCTGATGTTTCGGTCTTTGGGCATCACCGCTTACGCTTCAGCGGATCCCGACAGCCCCATCGAAGCCGATTCCTACCAGCGCACTCTCTACTCCCTGCGCGAAATGGCGCTCACTAGCCTGTGGTACGTGGGCGTCCGCGAGTAGTTGCCATAGGAGTTGTAGGGGCGGTTCGCGAACCGCCGCTACGGACGGGTGGCGGGTGTGCGCTAGCCGTAGCGGGCGCGGGCGCGATAGGCGAGGGCGAGTGTTTCGAGAAGTTTTTCCGGCTCCTGCTCGTCTTGTGCGGTCAGGTCGAGGCGAGCGGAGAGGCGCTGCACGATCTTTCGTGCCGCGTCGCGTCGCACGGTTTCCGCCAGTTCTTTGCGGCGCAACAGGAACGCTTCGACCAACTGGAACTCCCCCGGTGTGAGGCGCGAAACGTCGAATCTCGCACCGTGTGCAGGCGGCCCTGTTTCCCAGCTCAGCCCGCCAGCCAGCACGGGAGCCCTTTCGTGCACCACCACCGTGCCCGCCACGTAATCACCCAAGCGTTTGCTCTTGGCGCTCAGTAAAGCACTGATGATGGCGACCCCATAAAGCACCGGGATGCTGTCAATGACGCGAAGCAGGTTGCGCGCCACCGCTTCGTACACGGTGATCGGCCGGCCGGATTCTTCGATGACGCGCAGGTTCATTAGGCGCTTGCCGGGGGTTTGGCCGTTCCAGATGGCTTCGAAGATCGCAAAGTATCCGGATTGGAGGAGGAACAACAGAAGCACAATCATGGCCGTCATCCATACACTTCGAACGGGCTGATGCAGCGCTCTCAATCCTACGGCGTAGGCGCTTCCACCTAAGACCGCCCAAGCGATTATCTGAAGCCCGGTGTCTAGAGCCAGCGCCAGAAATCGGCTGCCGATGCCCGCCAGCGGGAATTCGAGAGGAATCTGTTCGGGGGTTTCAATGACCAAGCTATCCATAAAAGCTCGAAATTGGAAAATGGAAACTAGAAAATAGAAACTGGAAAATAGAAACTGGAAAATGGATAATCGACAATCGTGTTTGTAATTCTGAGCGAAGCATGGAATGCAGCGACCCCGCCCGGTAGACGCGAGGCCACCGAATGTCGTCCGGCGTTTCGACGGCCGTTCAAACGCTCAGTCCCGCAGGGGCTGGACGTGAATAGCCGGGGGCAACGCCCCCGGAAACGTCGCCCCCTCACCCGCTTGCCCCTCTCCCCGCCGGCGGGGAGAGGGGTGCCGAAAACGGGGTGTGGGGCTTGGTCCGGGGGGTTCACCCCCGGCTACTCAATTTGCTCCCCTTCGGGGAGCAGTCGGCGGCCCGCTCTGAGGCGTCGCAGTCGCGGAACAGAGGTTTCGACAATCTAGCTTGCAACAGGGGACTGGAAGTTTCGGAACAGCCGCCAGTTTCCAGTTTCGATTTTCCAGTTTCCATTTTCGAATTTCGATTTTCGAATTCCGATACTTATGATTAGCGCACGCTGGATCGAAAAACGCAAGCCGTACTGGGACCGCCTGGCCTTGATGATTGAGAAGGCGGGGCGCCGGGGCTTGAGGGTTCTAACCTATGCGGAGCTGAGCGAACTGAGCCTGCTCTACCGCCAGATTGCCGCCGACCTGGCCGTGGTGCGCGAGGACCCTTTAAGCCGGCCTTGGGCCGGGTACCTCAATCAGCTTCTGGCTCGCGCCCACAACCTCATCTACATGGGCCGCACGATGCGGCCGCGCTTCATTTTGGCTTTCTATGGCCGCGAGTTTCCGCGCCTCTTCCGGGAGACCTGGAAATACACGGCTCTGGCGGTCATGCTGTTTATCGCCGGGGCATTAGCGGGGTTCTTGGTTACTCTTGCCGACCCTGCGTTGCAGCGCTTCTTCCTGGGCCCGGAAATGAGCGCCACGATTGACCGGCGCGAGATGTGGACACACTCCGTCGTCACCGTCAAGCCGCTGGCCTCGAGCGCCATCATGACCAACAACCTCACCGTCTCTTTCACGATGTTCGCCGCCGGAATACTCGCCGGCGCCGGCACGGTTTACCTGCTGGCGATGAACGGCGTGATGCTGGGGGTGATTGGCGCGGCATGCTGGCAGGCCGGCATGAGCTTGCAGCTTTGGTCGTTTGTCGCGCCGCACGGAATCCTGGAATTGCCCGCAATCTTTATTGCAGGCGGCGGAGGCTTACTGCTCGGCCGGGGCCTGCTCTTTCCCGGTGAAATGCCGCGCCGCGAATCCGTTGCTTACTACGGCGGGCAGGGAGTTCGACTGGCGTTAGGAATCATCCCGCTCCTGGTGGTGGCAGGCGTGCTCGAGGGATTCTTTTCTCCGTCCAGCCTCCCGGTCGCAGCAAAGTTCGCGTGCTCGGCAGCGGCGGGAGGGTTGCTTTTCCTTTATCTGAGAAGCAGTCAAGAGTCGACAGTCGAAAGTAGAGTAGGCTGAATCCTCCTGGACAGCGTCTTTTGGTCTCTCAACTCTTGACTTTCGACTCTTGACTTTCGACTTTCGACTCTTGACTTTCGACTTTCGACCCTCGACCGCCTTGACTCCCTTCCCCACTCCCTTATAATGTGAACCTCAAAATGAACGCCCCAAGACCAAGGAGGTCTTAATGAGAGCTAATTCGTGGAGTCGACGGTCATTTCTGCGCGCCGCCGGAGCCGCCGGAACGGTTGCGTCTGCTGCCAAAGTGATGCGGCTCGAACGTCTGCTCGCGGCATCGCAATCGGTTGCGGACAAGTCGCCCGCAGAGGTGGCGAAAGACGAGTTTTACTGGCGGGAAATCCAGTTGGACTTCAAATTGGATCGCACCATTATCAACCTGAATAACGGCTTTACTTGCCCGACTCCACGCGTGGCGCTCGAATCGGAATGGCGCTACATGGATATGATCAACATGGCGCCCATCTTTTATCAAGGCCCGATTGCCGACCGCATCCAGACCATCCGGCTGCGCATGGCCGAGGAGTTCGGATGCGACGCGGAGGAGATGGCCCTGACGCGCGGCGCCAGCGAGTCACTCCAAATCGCGCAGAACGGAATCGACCTCAAGGCCGGGGACGAAGTGATCACAACCGAGCAGGATTATCCCCGCATGCTGACGACCTGGGACCAGCGCATGCGGCGCGAGAACCTCAAGGTGACCCGCCTGCAATTCCCTGTACCCACGACGGGAGACGATCTCTACCAGCGGTTCGAGAAGGCCATCACGCCCAACACGAAAGTTTTCCATTTCTGCCACGTCACCAACCTGACGGCGCAGATGTTTCCCGTGGCGCGGATCTCGCGCCTGGCGCGCTCGAAGGGCATCGTGACCATTGTGGACGGCGCGCACGCTCTGGGGCATTTCCCCTTCAAGCTGCGGGAACTCGAGTGCGACGCCTATGGCGTCAGCCTGCACAAATGGCTGCTGGCGCCCATCGGGAACGGCTGCCTGTATGTTCGCAAGGAGATGATTCCGAAATTCTGGCCCCTTCAGGCCGCTCCCGAACAGCAGGACGACGACATCCGAAAGTTCGAGGCCATCGGGACACACCCGTGGGCCATCCGGGCGGCGCTGGGCGAGGCCCTGGCTTACCATCAGGCGATCGGCACGGAGCGCAAGGCCGCGCGGTTGCGCTATCTGAACCTGCGCTGGGTCAATGCCCTCAAGGCTTATCCCCGCGTCAAAGTCCTGACGGATTTCAGTGAGCCTCCGCAGGCATGGGGCGTGGCGGCCGTGGACATCGAAGGGATCGATGTCCGTGATCTCGCAAAGTTCCTGATGGATAAATACCGGATCATCGTCGTTCCGCTGGTGGGCGGAGCGCCGCCCAACCAGGTTTTCGATTATCAGGCCCTGCGCGTGTCGCCGAACATTTACACCACGCTCGAGGAAATCGATACGTTCATAAAAGGCATGGAAGAGGCAGTCAAGAATGGCGTGCCGTCTACGCAGGCGTCTCGCAGCAGCGCCACGCAGGAGTGGTTCGTTTAGTTGATTAAACAGCCCTCTCCCTTGGGGAGAGCGCAATCAATAAACGGTCTGCCCTCTCCCTTGGGGAGAGGGTGTCGCGCTCCGGCGCTTTCATCAGCCGGAGCGTGACGGGTGAGGGGTCGGTTACGCAACCATTCGAACCAGCTTCGAAAGGCACGGCTAAGGACAATTCAAATGGCAAAGGTCAAATGGCAAACGGTTGGCGATTTAACAGATCGCGGATTTTCAACCATCTGAATTTTGCCGTTTGAATTCGCTCTTATTGTGACGCTGGGAAGCAACCCCTCACCCGTCCTGCGACGGCTGATGAAAACGCCGCCGTAGGATACCCTCTCCCCAAGGGAGAGGGCAATGGTTCTGATTTTCGGCTGCATTTCAGGCCTCCACGAAGGAGGGTTCATATGAAGCGTTTGGCAGTTTGTGCGGCAACGGCGCTGGCTCTCATCTTGGGAGCTGCGGACGCCTTTGCCCAGGGCACTTTTAAGATACCGTACACGTTCCAGGCCGGGGGCAAGAGTCTTCCCGCCGGCGTATACCAGGTCACCCAGAAGGACGACAATCAGCTCACGCTTCGGCAGGAAACAACTGGCAAGGAATTCCAGGTTCCCTTCACGAAGCGCCTCGCGCAGCCAAGCCCGCCACTTGGCGAGCCCCAGCTTGTCTTCGATGTGGTGGGGAACTTCGCGCCATCCTATACGGAATACGTGACGGATCACGTTTTGTCTGAGGTCTGGCTGGAAGGCGCGGATGGGTTCCTCGTGCATACTCTGAAGGGCGCGCACAAGAGCCAGATCATCAAAGGCCAGAAAGCCAAGTAGCCTGTAGGGGCACGCCATGGCGTGGGTACGGGCACGCCATGGCGTGCCCCTACACTCCATACAACCGCGGTACACGCTTGCCGATCAAGCAGAGGACTTCATAGGGGACAGTGCCCAGCATCTGGGCGATGTCGAGGGCGGTGATCGAGGCACCCGGCGATTGACCGAGCAGCATGACCTCGTCGCCGACGTTGACGCCGGGGATGTCGGTCACATCCAGAAGCGAGAGGTCCATGCTGATGTTGCCGACGAGGCGCGCCAGCCGGCCGCTCACGATGGCGTGGCCGCGATTGGAGAGCGCGCGGTTGAGGCCGTCCGCGTAACCCACGGGCACGGTGGCGATACGCGAGGGGCGCCGGGTGTAGAAAGCCTCGCCATATCCCAGGGGCGTGCCGGTGGGCACGTCCTTCAGGTAGACGACACGGGATTTGAAGGTGAGCGCTGGCTCAAACTCGGGTAGGTCCGGAATTTGTTTGTCCGGCGGCAGGACGAGCGGCATGCAGTAACCGTAAAGCAGGCCTCCGATGCGAATCATGTTTTCCGGAAACTCGCGCCGGGAGAGCAGCGCGCCGCTGTTTGAAACGTGCATCCACTCCGGCTCGATTCCCGCCGCCTTGAGCTGAGCAAGCGCGGTGCGGAACCGCTCAGCTTGCAGTTCCGTATGGGTGGCCACCAGATCCTCACCGGAAGCAAGGTGCGTGAGCAGGCCGGTTAAGCGCACGCCCTGGAGCGAGAGGTAATGCTCGAGGAACGCCCCCAGCCGGTCCGGCGGCACTCCCAGCCGCCCCAATCCCGTATCCACTTTGAGATGAAATTCGATCGGCCGGCCGTACTGCTGCGCGCACTCGGCGTAAGTGTCAAGGCGAGCCGTGGAGGAGACGGTGGGGGTGAGATGAAACTTCACCAGGTCCGCGGGATCGCTCATGTAGAGGCCGCCCAGCAGCAGAATTGGCTGCTGGATGCCCACGTTTCGCAATTCCAGGGCTTCCTCAACGCTTGCCACCCCGAACCAGTCCGCACCGCACTGGGCAAGGCAATTCGCCACCGCAACCGCGCCGTGTCCATAAGCATCCGCTTTGACCACCGCCATTACTTTGCGCTCGCCGGCGAGTTGCCTGATTCGTTCATAGTTGCGGCGCAATCTGGAGAGAGAGATCTCGACCCAGGTGGGGCGAAGCAGTTTGTCGGCGGGAAGGTTCACGATGGTTCTGAGAAGGCTCACGGGGCGGCAAAGCCGCGATTCAAAATTCAAGATTCCAGATTCAAGAAAACGGCAGAACAGAGCCGCGATTCAAAATTCAAAATTCCAGATTCAAGATCCGGGAATCACCCATGATTCCTACACCTCTTATTCGTTGTCCGAGTTCTGGCCGTGGGCTAAGTTTGCAAATTTGGCATACGGTCTCATGAACACGACGGGAACGTCGCCGGTGGGGCCGTTCCGCTGCTTGCCAACGATCAGTTTCATCTCGATTCCACGCCGTTCCGCCTCGCCATCCTCTTCGGTTTCATCCGCCGGCCTGCGCTCCCGGTAGATGAAGATCACCACGTCGGCGTCCTGTTCGATCGATCCGGATTCGCGCAGGTCCGACAACTGGGGCCGCCCGTGCCCGGGGCGCTGCTCGGGGGCGCGGCTCAATTGTGAAAGCGCCAGGACTGGAACCTTTAATTCCTTGGCGATGCTCTTCAAGCCGCGAGAAATGTAACTCACCTCTTGGGTGCGATTCTCGAAGCGCCCCTGGCCTGAGACGAGCTGAAGGTAATCTACAATAACGAGGTCCAGCCCTTTCTCCATTTTCAGGCGGCGGGCCTTGGTGCGAATCTGCATGATGCTCAAGGCGGGCATGTCTTCGATCAAGAGCGGTGCTTCCGCGAGGCGGCCCAACGCAAGGGTCAACCTTTTCCAGTCTTCGCGATTTGCGAACCCGCTGCGGAGCCTGTGGCTATCGGCTTCCGCTTCCGCGCACAAGAGACGAATCACCAACGATTCCTTGCTCATTTCGAGCGAGAAGAGCCCCACCGTCTTCTGGTTCTTGATGGCGGCATGGGCGGCGATGTTGAGCGCCAGAGCGGTCTTGCCGAGGGAGGGGCGAGCGGCCACCACCACCAACTCGCCAGGTTGGAGTCCCGAGGTCATGCTGTCGAGATCCACGATGCCGGTTTCAATGCCCGTCACGCGCTGGCCGCGCTCGAAGAGAACGTCGATGCTGCCGAAGCTCGTCCGCACAATGTCGCGAATGTTGGTGAAGCCCGATTGGACTTTCTGCTCCGCGATCTCGAACACCTGGCTCTGAGCCAGGTCGATCAGCGTGTCGGGGTCGTCAGTCCCCTCGAGACAGCGGGAAATCACGTTGTGCGAGGCATTAATGAGGCGCCGGAGAATCGATTTTTCCCTGACGATTCGGGAGTACTCGGAAACCGCCACGGAGGCTCCGACGGGCACGCCATCGGTGAGGCCAGCGAGGAAAGCGGCTCCTCCAACTTTTTCGATCTGCCCGTCTTTGGACAGCTCCTCGGAGAGCGTCACCAGGTCGATGGTGCGGTTCCTCTCCGAAATGGCGATCATTTTATCGAAAGTAATGCGGTGCGCTTCAGAGAAGAAGTCGTCTTTCCCGACTCCCTCCAAAGCGAGATTGAGGGCGGAATTATCTAGAAGTATCGAGCCGAGCACGGCCCGTTCCGCCTCCAGATTTTGAGGTACTACTCGTTCCTGGTCGGCATTGCTAGGCATGGAAGGAAAGTGTTCCTGGATTGTCAGAGAAAAAACCGCAGAAGGAATTATAGCAGAGCGGAAACAGTCCGGAGGAGATTTTCCCTGGAGTTGTACGGGCACCGAATTGCGTTAGGTAGGGGCACGCCATGGCGTGCCTGTACGCGACTGTGCCGCGTGCCTACTGGGCAGCCGGCTCTGCTTCCCGGGCGGGGGCGGGCGCCGGCGATGGCGTTGGCGCTGGTGCTTCGGCCGCGGGTTGTTGGGCCTTTGGCTCTCCTTCGCCTTCCACTCTCACTTTGACGAATGCCGTTACGTCCCGGTGGAGTTTGATCGGCACATCGTATTCGCCCAGGACCTTCAGGGGTGAAGTGAGAGCGATCTTGCGCTTGTCGATGACATAGCCCTGGGCCGCCAGTTTCTCGGCAATGTCGATGGCCGTGACCGAACCAAAGAGTGTTCCTTTTTCGCCGGACTTTCGCGTCAGCGTAACGCTGACGCCCTGAAGCAGCGTCGCAAGGTCCTGCGCATCGCCCTTTTCCTTGGCTTCCATCTTAAGAAACCGGACGCGCTGCTGCTCCATCCACTTACGATTCTGCGCGCTGGCCGCAACCGCCATTTTCTTGGGCAGAAGATAGTTTCGCCCGTAACCGTCAGCGACTTTCACCACTTGCCCTCTCGATCCAAGCTTGTCGATATTCTCAAGCAAAATTACATCCATCGTGAACTCCTTCTGGGGCCTGGGGGCTAGGGACTAGGGGCTAGGGCCAAGGGAACTTCCAGTCCTAGCCCCTAGTCCCCAGTACCTAGCCCCTGCTTTTCACGCTCCGCTTGCAAACGGCAACAAGGCGATGTTGCGCGCGCGCTTGATTGCCAGGCTCAATGAGCGTTGGTGCGTAGAGCACGTACCGGTAAGGCGGCGAGGAAGAATCTTGCCCCGCTCGGAAATAAAGCTGCCCACCAGGCGCGCGTCCTTGTAGTCGATGACGTCAATTGCTTCCTCGCAGAACTTGCACACTTTGCGCCGCCGGAAGAACTGCTTCTTGGGGCCTTGAGGTCCACCCTCTCGCCTGCCTTGCGGGCGCTCCGGGTCTCCGGGATTATTTCGAGGTGCTGGCATGTTGATCTACTCCTTCAGTGGGTGTGAAGAATTCCTCTCCACGTGGCCGGCCCTTTGCTGCGAGAGCAACGACCCCGCGCCCGCGCCAACTAGTACTACTACGTTAAGTTAAGGCGGTCGCTTTGGCTTGCGAATTTTGCTACCACAATACGCACAATGTCCGGTCCAGGTGAACAGCAGGCGTTGGATCTCACGGCGCGTCTGTGGCAG
>JBELAJ010000144.1:0-16308 GCA_049508935.1 Terriglobia bacterium | reverse complement strand
CGGCGGCTTGACGCCGCCTTGGGACTTGGGGTCCGGGGCAATGCCCCTCAGGACGGCCTTCGGTCCCGGCTGTGCGAAGGCGGCGTCAAGCCGCCGCACTCCAAGGCGCTTCGCGCGGTTTTCATGGTCTGCTCTGAAAAGGGGTAGGGGTAGGGCTTGCCCTACCCGTCCATCATGGGGACGGCAAGCCGTCCCCCTACAGGCTTCGCCGCCGCGCCCCGCTAGACCCGCCCCAACAATAACTTGCAACCAATCGAACCCCTCAGGCATCAGTAGGATTAACCCCGTAGCATGGGCTTTATAAGACGTTCGGGCATTGCGCAGATGTTTGTGGTTGTTGGCTTGTCATGGGACCTCTGCACCGGAGATCAATTCCACGGTCGGTCGCGACGGCGCTGATTCTCCTCGCGCAGCTTCAGCTCCTTTGGCTAGCCGCCGTACACTGCCACGAGTTGCCGCTTGTTTCGCGGTCCGCAACATTCCAGCCCGTCAGCCCAAGCCAGCAACCAACTTCTGCCGGCGCCGACGTGCAATGTCCTGCCTGCAACGTTATTCACCAAAGCACCGCCCAGGCCACGGCAGCGTTTTCTGCGCCGCAGCCCACCGTCTCACACAGACGCCCGCTGGCGGCATCGCCTGCCAGAGCGCGGATCTGCGATTTGCCGATTTTACGCGGTCGGGCCCCACCCCTCTCCTAAGCTGTGCCTCCACTTTACTCTCTTCTCATAACAATCAACTTCACAGCTCAGGAGGGCATCATGATTTCCCGAATAGTGCTTTTGTGCAGCGCGTTCGCCGCCCTTTGCGGATTGGGTATCGCGCAGAAGACTAACGTTGTGACGGTTCCCACCCCCCACACATCGGCAACCTCAGGCAAGATGATGTATGTGGCGTATTGCGCTTCGTGCCATGGGAAAGAGGGAAAGGGCGATGGACCGGTTGCCGGCGTATTAAAAGTCCCGCCCGCAGACCTGACGACTCTTTCCAGAAGGAACAATGGCAAATTCCCGTCGGCGCAGGTTGTCAACACCATCACCGGCCCCGCTGGCGCGCCAGCGCACGGCTCCAGAGAAATGCCGGTGTGGGGTCCGATTTTCATGGCCATGGAACACCAACACGAGTCGGGAGCTCGCTTACGCGTGGCCAACCTCGCCGACTACATTAAGTCGCTGCAACAGAAGTAGGAGCGGCAAGAAATCAGTTGCAACCTACCCACCGCGTCGGGCATCATTATACTAACGCCAATTTTTAGTGGGCTTTGCAAGGCGATGTGGGCAGTACTCGGATAATTGTAGTTGGCAGTTGGCCATGAGACATTTGCACCTGAAGCCGATTCCACGCGCCGTCGCGACGATACTCATTCTCTTCGCGCAGTTTCAACTCCTGTGGACGGCCGCCGTACACTGCCACGAACTGCCGCTTGGTCCGCGGTCCGCAGCATTCCAGCCCGTCAGCCCAAACCAGCAACCTGCCTCGGCCGCCGCAGATGTGCAATGTCCTGCCTGCAACGTTATTCACCAAAGCACCGCCCAGGCCACGGCGGCGTTTTCTGCGCCGCAGCCCTGCGTCTCACAGAGGCGCCCGCTGGCGGCTTCGCCCGCCAGAACGCGGACCTGCGATCTGCCAATTTTACGCGGTCGCGCCCCTCCCCTCTCCTGAGTTGCGCCTCGACTCTACTCTCTTTTCATAACAACCAACTCCATACATAGCTCAGGAGGGCATGATGACTTCTCATATTCGTACGGATTGTAAGCTTGCTTCTGTTTTGAATCACTTTTGCCGACCGTCGCGCCTATTGCGGTTGCGAACTGAACGAGCACTGATGGCAAGCTTGTTTTTGATAGGGAGCTTGTTCGGTTTCGCGCGCCTCTCGAAGGCGCAAGGAGCGAACTCAACTTCACTTTCGGGTACGGTTTTGGATCCCTCGGGCGCCGTGGTAGCCAACGCAACGGTCACCATCCACGACCCGGTCAGTGGTTATGAGCGGTCAGCTCCAACAGACGCTTCCGGTAACTTCAGTTTTCCGAACGTCCCGTTCAACGCCTATCATCTGGAGGTCACGGCCAGCGGCTTCGCTCCGCATACACAGGATGTCGAGGTCCGGTCCTCCGTACCTGTCAAGCTGAGTATTAGCCTAAAGATCAGCGCCGCAGCCACCAGCGTGACGGTTACGGGAGAGGCCGCAGACCTCATCGAAACGACGCCCACCAACCACACCGATGTGGATCGCGGCTTGTTCGACAGGCTGCCGCTGGAAAGTGAAACATCGTCCGTCAGCTCACTCGTTACGCTTTCGACGCCGGGAATTTCGGCGGACTCCAATGGTCTATTCCACGGCATGGGTGATCATGCGGAGAATTCGTTTTCTGTCGACGGCCAGCCCATCACGGACCAGCAGAGCAAGGTTTTTTCTAATCAAATTCCCATGGATTCCATCCAGTCGATTGAGGTGGTCCCGGGCGCGCCGCCAGCCGAATTCGGGGACAAGACGAGCGTGCTGATTAAGGTCACGACGCGCTCCGGCCTGGGCGAGACCACTCCGCATGGCGAAGTGACCGGGTCCTACGGCACCTTTGGCTCGTCCACGGGCGGTTTCCAACTTGGCTACGGAGGCCAGAACTGGGGAAACTTCATCGCCGTGAACGGTTTGAACACCAGCAGATTTCTCGATCCTCCTGAGTTCACCGTGATGCACGACAAGGGCAATGAAGAGAACGTGTTCGATCGAGTGGACTACAAGCCCACGCAAGGCGACTCGCTCCAGCTTAACTTCGGCTTCACGCGTTCTTGGTTTCAAAATCCCAATTCGTTCGACCAGCAACTTCACGCGGGTTTCACCAACCCCCTGACCGGTAGTCTCCTGGGCCCGACGGACGAGCGCTCCCAGATTAAGACCCTCAACGTCGCCCCGAGCTGGACGCGCCTGCTTAACGCGAACACCGTGTTTACGTTTGGGGGCTTTCTTCGTCGGGATCAGTATAACTACTACCCGAGCGCTGATCTTTTTGCGGATTTGGCCCCGGATCTTCAGTCCGAAACTATCGGTCAGGGCCGGACGCTGAACAACATGGGCCTTCGGACAGAGGTGACCTACGTGAAGGGTATCAACAACCTGAAAGCGGGGGTCACCTTTGAGCACACTTTGCTGACCGAGAATGACAGCATTGGTATCGTCGATCCAACGCTGAACGCGGTTTGTTTCAATGCCGACGGGAGCATAAACACCAACCCCTTGGTGAACAGCCAGGCGCAATGTGGCGGCCCGCTCGATCCCGGGGGCACGGCGAATCCCGCCTTTAGTAGCGTCCTCGTGCCCCACGACTTGACGCGCGGGGGAGATATCTTCTCCTTTAGAGGGCACACGGACGTGAAGGAGGTCGCAGCCTATGTCGAGGATCAGATCACCAAGGGGGATTGGTCCTTTAACCTTGGACTTCGCGGGGATACGTATAACGGCCTTTCGACCGCCAAACAACTGGAACCGCGGCTCGGGATCGCATACAACATTAAGCCGAGCAACACGGTCCTGCGCATTTCCTACGCCCGTTCCCTGGAAACTCCGTTTAATGAGAATCTGGTCATCGCAAGCACCGGGTGCGACTACCCGTTCCTTGCCGTGCTGATACCGCCGCCTGGCGTCACCTGCAGCCTGGGACCGATCCATCCGGGCTGGCGCAACGAATTCCACGCCGGCCTGGAGCAAGCCTTCGGGAAGCACTTGGTTCTGGACGGCGAGTATGTTTGGAAGTACACCCACAACGGCTACGACTTCGGCACTGTGGGCGCCTCGCCCATCTACTTCCCCATCGAATGGACCCGCTCGAAGATTCCCGGATGGGACCTGCGCGCCACCGTGCCAAACTATCACGGCTTTTCGGCCTTTGTGGTCGCATCCAGCGTGGCCGCACGCTTCTTTGCGCCGCAAGTCGCCGGTGTGCCCATCATCCCGCCGGTCAGCGGGGTCTTCCGCATCGACCACGACGAGCATCTAAACGAGACGACGCACCTGGAGTATCAGCCGTGGAAGCGCGGGCCCTGGTTCGGGTTCAACTGGCGGTACGACAGCGGTCTCGTGGCCGGCGCCACGCCGTGCTATAATCCGCTGACCGCAACCTGCCAACCGACGTCGACCTTGCTGGATGGCCAACCCGCGATAACTATGCTGAACACCATTACAAGCGCGCCCCTGACTGCTGACCAGGAGTTCGAGGCCGGGTTCACCTGCAACGGCGTAGGCGCGACCCCTTTTCAGCCTCTACCTAGCAAGTGCCTTGCGTCACAGTTCAGCTCCAAGTTCATTAAAGTCCCGGCGCCAGGGACGGAGAATGACGACCACAATCCGCAGCGCATCCAGCCACGCAGCTTGTTTGATCTTGCGGTCGGCGACGACAATCTGTTCCACGGTGACCGCTACAAGTGGAGCCTGCGCTTCACCGCCGTCAATCTGGCGAACAAGGTTGCTCTCTATAATTTCCTTTCCACTTTCAGCGGAACCCACTACGTCACGCCGCGTACTTTCACCGCTGAACTGGCGTTTCACTTTTAACGTGTTGAATCTGGTCGCCCTCTCACTTGGAGCCTGTGTGGAAATTTCCTTTGGACTGTCATTCCGAGCCAAGCGAGGAATCTCGCTCTGAATCTTTTCGAGCGCAGTGCGAGATTCCTCGTCGCCTCCGTCTCCTCGGAATGACATACTACTCATATAGACCCCTGGGGAGAGGATGGCGGGCTGGAGCGCGTCCGTGTGCAGGAGAGCCGGCCGATGGGAGGTGAATCGAATTGAGGTCGTTCGCAGCGCTCTTGCTCTTGATCTCTCCGCTGTTTGCCGCCGCTCAGGAAGCCGGCCAGCAGGCGCCGTCGTCGATGCCCGGCATGTCCATGCCGTCATCAGACCAGGCACCGGGCGCCGCCGGCATGAGCATGCAACCGCAGAACTTCCTCGAAGCCATTGAGGCCCACACCTCCTCCGGAACAAGCGCCGAACCGGACTCGACTCCTGCCCCGATGCTGATGACCATGAAGGGCTCGTGGATGCTCATGTTCCACGCCAACGTGTTCATCACCGACGAGCAGGAATCGAGCCGGCGCGGTCGAGCCAAGCTTTTTTCAACCAACTGGCTTATGCCGATGGCTCAGCGCGGGCTGGGCCGAGGCATCTTCACGGTTCGTGCCATGCTGAGTCTTGAACCGGCCACTATAACGGGACGGCAGTACCCGCTGCTATTCCAACAGGGTGAGACGGCTTACGGCCTTCCCATCGCCGACGCTCAGCATCCCCACAACTTGTTCATGGAGCTTGCAGCTCTGTACGATTTGAAAATAGGATCGAAGACACTGCTTTCCTTTTACGCGGCTCCCGTGGGCGATCCGGCGATCGGACCGACGGCGTATCCGCACCGGGCCTCTGCATTCGAGGATCCCGTGGGCGCGCTTGGCCACCATCAGGAGGATTCAACACACATCTCTGATGACGTCGTTACCGCCGGCCTTACCTATAGCGTGGTGAGGATTGAGGCCTCAGGATTCCATGGGCGCGAACCGAATGAAAACCGCTGGAACATCCACCAGGGCGGCGTCGACTCGTGGTCAACGCGCTTGACGCTTCAACCCGGAAAGAACTGGAGCGGACAGTATTCTTACGCTCGCATCGCAAGCCCGGAAGCGCTATCTCCCCGGGAGAACCAGGAGCGCATGACCGCTTCCCTGATGTACAATCGCCCCCTTCAAAAAGGCAATTGGGCCAACACCATCGTTTGGGGGCGGACTCGCTCGCTGCCCGACAACGCTGTTTTTAACAGCTACCTCTTGGAGTCGACGCTGCGTTTCCGGGTCAGGAATTATGTCTGGACGCGCCTCGAGAATGTCGAACGGTCAAATGAACTCATCCTGGGTGAGGCGCCCTTGCCTCCCGGTTTTCAGGAACAGCCGGTCGGAATGGTTCAGGCTTACACCCTTGGCTACGACCGGGATGTTGACCTCGTCCCGCATTTGGCCTCGGCCATTGGAGGACAATTCACAACCTATGGCGTCCCAGATCGTTTAAAGCCGATCTATGGCGGGCATCCCGCAGGCGTGGCTCTCTTCGTGCGCTTGCGGCCCTTTTCAGGAGGCGAAAGGTAATGGCTCCCCTCCTCCGCAGGAGGAGGGGAGCCATTCTCATATCCTCGCTCGGTCGAAAAGTCACGTCACTCCCGCGTAAGCGGGAATCCATAGTGTTCGGGTGAGGCGGGGACTGCCCAGAAGGTTCTTGCCGACGATGTGCACTACGAAGATGCCGCCTGGTCTCGAAGGCTTTTGGCTTTTTCGGCCATTTTCCTGGCTTTTTTGCGCTTCCCCTCGAGCGAGTAGAGATCCGCCAGATTGACGTACACCTTGGCCAGAGCGAGAGCATCAGGCTTCTTCTGTTTTGCCATCAGCGTCAATGCTTCGGCGTAGGTCTGTTCCGCTTCCAGCAACTTCCCCTCTTGTGTGTAGGCGAAAGCCAGGCCCCTCAAGGAGGTCAGGACCTGGGGGCTTTCCGGTCCGAACACCCTCCTACGGATGGCAAGCGACCGCAGGTAGAGCAAATCCACGTTCACCTCTTTGTACTCGAGCGACAAAACTCCGGCAAGGTTGTCGAGGATCTCCGCCACCGTGGGACTGTTCGGTCCAAGGGCTTTCTCGCGGATGGCCAAGGCGCGCCTCAGGAGGGGTTCAGCCTGAGCGTATTTCTTTTGCGAGAAATAAAGTTGCGCCAGGTTGTTTAGGTTGCAGGCCACATCAGGATGATCCGGCCCCAGGTACTTTTCCACCATCGAGAGTGAACGCAAATACATCGGCTCGGCTTCCGCATAGCGCCCTTGAAGGCTGTAAAGGGACGCCAGATTGTTGACCGAGTTCGCCACCTCAGGGTGCTCGGGTCCGAAAGCCGCCTGCCGGACGGCCAGCGATCGCTTGTAGAGGAATTCGCTGTCGGCGTACTTGCCTTGCCGCATGTAGAGGGTTGCGAGGTTGTTCAGACTGGCCGCAAGCCCGGGATCCTCCGGCCCCAAAGTCTTTTCTTTGATGAAGACTGCCCGCCGGTAGAGCGGCTCCGCATCCTCGAGCTTGCCCTGTTCCCAGTAGAACTCCCCGAGGTTGTTCAGTGCATTGGCCACCTGGGCATGTTCAGGCCCCAGGCTCTTTTCACGCAGGGCGAGGCACTCGCGGTACAACGGTTCAGCCTCCGCATAGCGGCTTTGGTAGGTGTAGAGGGACGCCAGATTGTTGAGTGTGGTGGCGAGTTCGAGGGGTTGGGGGTCCGCCTGCTTTTCCCAGATTTCCAGCGCGCGCCGAAGAGCCTGCTCCGCCTCATCGTACTTGGCTTCCCGCTGGTAGAGCACACCCAGGTTGTTCAGGACTCTTGCCAATCGCGGGGCGGTTGGCCCACTTGACTCAGCTTCCTTTTCCGCCTGCAGGTACTGCGACTCCGCTTCGCCGTAGAGTCCTTGGCTGTATGCTTTCTGGGCGGATTTGAGAGAGTCCCCTGTCTGCCCGAATGCACTCCAGGGTAACAGGGCCAGACAAAACCACAAAAACCGCAAGTTCCGCATTCGGTATCCCCCGATAACCGTTTGCGTGAACGTTCGCGTAGCAGCGGGCTTCCGCCCGGCATCGTGCCCTCAACGGCTCATGCTCGCCTGAAGGCAGCCCTACCGTGGCGCGAATCCAGCCAAGAGCTGAATTGGCGCCTACCGCTCACGGGGGAAGCTAAGGCAAGTTTCATGCCAGTTAGAAATCTCTAAATATTACACAAGTTAGGAAGAAGCTGGGGACCTTCTGTCGCTGATCCGGAGCGTAGCCTTGGCTTGGCAGGCTAGTCGCCCAGACCGTAGCGGGAAGTCCGGCCGAGTCTCAACACCGGACAACCCTTAATCTCGGGCTATGGGGATTTTGACGCATTTCAGTTTTTCCAATCGAAGCGGACCTCCTGTCTCTTGACAAACACAACAGGATAGGCTACACTCTGTGGGGATCGTGGCTTCGGAGTGCGGCAGCGCGGCTGCCGTCTTCTTTTGCAGGTTCGACTCTGACCGGCGCGCCGTTGGGGCGGCCCGTGCAGCCACCCTGGGTAACCACAGAGGTTGCCCACTGAAATACAACGAACGAACCGGGAATGTCTATGAAAACAAAGGGTTCGGCAAAAGGATCGTGGGCTGGCCGAGACGTTGCTTTTG
This sequence comes from Terriglobia bacterium, assembly GCA_049508935.1. Classification (GTDB taxonomy): domain Bacteria; phylum Acidobacteriota; class Terriglobia; order UBA7540; family UBA7540; genus CAVROP01. Next base: position 8,113 of record JBELAJ010000144.1, on the reverse strand, counting down.
AACGTCTGCGATGCGCCGAAGGTGCAACTCGGTCAGATTGTACCGCTTGACCTAGCCTGTCCCTTCGGGACATCGCAGACCCCAGACGGCGGGGTCTGCGCCAGCCGGGATTGGTCCGGTCGAGAGCAGGTTTTCGAAGGGAACAAAGCGAGAATGTCTATGAAAACAAAGGACCGCTGTGGAGAACTCCTTCGAACCACTGTAGCGCTGACCTTCAGGTCAGCAGGGTTGGACGAACCACGACTGACATGCCGACCTGAAGGTCGGCGCTACATAGCCAACTACCGCACATGTGACGAATTTGGACATTTAGTGCGATTAGATGTAGGTGGGAACGCAAATTGCCCGTATCTAGGGTGCATGTGGGTTGTTAGGGTGTTTTGACCCGAACGCGGGATTCTACATCCCAAGACAAGACAAGAATCAATTGTAGCGCCGACCTTCAGGCCGGTTTATAGGGGTTGGTCTTCTATGAGCATTAACATTGGGTTGGACATCGGTGCTGTCAGCCTTAAGCTTGCAGCCATTGGATTGCCATCGGACGAGGCGCTTTTCCACAACCTGGGTGGCAAGTCCCCCACGTTCTACGAAGCCTCGTTTCCAGCCGGGAGTCCTTTCGCCGGACGGCCCTTGATTCTCGCCCGGTACCGCCGTATTCAGGGAAGCCCCATCCAATCCACTTTTGACCTGCTGCAGGAACTCTACGAATACCTGCCGGAAGAGAATGTAGAAGGGATTCGCGTGACCGGGTCCGGCAGCCAGCTTCTGGCGAAAATCCTGGGCATCTATTTCGAGAACGAGTTCCGGGCCATTGCGAAGGGTATGCGGACCTTCAACTCCGAAGTGCGCACCATCTTCGAAATTGGCGGCGAGTCGTCAAAATACCTGCGCCTCGATCCGGCGGCGGTGGGAAAACACCTGGGAATCGTGGATTACCAAACCAGCGGCGAATGTGCGGCGGGAACGGGATCCTTTATCGACCAGCAGGCTACGCGACTGCTTTACAGCGTCGAGCAGGTGGGCGACGCGGCATGTGGCGCGAGTTGCGCGGCACGCATTGCGGGGCGCTGCTCGGTATTCGCCAAGACGGACATGATCCACGCTCAGCAGAAAGGCTACACCACGGAGCAGATCCTGCGCGGCCTGTGCGATGCGGTGGCGCGAAACTTCAAATCCGGGATCGTCAAGGGCCGGGCGGTAGTTGCGCCGGTGGCCTTGATTGGCGGGGTAGCGCTCAATGCCGGCATCTTGAACGCTCTGCGGGAGGTATTCAAGCTGGGAGAGAACGAACTTGTGGTCCCTGAGCTTTATGCCTGGCTGGGGGCGGCGGGCGCGGCCATGCTGGAGGCGGAAGAATGGCGGAAGCGCTCCTTCAAGCGCATCCATCAACTGCGGCAGCATGAGGCGGCGAAGAAGAGCTTTGCCTGCACGGACGTGCTCTCGATGAAGAATGTGCTGCTGCGCGATCAGGTGGCGGCAGCGGGGATTTCAAATTCGAAATCTCAAATCTCGAATCTCCAATCTCCGAATTCAAAAATGCCGGAAGCGGCAGTCTCAAATCCCAAATCGCAAATCTCAAATTTCAGATCGCAGATTTCGAATAAGACCGAAGCTTACCTGGGAATCGACATCGGCTCCGTGAGCACCAATCTGGTGGTGATCGACGCGGCGGGCAATCTCCTGAAGGAAATCTATCTTCCCACGCAGGGACGTCCCATTGAAGTCGTTGACCGCGGCCTCAAAGAGATCGAAGCCGAACTCGGCGCCTGGCTCGACATTCGCGGTGTGGGAACGACGGGTTCCGGGCGAGAGTTGATCGGCGAACTCGTCGGCGCCGACACGGTCAACGACGAAATCACCGCGCACAAGACCGGCGCCATGCACGTCTGCCAGCAAATGGGCATGGAGCCGGTGGACACCATCTTCGAGATCGGCGGGCAAGACTCGAAGTTCATCCGCATCGAAAAGGGCGTGGTGGTGGATTTCACCATGAACGAGGCCTGCGCGGCGGGCACGGGATCGTTTCTCGAGGAGCAGGCCGAAAAGCTGGGGATTTCCATCAAGCAGGAGTTCGCACGCCTGGCCCTGGCCTCTGCCAACCCCGCCCGCCTGGGTGAGCGCTGCACCGTTTTCATGGAGCGAGACGTCACGTCGCTGATGTTGAAGGGCGCGGAAGTGGGGGATCTGGCGGCGGGCCTGGCTTACTCGGTGGCCTTGAATTACCTGAACCGGGTGGTGCGGGGAAGGAAAATCGGCAACGTCATCTTTTTCCAAGGCGGGACCGCTTATAACGATGCGGTGGCAGCCGCGTTCTCACAAGTCCTGGGCAAGCAGATCATTGTTCCGCCGCATAACGGCGTGATCGGGGCCATCGGCATGGCGCTGATTGCGCGCGACCGCATGAAGGACGCGAAGACTCCCAGCGGTTTCCGAGGCTACGACCTGCACCAGGTGCAGTTCACGGTGCGGGATTTTGTCTGCCGCGCCTGCTCGAATTACTGCGACATGAAAGAGTTTACGATCGAAGGAGAGCGCACCTACTGGGGAGACCAGTGCTCGGACAAATTCCGCAAGCGGGCGCGCTCCGACCGCAAGCCGATCCTGGAAGACCTGGTGGAATTTCGCGAGAAGCTGCTGGAAGAAGTTTTGCTGCCCCCCAGAGGCTCAAAGCCTAGCTTAGGTATCCCGCGCAGCATGTTCTACTACGATCGCTTCCCGTTCTGGTGCGCCTACTTCCAGGAACTGGGTTTCGAGGTCACGGTTTCGGCGGCCACAGACCGTAAAATCTCCGCCCGCGGCGAAGAGATGGCCGTCGCCCAGCCATGCTTTCCGGTGCAGGTCGCCCATGGGCATGTCCTGGACCTGCTGGACAAGAAAGTGGACTACCTGCTGCTTCCGAATATCGTTAATGCCGAGTCGCCGGACCAGGTGGTGGATTCGCACCTCTGCCCCTGGAACCAGACGCTGCCGTTCGTGGTGCGCGCGGCGGCCCCGGTGGAGCCGATGCGCGCCAAGCTGCTGACCCCCACCGTGCACTTCCGCTTCGGCAGGAAGCATGTGGAGAAAGAACTGGCTGAGTTCGCTCGCCCCCTCGGCTTTTCGCGCAAACAGAGCGATCGCGCCGTGACCGCGGCCTATGCCGCTCAGGGAGCTTTCACCGATGCGATACTGGAAGCGGGCTCGGAAGCGCTGGCCCAACTCCAGGCGAGCGGGGAACCGGCGCTGCTCCTGGTGGGGCGGGCTTACAACCTCTACGACCGCGGCGTCAACTGCGACATCCTGCGCAAGCTGCGCTCGCTTTACGGCGTCAACGTCCTTCCCATGGATTTCCTGCCTCTGGATTCGGAAGATATCACGGAAGTCAACGCCAACATGTACTGGAACTCCGGCCGCAGCATTCTGGCTGCGGCGAGATTGGCTAGCCGCCACCCCAACCTGCACCTGGTTTACATCTCGAACTTCAAGTGCGGCCCCGACTCGTATATCAAGTCGTTCGTGGACGACGCTGCGGGCAAGCCGTCCCTGGTGCTCCAGTTCGACGGCCACTCGAACGACGCAGGCTTCATCACTCGTTGTGAAGCCTATCTCGACAGCAAAGGATTTCTGCGATGTCCCTCTTCGACCACCGTCATGTGAGCCGCCGCATCAGCGCCGGCCATCCACTTTGGGGCAAGACGGTTTACATCCCGACCATGGCGGAAGGCAGTTCGGAGGCCTTCGCGGCCACTTTTCGCTGGCTGGGCATCGATGCGCAGCCTACTCCCCCCTCGAACGAGAGGACGCGTGAGTTGGGGAGTAAACACACCACCGGCGACGAGTGCTACCCCGCCAAGGTCACGGTCGGCGATTTCCTGCGCGTCGTCGAAATGCCGGGCTTCCGGCCGGCGAAGACAGCCTTCTTCATGCCTACCGCCGAGGGCCCCTGCCGGTTCGGCCAATACGCCCCGTTCCTGAAAAAGGTCTTGCGCGAAGCCGGTTACGGCGACGTCCAGGTGCTATCACCCACCAGCCAGAATGGCTACTCGGACATAGGCGACATTGCCAACGCATTTCGTCGCGCCGGTTGGCGGGCCCTGGTCGCCGCTGACACGCTTCACCGCGCGCTTCTCAAAACCCGTCCTTATGAAACCACTCCCGGCGCCGCGGACCGCGCTTTTCAAACTTCGCTCGAGGATTTGTGCCAGACGCTGGAGACGAGTTGTGGGGACATGGACTGCCAACTCCTGAGTTTGGTCGAAGCAGTGAATAGGGCGCGAGAACGGTTTCGGGGCGTGCCCGCACGGTACGACCCCGAAACTCCTTTAATCGGTGTCGTGGGGGAGATTTTTTGTCGCCTCAACACCTTCTCCAATGAAGACCTTATCCGCAAATTAGAGGGCTACGGGGCCGAGTGTTGCCTGAGCCACATCGCGGAATGGGTGGCCTACACCAACACCGAAGAGGAACGGAAGCTTCGCCTGCGCGGACGCGTTATCTCGTTTGATATGCTCAAGGCGCGATTGCGCTCGTACATCCAGCATGCCGATGAGCACGCTTTGATCGCCCCGTTCCATGAGGACTTCGTGGGTTACGAGGAGCCGGAAGTCGAAGAGGTCTTGGAACTGGCTTGGCCTTATTTGCCGGTCTGCGGGGCGGAGGGTGAGATGGTCCTGAGCGTGGGGAAGGCGGCTTACCTTGCCCTGCATGGCGCGGACGGCGTTATCGACATCAGCCCCTTCACCTGCATGAATGGCATTGTTAGCGAGGCAATCTACCCCAAGCTCAGCAGGGAGTATGGCGGTATCCCCATTCGCAATTTCTACTTCGACGGTACACAGTCTGACCTTGACCGGGACCTGGGCATCTACCTTGAACTGGCTCGATCCTATCGCGAGAAGAAGCCCTTTCCCCGCAAGTTTGCCCCCTGCTTCAGCCAACCGGTGGCGTGACGTAGTTTCAAGAGAGGAAACCCCAGGCCAAGATTTATCGTCTAGTAATAGCAGATTAACAGGAAAGGGGATTGACAGTCGACCCAAGGCGCGTTATTGTTACGTGTGCATTAACCCGAAAGTAATAAAGCGGCAGACCCCGATGGTCCCGTACGGTCGCCCGTGCCAGGAAAGCTATTGTGGGTTACGCAAGTAAGGAGAACAATCCATGATTAAAGGCACGAACCGCCAGGGTTCTTCCGACAGCATGCGCATGGCAATCTTTGCCGACGAGATTGCCAGAGCCCTTCGGGAAGTCTCCCTCCACAAAAGAGTCTGGGATCGCGACCGTCTCGTCATATCCCAGGCGCTTGACCTCTTGACCCAGATGATGCAAGGGGGGGAGGCAAATCCCAACCAAAGATCAACCAGGCCGCCGGGAGCGTCGCTACCCTACGCGCAGGCCCTCGAAGCCGTTAAGGCCATGCGCCTGAATCGCGGCTCTTTTGAATCGGCTGAGAAGCTGTTCGAAGTGCTTGTCTCGGAGTTGAAGGACTTACAGGACGAGCGTAGTTTTAACGTGCAGTATGTGGAGCAGTTCTTCATCGCTGTCCGCGACGTCGCGTTCCACCTCAGTCTGTCGGATTACTCGGGAATCTTCCTGCATGCAGCTTGACTGCGGCTTGTGGGACGGCAGTCAAGGCTTTCTCCATTCCTCCCAATCTTTCAACACAGCTTTCGTCATTTCCTGGGCGGCCTCGTGCAGCCAATCGGGCTTCCGCTTAGCCAGGTCGCGGCGAACGACCTTGATCGCATCCTTGCTCCCCAAGTGGATATTTGCGGTCTCGAACCCCATGGCGTAGAGCAGTCGTTCCTCGTCGCGTTTTTCGGGCAGGGCGGCCAGTTCGACGCGGGAACAATTCGGGGAGAGGCGGCGTACTATCCATCTGCCGCGCAAATGCACAAAGGGATCCAGCACCCGCGCGGCCTTGGTGATGATCGTCTCGTAGAATATCTTCTGCGGGCCTTTGCCTTCATTGGCCCAAACACACGCCGAAGGCGCCAGCGCCTTCGCTTCGCGGGCCACCCTGGCTCCTCCCCAATCTGCGATGGCCACAAAACGTTCCCGGCCCAGGCTCCCTAACCCTGCCACCCGATGGGAAATGCGATAGATCATGCCCCGCTCCGGCATCAGATCCTCGATCGCTTTCCTGGCGCCCTTGGGGATTTCGCCTCGAAGCGTGGGCAACGCGTTCATCTTTCCCCAAAAATGCACAGGGTCTCGGAGTTCTCCGGTGACGGTTTCACGCAGCCACTTGTGATCTTCCTCCAGAACAAACGGCTTGCCGCCTTCCTCAAGGCCTTCACGATAGCCGGTCAGGATACTCTTGCAGGCGTCTTGCGCGGCCAATTTCAGATGGTTGGCCGCGACGGCCAGGTGCGCGCTCGTCGCGAGCCTGACGAGGTCATTGGTGTACGCCATGGGAAAGGCCTCGTCAAAATCGTTCACACCCCAGACGAGACGCCCTTCGGCGTCGCGCCAGGTCCCAAAATTTTCCAGATGAAGATCGCCGACCGCCAGGACTCGGGGCGATCTGGCAACATCCAACCGAAGCCCCCGCCACAGTTGATCCCAGCGATAGTAGGTGGCGCGCAAAAAGGGGAAAGGCGCCTCTTCCATCCGGGAGTGCTTCAACGTAATGTCTGCCGGAATCAGGTTCAGGCGTTCGCCCAGCCACGCTTCGTACCTCTTGCTCGCCTTTTTGATCCGCATTTGTACTCCACCCGACGTCGCGGCGCCTTCAGGCCGCCTGCCGGCCAGGGTTCACGACCTCGTTCGGCGATCTAACGGCGGCAACGTCGTCGCCACAGATCTGATGTAATCCCCCGGCCCGGCTCGTCACCCCTCACTCGTCGCTACCTTTGGGTTATACTCAGCACAGCATGAAACCATTTCCAGCCGGGAAACTGCCCCCTCGCATTTTCCAGGGACTCTTGGCCGCGTGTCAAGTGCCAAGAAACTCCCGAGTCGTCCTAGGGCCGCGATTTGGCGAGGATGCCGCTGTAATCGACATGGGCGATAAATACCTCGTGGCGAAGACCGATCCTATTACCTTCACCTCGGAGCGAATCGGCTGGTACGCTGTTAACATCAACGCCAATGACGTCGCCGCTGCGGGAGCGCGCCCGCTCTGGTTTCTGGCCACTTTGCTGCTTCCAGAAACAAGCACTTCGTTGCCGCTGGTTCGCAACATATTTCAAGATACGCTCCGGGCTTGTGCCGACTTAGGTGTGACGCTCTGTGGCGGTCACACTGAAATCACACGCGGCCTCGACCGCCCAATTCTGGTCGGGCAGATGCTTGGAGAGGTGGTCAAATCCAAGTTGGTTCGAAAAGAAAGCCAGCGGCCCGGAGATGTTGTGCTGCTCACGGGCGGCATTGCAATCGAGGGCACCGCGATCCTCGCCAGGGAAAAGCGCCAAGCCCTAGGCCGGGAACTGCCAAGGAAAATACTCCGCCAAGCGCGACGTTTGCTCTTTCGTCCCGGCATAAGCGTTGTTCGGGACGCCTTGCTGGCACAGCGCCATGGCGAGATACACGCCATGCACGACCCGACTGAGGGAGGATTGACATCGGGTTTGTATGAACTGGCGAAGGCCGGCGGGGTCGGCTTGCGCGTCTACAAAGAGAAGGTCCCCATTCTTGAAGAGACACGCCGTTTCAGTGAAATTCTGGGGTTTGATTCCTTCGCCTTGATTGCGTCGGGTTCCCTGCTTGTCGTCGCGACGGCTGAATCCGCGCCAACACTGCTCCGCGCTTACTGGCGCCGTAACGTGACAGCCGCAATCATCGGCGAGGTGAGGGAAGCTGCGGACGGCGTCCTATGGGTCGAGAACGGCCGGACAAAACCTCTCCGTGTTCCGGAACGCGACGAAATCGCGCGCTTATTGTAGCGGCAGTTATTCAACTGGCGGCGAGTGTGACGACGATCGAGATTCTGTATGTAGGGGCACGCCATGGCGTGCCCCTACAAAGCGTGGAGGGAGTGATTTTCAGGAGACCGGATTTGAGGATTACAGTGCGGCAGCGATTCCGCATTCGTACTTTCCTTCCTCATTTAACCCTCTGAAATTCCAATGGCTTCGCCCGGTCCCCGCTGACCGAGCAGATTCGCATTCGTTTTTTGCTTGACAGTGCAGGTTGT
>JBELAJ010000143.1:0-16460 GCA_049508935.1 Terriglobia bacterium | reverse complement strand
AAAAACGATACCAGCAGCAGCGAATCAGAAGCCTAATGGCCAGGGCAAAAGAACTCGGTTATAAGATACTCCCGGCCACAACCTGATGCGCCGTACAGAAGTCGGGGAAGTCACAGGCCAGTGGACGCGGGCGCATCATCAATCAGTGAAGGCAGGGTGAGCCCAAAGCTTCTCCAAGTCCCGTTACGGCCGATGGGCTCAGGCCTGCGGAGGCTGCTGATTTGGACTGCCCAGGGCAGGTCTTACCCCACAAATTGTGCGGGGACGGTTTGCCGTTCCATTTTTTGCGCGTTCCGTTGAGCTCTAAATAGAGACTTGAATCAAGACGGCAGCGGACACCTGATAGCTGATTGCTGACGGCTGATAGCTTTATCATCGAGGCCCATTATGAAGATTTCGGAGCTAGCTCGATTGCTGGGGGGAACGCTGCACGAAGAGGCGGACCGACAAGTTCGGGGAGTGGCAAGTTTAGAAACCGCCGGTCCGGTAGAATTGACCTTCGCTGAAGACGCGAAGGCGCTTGCACTGGCGGCCGCATCGCAAGCCGGATGCATTCTTGTGCCAGCGGATTGCTCCGTGGCGGGACGTGCAACGATTGCGGTCGCGAACCCCAAACTGGCTTTCGTGCACGCTGCCCAAATTCTTTGTCCCCCCCGCAAACTCCCGCCCGGCGTGCATCCCACCGCAGTCATTGCCCCAGACGCCCGCCTGGCCGAAGGCGTGGTCGTATGTCCCTGCGTGGTGATTGAGCCAGGTGTTGAAGTTGGGCCGGGCACATACCTTGGGGCAGGGGTTTGCTTAGGCGAGGGTGCTCGGGTGGGCGCGCGCTGTACGCTCTACCCGCGGGTGAGCGTCTATCCGGGGGCAAGAATCGGCAATCGAGTAATCCTTCACTCTGGAGTCGTCGTTGGGTCCGACGGTTTCGGTTACGTTTTCGCTGAAGATCATTACGAGAAATTTCCCCAACAGGGCGGCGTGGTCATCGAGGACGACGTCGAAATCGGCAGCAACAGCACGGTGGATCGTGGCTCCTTGGGCGTAACGGTGATCGGGCAAGGGACCAAGATCGACAACCTGGTTCAAATAGCGCACAACGTGAAGGTGGGACGGCACTGCGTAATCGCCGCCCAGACAGGTATTTCGGGCAGCGCGGAAATCGGGAATTACGTGGTGATGGGCGGCCAGGTGGGCGTCGCGGATCACATTCGAATCGAAGAGGGAGCGATGATCGGCGGCCAGGCAGGAGTATTCGGGACAATACGTAGGAGAACCAAAGTCTGGGGGACCCCCGCCCGGCCCCTAGATGAATTCAAGAAAGTCTACGCCCACCTTGCCAAGCTGCCGAGCCTTGCCAAGCAGGTGAAGGAAATCTCGCGGCAACTTTTAGAGGTAATCAAGCGTTAGGTGTGTTCGTAAACCTTAACGAGTTGCAGCCGCATCGTGTCCAGGCGGCTTTCCGAAACGCGCGCGAAACGCCTCAAGAGCTCATAGCCGAGATCGTGGTCATGCTCTGCCTTCTCGCGAAGGCATAGACCGTCCATGGCAAAAGCGCGAGTAGGCTCAACGGCTCGGGCCGAAAACCTCCATCGATAAGGAGGGAACAGCCACGACCAGCCGAGAATATCGTCTGCTTGAAGAGTGACAATGCTGAGCGGACCGCGGCGTTCGGAAACGATGGTCAGATCAACCTTTCCCTCGCGAATGAGGTAGAACTTGCCGGCATCTTCTCCCTCGTGAAAAATGAATTCCCCGGGGGCGAAGCGAACGTTGGAGGCGCAGCCCACAACCAGTTCCAGGTAACTCTGAGGAAAATCCGTGAAAAACGGATGAGCTGTTAAGATGTTCTGAAGAGTTTCCATGCAACACTCCTTCGGCCTGAACCGGCGCGTATTACCTGAACGGTTGATGTTGAGCCCCGGCGTCCTCCAGCGGCGCTCGAGCCAATGACGTAGGGCCTTAGAAATCATAACATTCGGCCACGTCTTCTTGTCAACGTTGGAGTGGCGGGTTTGGGTCGCTACGATCGAGTCGCGCTCTGCCACGTCGAACTTTTGTGACCTGCCTTTCTTGAGCCTTTTTTGGGCTTCCCAACCGCAGGAATTCACGGTATCCTTACACGCGCGTGCTTGGTGGATCTGGAAATTCACAAGGCCGTTATCATGCAGCGCACCACAATCCGAGAACCCGGGACCCTTTTTGAGATTCTTCCTTCCGAACGAACTGCCCGGCTCCCTCACATATTGAAGGCCTCTCCCGCGGAAAAGGTGCGAGAAAGGACGCAGCGACGACAATGGCAACGGTGGAAAAAGTCTTAGCAGAGCATCCGTTTTTCGAAGGTCTTTCAGAGGCGCACATTAAACTCGTCGCGGGATGCGCTTCCGATGTTCGCTTTAAGCCGGGACAGATCATTTTCCATGTCGGCGAAGAGGCCAGAAAATTCTATCTGGTTCGCCATGGGAAAGTAGCGCTCCAGATGACTTCTGAGCGGCGCGGCCCGCTTACCGTCCTGACGGTCGGAGCCGGTGAGGTTTTGGGATGGTCGTGGCTGTTCCCACCTCACAAATATAGGTTCTCGGCGCGCGTCCTCGAGGCGACGCGGGCCTTTGAGATTGACGGACTATGCCTGCGCGGCGTGGCCGAGCAGGATCACAATTTTGGTTATCAGCTCTTGAAGCACTGGTCGCCAGTGGTCGAGCGGGCGCTGGATGCGACGCGATTGCAGCTCATCAATGTTTATCAGGATTGATTAGCCGGGCGTGTGCCGCAGGGCACCGTCACTTTAAGCCGCGGCAGAGGAGGATGGACATGGAAATTCACAAACAAGACGCTTTGAATTATCACAGCCAAGGGCGCAAAGGGAAGATTGAGGTCGTGGCCACCAAGCCTTGCGCCACGCAGTGGGATTTGAGCCTCGCCTATACACCGGGCGTGGCAGAACCCTGCCTCGAGATTCAAAAAGTCCCCGAGCGAGCATTCGACTATACGGCGAAAGGAAACCTCGTTGCCGTGGTATCGAATGGCACGGCGGTATTGGGCCTGGGAAATATCGGCGCCCTGGCTGGGAAGCCGGTCATGGAAGGCAAGGGTGTGCTGTTCAAGCGCTTCGCGGATATCGACGTGTTCGACCTCGAAGTGGGCTCGGAGGATCCCGACGATGTGATCCGCTTCTGCCAACTGCTTGAGCCTACCATCGGCGGTATCAACCTCGAAGACATCAAGGCCCCGGAATGCTTCCGCATCGAAGAGACCTTGCGCCGCACTATGTCTATTCCCGTCTTTCACGACGACCAGCATGGGACGGCAATCATCTCCGGGGCAGCCCTGGTGAACGCGCTTGAAATCGTGGGGAAGGACATCGCCACGATCACGATGGTAATCAACGGCGCCGGAGCGGCCGGAATTGCCTGCGCCGAGCACTACGTGCGACTGGGGATGAAACGGGAAAACATAATTCTTTGTGACACCAAGGGCGTCGTCTACGAAGGGCGTGGCGAAGGCATGAACCCCTACAAGGCCCGTTTGGCCTCCAAGACCACGGCGCGAACCCTCGCGGAAGCCATGAAGGGAGCGGACGTCTTCAGCGGCCTCTCGGGCCCGAACGTTGTGACGAAGGACATGGTGCGTTCAATGGCAGACCAGCCCATCATTTTCGCCATGGCCAATCCGGTGCCGGAGATTGGGTACGAAGACGCGAAAGAGGCCCGGGAGGACGTGATTATGGCCACGGGGCGGTCCGACTATCCCAACCAGGTCAACAATGTGCTTGGCTTCCCCTTTATCTTCCGCGGCGCACTGGACGTTCGAGCCCGCGCCATCAACGAAGAAATGAAGGTTGCGGCGACGCGCGCCCTGGCGGCGCTGGCCAAGGAAGATGTTCCCGACATGGTGCTGCGCGCCTACGGAGTCACGCATCTGCACTTCGGCAAGGATTACATCATTCCCACGCCTTTCGACCCCCGCGTACTCCTGTTTGAAGCCTCCGCAGTAGCTCAGGCTGCCATCGAAAGCGGAGTGGCCCAGGTGAGAGTTGACATCGAACAATATCGAGAACAACTCTCTCGCCTCCTGGGGCGCACCCAGGAAGTGATGTTCAGCGTGCGGCAACGGGCCAAGGCCGCGCCCAAGCGCATCGTCTTCTCCGAAGGCGAGCACGAGAAGATCATCCGCGCCAGTTGTCAACTTACCAACTTGGGGATTGCACAGCCGGTATTGCTGGGCCGCCCGGCGGTTATTATGCAAAAGGCCGAGGAACTGAATTTGGGCAACAAGGTCGGCGCGGAGATCATCGAGCCGGCCCACTCACCCAGACTGGACGCCTACGCGGAGGAGTTCTACCGGCTTCGCCAGCGTCGCGGCGTCACGCGCAGCGGGGCCCGCGAATTGATGGCCAACGGCAACTACTTTGGCGCCATGATGGTTCGCATGGGCGACGCGGACGGCTTCGTCGCGGGAGTCTCGCAACATTACCCTGACACGATCCGCCCCGCGCTTCAAATCATCGCCACGCGTCCCGATGTCCACAAAGTTGCCGGCCTGTATGTGATCGTGACCAAGCGAGACATCTTTCTCTTCGCCGATACAACCGTCAACATCGAGCCCAATGCAGACGATCTGGCAGAGGTCGCCCTGCTTTCGGCGGAAGTGGCAGAAAGCTTCGGCATTCAACCTCGTGTGGCAATGCTCTCGTTCTCCAACTTCGGCAGCACGCGACATCCTCTAACCGAGAAGGTTCGCAGAGCCACCGAAATCGTGAAGCAGCGCAATCCCAAGCTCATGGTGGACGGAGAGATGATGGCGGATACGGCTCTAGTCCCGGAATTACTCGCGGAGTACCCCTTCTCGAGCTTGAAGCAGAAGGCCAATGTTCTGGTCTTTCCCAGCCTGGAAGCCGGCAACGTCGCCTATAAGCTCATGCTCCGCATCGGCGGCGCGGAAGCGCTTGGCCCGGTGCTGATGGGACTCTCGAAACCTGTGCACGTGCTGCAACGCGGCTCGACTGTGGAAGAAATCGTCGACATTGCCGCTCTCGCTGTCGTGGACGCTCAAAGAAACGTGAACCAGGCTGGCGAGACGACTTCCAACGCCTCCGCCGCATAGCGAAGAGGAAGTGTTTCGGAGTCCCTGCGGGCGGGACCAGGCACTCGACTTTAGCTTCCTGGGCTCTCCCGAGGAACTATCCTTCGACAGCCGCTTGCAGCGCAGCATGCGCCCACCAGGGCGCTGTGCGTATTGGCAACTCATCCCGGTCCCGAGAGCAGCTATGCCGCTCCGCCGTGCGGAGGGCTTTCGGCTTTCCGGCCGACTCCGACGTTTCATTCTCCTCCGAAGATGAAGGGTAAGCCATTTCATGCCTGCCGCCTGCCGCTGGCGACCTGAGCGACTGCCCCATTTGTGATTCGTGGCCATTGGTAATAAGATCAAGGAAGTATTCGTTAGTCACAACGCGTATTGTGCGACCTCACAATGGCGGACGCTCTTAAAATCGAACATCAGGTGCAACGAGGGCTCAGGTCGTCGCTCGTCAGCATTGCATCGAATTTCGCTCTGGCAATGTGCAAATGCGTCGCCGGCGCACTCGGGCACTCCTTTGCGCTGATCGCCGATGGAATCGAATCGCTGGCCGATGTTTTGAGTTCCTACGCCGTTTATTTCGGTCTCCGTGTGGCGCTCAAACCTCCGGACAAAGAGCATCCCTATGGGCATGGGAAGGCTGAACCCATCGCCGCCGTGGTCGTCAGTCTGGCGTTGGCGGTAGCCGGCGTCACGATCGCAATCGAAAGCATTTTGCGGATTCGCACCCCCCATCCGCTTCCCAGGCCTTACACGCTTTGGGTTCTGCTCTGCGTGGTCGCGGTGAAAATCCTGCTTTCCCGCTTCGTCTCCTCGGTTGCGGAGGCTATCCAAAGCACAGCCGTCCGGAGCGACGCCTGGCACCACACGAGCGACGCCATAACCTCCGCATTTGCGTTCATTGGAATCTCCGTGGCACTTTGGACGAAGAATTACGCCGCGGACGATTGGGCCGCTCTTTGCGCTTCGTCCGTGATTCTCTTCAATGCGTGGCGGCAGCTTCGACTTCCTTTGGAAGAACTTCTAGACACAGCCCCTCCGCCTGATATCGAAGCCCAGGTGCGCCGGGCCGCAACCGCGGTTCCCGGCGTCATAGGGCTCGATAAATGCTTCGTGCGAAAGGTCGGATTCCAGTATTACGTCGAACTCCATGTAGTGGTTCGTGGCAACCTCACCGTTCGGACGGGCCACACAATCTCCCATGAGGTGGAAAATCGCGTGCGCTCGGAAGTCGATCGCGTCGCCAACGTGCTGGTGCACATTGAGCCAGAAGAGGAACTCCTCAAACCAACCAGCGGTGAAGTGTAACGCTGTGTCGTTGCGTAGTGTTCAGCGCCAGCAACTCGCCCTGGTAGAATTTGGCGTCGTTCAGCACCACGCGAATTTGCTGGCCCGGCCTCAGAATGCGGAGATTCTCCCAGCGGGAGTTGGCAGCCCGGAGAGGAGACCCCACCGTCGCACCGAACGTAGAAAGTAATAATGCAAGGAACGGAACATACTTTGAGTGATTCTTCGCGTGTGGAATTAGCCCCGCCGACTTATTGATACCACCTCGAGTGACATCAAAGAGCCACACAGACACCACCATACGAGAACGCCCGTTTTCCGGCTGCTGCTGAGGAAGGATTTCCGACTGTGTGGAATTGACCCGCGGCGTCGGATTGTAACCACCGCGACACACAATTTAGACAAACTTCTTACCGGCCGGTGACAGCTTGCACAGAGCGCGATGCTACCCTTGCTGATGTTAGCTCGCAAATTCGAAACGAAAAGGAGATTCGAATGATAAGAAAGTTGCCTCTGAAAGCTTTCGTTGCGCTAGCCAGCCTCTCTGCTTGCACAGGCCTCGCCTTTGCGCAAGAAATTCCGTTCCTCCACAACAATTCGATTTTGGATTCTCTTCAAAGCATCACCGCCTCGACGGTGCCGGCCAACGGAGATTTAAACCCGTACGGTGTGGCGTTCGTCCCCGCCGGATTCCCGTCCGGTCCCAACATCCTCCCAGGTGACGTTCTGGTCTCGAACTTCAACAACAGCAGTGCTCTTGGCAATCTCGAGGGAACTGGCACGACCATCGTTAGCATTTCGCCCACTGGCCAGCAGTCGCTTTTCGCAACTTCGACACTCATTGGACTGTCAACGGCTCTCGGAGTCTTTTCGCGGGGCTTCGTGATTGTCGGAAATCTCCCGGTGTCGTATCCGAACGGCGTCTCGACTCCCGGACAAGGTTCGCTCCAGATTTTCGACCGAAACGGAAATCTCGTGAGCACTCTCAATGACCCTGAGCTATTGGATAGCCCCTGGGATCTCACCATCAACGATCAAGGAGCATTCGCGCAAGTGTTCGTCAGCAATGTGTTGAGCGGAACAGTGACGCGACTCAACTTCTCGATCGGCAATAGCGGGATCAACCTGGTCAGCAAGACCCAGATCGGATCCGGTTTTGGCCACCAGTTGATTCCCGCAATCGTCGCGGTGGGACCCACTGGTCTGGCTTACGATCCTTTTCGTGACCTTCTTTTCGTGGCGTCCACTGCGGACAACCAGATTTTCGTTATCACCGAGCCCGCCAGCCGGACCACCAGCGCGGGAACGGGCTTTGCGGTATTTGCCGATCCGACACACCTGCACGGCCCGTTAGGACTGACGCTTGGGGCGAACGGTCACCTGATCACCGCCAACGGCGATGGAGTCAATGCGGGAGGAACACAAAACGATCTGGTGGAGTTCACCGAAGAAGGCGAGTTGGTCGCGACCTATCAACTCGATGCAGGCAATCCGGGCGCGGCGTTCGGAATCGCCGGCACCTTTTCTCGCGGGGCCATTCGTTTTGCAGCCGTCGATGATGACCTGAATACCCTCACCATCTGGACTCTGCGCTCGCCATTCTGAGCCCGTGGCGTGAACTTGTAAACGAACGACCCGGATTCACGCAAAGGCGCAGAGCCCGCGCGGATCGCAGAGACAATAATGGGATCCCACTTTGCGCTCCTTCGTGTCTCAGCGCCGTTGCGTGAGCGGTGTCGATGTGGGGGCTCCGATTGCGCCGGCAAGACGGCGGCCTGCGGACTGCCCGGGGCGGCCACAGGAGTCGCCTCTCGAAAGTAGTCGATGTGGCACGACCATCTTGGCCGTGACCCTGCACGGGCAGGCTGCCCGTGCCACCGGAAACTGAGTCACTGCCCTCTACGAACGCACGTTGAACCCTTCCACCACTATCCGGGGCGTCTCGCCGCGCGTGTCGGCGTGCTCGAGTTCGGTTCGGAGCGTCCGTCGCTCCCCGGGCATTAAGGCGATATAGTTGTCACTATAAATCGCAGGCAGGATGCGGTCTCCACTCGTTTCCCGCACCGCTTTCAGACGAACCATCAGCGCCGGGTGGTCGGAGGGATTGTGCAGCTCGGTAGTTAATTGCCAGCGATTGTCCTGGCGCGTGGCGTGTGTGGACGCTTCCAGCTTCACTTTCGGCAACTTTCGAATCGCTCGATAGTTGCCTTCCGCAGGACCCCGCATATAGAAGTTTGTAGAGATCGTGTCGGTTCCGCGTGTCAAGGAGAGGCGCAGAAAATGCAGCCGGGTCAGCCCGGACGGGTACTCCATTTTGATGCACGAGTTGGCGCTGTCCTCCTGACTATCGAGGGTAACGGACTTTTCCCACTGCTTAGTGCCGTCCAGGTTCAAAATCTCGACTGCAGCGGTCAAACCCTGAACATTTCCGCCGCTGTTATTAACGACTTCGATGCTCTCAGTTACGGGGTTCCATTGGATGTGGAGGGGCTCGCAACCCTTCTTGCACCCAAAATAAGCAGCGGACGGTTCAAAGTAGTAATCATAGGTTTGCCAAACGAAGGACGGCCAGCAGGGATGGCTCATCCAAAGCAGAAGCCCCATGCGGTGATTGCCCTGCCCCTCGAACATGGCGCGATAACCCTCGTAGTTGAGGAATTGGGCGAGTGAAACCCAATCCTCGAGGTCGTCGGCGCCGCCGTAGTTGAACTCGATCATGTTTCTGAAACTTTCTCCGCCTTGCGCGCCGGTCAGTGTGAAATCGTGAAGACCCCAGTCGAGGCCTTGCGGCCACTGCGCCGCTTCGGGCATCATCGCGCGGACGCTTTCGACCGTTGGAATATTCGGCATGCCCATTTCGCTGTGCAGCTTCGCGTGCGCGCCGCCCGTGAAATAGAAGCTGAGCGGCATGGCCATGTAAGGTCCCCCGCCGCCCACAACGCCAAATGCCGAATTGGAAATGAAGTGGATGTCGGGATGATTTTCGGCAAGAACTTTGCGGATGGCGTCGTCAAGCGTCTTGGGGGGGTTGCCTTCGTTGCGGCCGCAGTAAATTCCAATCGAAGGATGATTCCGAAACCGCAGGACCGAATCCAGCGCATTACGCATGAACATGTCGTCGTCCTTCGGATCAGGCCCATCATAAGGATTAGCGAGCCAGAATTCCTGCCAGACCATAACGCCGTGACGGTCACAAGCGGCGAAGAATTCTTCATCACCGACCTGCCCCACCCAGTTGCGAATCATTGTGAAGTTCATCTCACGGTGATAGCGGACCGCGGCGTCGTACTCGCGCCGGCGATAAAGCAGCATCGACTCGCCGAATCCCCAATTCCCTCCCCGCGCAATAAATCGCCGGCCGTTAATCCAAATCCTCAGAGTGCCACCCTCTTCGCTGTAAGTCATCTGTCGAATGCCCACGTCGAATGCCCGAGCGTCTGATACTTTCTTGTCCCGCATCTGGAAGGTCAGTTCTACTGGGTACAAGTGCGGCTCCCCGTAGCCGGCAGGCCACCAGAGCTTGGGATTCTGGAGCCGAAGGACGGGCGTGTTCGTGGGATCGAACTTCACCTTGGTGGTTGCGGAGCTGCCGACAATGACTCTTTGCTCGAAGTGCAGGTCTCCCAAGCGTCCGCGCAAGATCCCCGCAACCGGCCGAGGAGTGTGGTTCACGAGTTTGACTTCGATACTGACATCCGCCCGCGTCGTGTCCAGGCGTGGTGCGGGCGTCACGCCCGCATCACCGAGCGCCGGCAAAGTGCTTTTGACAAATGGCTCTTCAAGAGTTACCGGCCCGCTAAAGGTGAGATAGACGCCGCCCCAGACGCCGATGTCGCGGCCGCGAATGGTGGGAATCCAATCCCAACCGATCGACGCGTGATAGGTCGGGTTGTCGAGTCCGAGCGCCCCCCCGTTCTTTCCCGGATCCTCAAAGGTCTTCTGCTTGGTGCTTCCCGGCGTGTCGTTTTTCTCGATGCGAACCGCCAGCGCATTCCTGGCGCCGGGCAGCAGGCGGCCGGTAACATCGAAACGGCCACGCACGAAGCCGCCTTCGATGCGGCCGAGCTTTTCACCGTTCAGGAACACGTCGGCCTTCCAGTTAATCCCGTCGAAATTCAGCCAGGCACGTTTGCCTGCGGGCAACGCGGGCGCTGTGAATTCATTCCGAAACCAGAAATCCGCGCAGAAAAACGAATCGGAAATGTACAGCTGGTTCTCGCCGTAGTTGGGGTCGGGAATTGCGCCGATATTCAAATAGGACGTGAGAACTGTACCCGGCACGGTGGCGACGATCCAATCACTATCAGCGAAGCCTGCTTTCGAAAGGGCAGCGCCGTCAGCGGTGACGAGCGAAGATCGTTCGACACGCCACGCGCCGCCTGCCAGGTCAAGCCGCCCATCAGGTCGAGTTGCGGGTGTCGACTTCGGCTGCGGCACGAACCCACCACGACCGTAGACCTCCATCTCGCTCAGTATGTAGCCGTCCGCCGAAGTCGGCCGGGTCATCAGCACGCGCACGTATCGCGCTTGAGCTGGCGGCGCGAGTTTGAGGTCGTCCGTGTTCCCCGCCCCGGCGGGTAGCGGTTGAATGTCGCGCCAGCTTTTCGCATCATCAGAAACCTGGAGAGAGCCTTCTGCGGCGCGGGCGATCCAGTAGAGCGTCACACGATCGAACTCACAGGGCGCGCCGAGATCGACGTAGACCCACTCCTCACCCAAACCCGCGCTCATCCAGGCGCTCGTAAACCTGTAGGGACCGCCGATTTCAACTCTCTGATTCTGGCTGTAGAAAGCCACTTCGGCGACTTGCCATTGCATGAAATACGCCATGGGCGAGGCATTAGCGGCCTCGAACTCGACTCGATAGAAGCGGTTCGATGAAGCTGCGTGGAGAGGGATGGAGGGCTGAAACGCTATTCCCCTTCGCTCAAAACCCGTCGGGCCGCCGGTGAGAGGCGCGCGCTGAGGGTTTGTGACCCTGCCTGCCTCCTTCCATTCGCGTCCATCGTCGGAAACCGAAACGGAAACGCTCACGCTCTCAGGTTTCAGCTCGCCGGGCGCCATAAAGAGCACGTCAACCCGGTCGATCGCCGGCGCGCCTTCTCCACCACCCAGTTGCACCTGCAGCCAGGGGCGAGGCCCGCGCAAGTCGACAACGGTGACCGCGTTGTGATCGAGAAACAACTCGCGCGCGGTCTTCGGGAGCAGGCCGCGGAAGCTGAGCGAGGTCGCCACCCATTCGGGGGGATGCGTGTCCTTAATCCCATCGGTCACAAGCTGAGCGGTGAGATTGTAGTCGTAACTGCTCGAGTGGTACGCGGGCCGGTGCAACGACAGGTTGCGATAAGTCGAGGATGCGTCGGGCACGAGTGCGGGCCCAAAGTCCTCCCGCGGAGCGCCCGGATAAATTCCCACGCCGCGTGTATACTCCAGGGCCGCGCTTGCCGGGCCTTCTGGCGCGGCTGGCGCGCTCCCGGTGCGGGCCTCTGCCGCAGCGGAGACGCCCTTAGGACGTCTTGCCAATCCCCGCAACTCCCCTGCCGCCGCGTACGCACCACCAATCGAACTCTTCAGAAAACTCCTTCTTGAAACTGACATGGAATCTCCTCTCGAACGGCTGTCGCTCGTGTAGGGGCTGCCCTCGTGGTTGCCCCGGCGCGGCCACAAGGGCCGCCCCTATGTCCCATTCCCTACGCGCAAAACAAAGCGAAAGCGCATGTCCTCGCCAAACCATTGAATGTAATTCGTGCCCCACGCGTTGTTGAAGAGACTGAAGTGGAAGCCGCCGGCAAGGTCAGGCTGCGAATTGGAATAGGCGATGGGTGACTTCTCACCCAAGGCCACTACAGGCGCGTCCAAGGTCTCAATGCTGAACTCTCCTTGCGCGTCTTTGTACCGGATGGCGTTTGAAACCGCGTGCATGTGCCGGTTTCCTCCCCGCACAACATCCAACGGAGACATGAAACGGTCTACCTTTTCAATCCGCCAGCCTCGCGGATCGGGCGTCTGCGGCAGGAAGCTGAGCCACATAGCTTCCGGGAGCCGGTTGGCGCCTTTTCCGAACCAACTGAAATTGACCTGGGCCGAGGGCTCAGCATCCGGGAAGAACAACTCGACGTACAGCTTCTGTGGCCAGGCGACAAGACCCGAGCGCTCCGCTTCCGCATCTCGAATCCGCAATTCGGCAAGAACGCGGTGGCCGGCGGCGGCTTTGCCCGCCCAGCAATTGTTCAGCACCGGCAACCAAATGCGGCTGCGCGCTCCGAACTTTTCGATGTGGGGCTTTCCGAAGTCCATCGGCGCCCACCACGTCTCGACGGTGATGTAGCGGGCGATAAAGCGGTCGTAGTCAGCCTTGGAAAGAGTCTGGTAGGCAAACAACGCCAGCGGGTGTTCAGGCGAGGCCCACTCGCGGCCGGTCGCCTTAGCGCGCAGCCGGCAGATCGCGCCGGTTTTGGAATCAAGCGCAAACGTGAAGTGGATCGTATCGATTTCCGCGCCGGCAGGGTGCGGCTCCAGGCCGCCGCGTTCTGGCTCCGTCGGCTGCAAAGCCCGAACGTGTTGGAGTGCCTGGGCGCGCAGAGGCTCGGGAAGGCTGGCAATTCCCTCGTCAATATCTTTGCGCTTTTCAGCCCAGCTTGTCTCCGCCCAGCGGAATTTCGGAGTGTCGACGACTTTCGCCAGGTCCTTCGGCGAGTAGTGTTCGTAGTCCTTGAGCCGCTTCGTATCGACACCCCAGGTATGTTCAACCGCAAGGAGAAGCCGGCGGAGCAAGGCGAGATCGGTGGGATCCCCGACTCGGAATTTTTCTTGTGCGATCCAATCACGGCGCAGGCGCGCCACTTTCCGATAGCGTGCTACCTTCACTGGGTCGCTCGGAACCCCGTAGATCCACGTATCGCCAATTTCCTGTGTCACGACCGGCAGATTGCTGCGGTAGGGTACGACAGCATTGGCTATCTCACTCAGGCCGGCGGCGGTCACCTGGGCGTTGGGGAATTGCTTTCGCAAATCCGCGTAGATTTTCTTGATTTCCTCCACGGAGTGAGGGCCCCCGTTGTCATTGCGCATCTCGACGTCAATGGCAAGGTCTGATCCTGGCACCCGCACCACTCCGCCGTAGCCTTTGTGGTGATACATCATGATGAGAGAAGCGCCCTCTGCATCCTTCCACACAAACAGCGGCGGAACCTCGGGCGGAGTGCTCGCGCCGTTCACGCCGATGTCCAGCAACTTGACGCCATTCTCGGCCAGCGGGCCCACGATCCCGATCGAGTGACCCGGCACATCGCTCATCTTGGCGCCTGTGGTGGTGCGGCCAAAGCGTCGATCCAACGACTGGGAGAGACCTAAAGCGCCCACGATCATGGAGCGGTCGAGCATTTCGGTCTCCCACGAAAAAGGCAGGGCATGCCAGGCCAAATCTCCGGCGGCTACCGCCTGCTCCGCACGCCGGCGCTGTTCGCCCGTGGCCTGTTCAAGATATTCGTAGAGAAGCCACGACCCGGTGGTCCACACGTAGCGATCTCCGCCCGCCTGTCGCAACACGCTCGCCACCTGAATGGCTTGGGGAAAATAGCGGTTGAAATAGAGGCGCATCACCCCGGCTTGAGTGTCCGTGAATCCCACGTCTAGATGGCACTTGAACATCACCAGCACCCGCTTGACCGTCGCAGCAGGTGTCTCTGCCGGCGTGTCCTGCGCGAGGATTGGCCTGCAGGCTATCGCGCCTCCAGTTACCAGCACGCTCTTTATGAATTGTCGCCGTTGCATCATTGCATCTCCCCAGGCGCCGAGTCAGCGAATACGGCGCCCGATTCTACCCCAAGAACCAAGGCCGAAGAAGGAGAACAGTAATCGAAACCCATGAGAGGCTGCAAGCCGCAACCGCCACGAGTCGTGGCGGGGCGCCTCGCCCGCCGGGGAGCGGGCATTCCTTCGGTCCGCTCAGGACAGGCTGTGCCCGCGCGCGGGAGCGGGGACGCTCCCCCCACCGCAAGCGAGACGTCCGCGCTACTTGTTCAGCTGGAAAAGATCCATGGGCGAGTCTGGAACGGATTGGGCTTGAAATCCATACTCTATATATGTAGACTTATGCCGCGACTGAATTCGCAGTTCCGGACGCCTGCAGCTCAAGGTCCGTGCCGGAAGAGGTGATACATGAAAAAAGTCATTACGACAGCCGCCCTATTGCTTGCGCTTCCTCTCGTGGCGCGGGCGCAGGATGCCGGCTACCAGTACCACGGCGAGGGATACGGTTTCCTAGGTTACGCGCCGGCACATCCCGAGTTCGCTCCGCCGGGTTCGGCTACCCAGCAGCTCGCTGGGAGTACCAGTGCTCACCAGTTCGGGTTCGGCGGAGAATTCTTAGTGGACAAGGGGATCGGTGTGGGTGGCGAAATCTCGAGCTCGACACAATCGTATGAAGGCGCAGGTTTGGAAACGTGGATCGGCTCAATTAACACGTCTTACCACTTTGGGCCAAGCACCAAGAAACGTAAAGTCGAACCCTTCGTGACGGGGGGCTATACCTTCTACTACGTCGCAAACGTCGATCTGTACCACGAGAACGGCGGCAACGTGGGCGGTGGCGTCAACATCTGGCTGTCTCGCCTTGCTGCGTTGCGCTTGGAGATGCGGGATGATATTGGCGGCCAGTTTCTAAGCGTGGATTTTCAATCCGGAGGAAATTACTTTCTGCGCTCTTCGCAACACCTCGTCAGCCTCCGCATTGGCGTGACGTTCAGGTAGTTGACGGGTTAACTCGGAATGAAGCGAGAATAGTGCTGCAGTTGCCGCGACTCTCAGGGAGTGTGCGGCGTAAAGACTTTCCGGTCATTAAGTCCGCGTGAAGCGTCGCCGAGCACTTCAGGGCCACACCTCGCAATTTTCCACTTGACAAACTCGGGACCTGTGGTAGCCTATAAAGATGGTCTTGATGTGGACACATTGTCGTAGGCGAGCGCTGCGGCCCGCCGAAGCGCGAGGGAAAGCGGATGGGCCCCGACGAGCCGGGGAGTGGGGCACGAAAAAACACAAAAAAAAGTACGAACGAAGCCACTATGTTGTTGGAAACAAAGGGGCGCTGTTGGAACGAAGCTAAGAAGTACCTGAAAACAAGGTAGTTATTGAAGAACGGTGCGCGCAAAGCTGATAAGTTGTTGAAAAAACAGCGCATCACTTCATTGAAGGCTGGAGATTCTGAGAGTTTTGCGCGCGAATTGACAGCAATTTGACCTGAAAAGGAGCAAAAAAGCCACGTTTTGCGAAAACGAACCGAAGCAAGGCGAGGCCAGCGGAGTGACAAGCAGTCGGCTACAGAAGAGCCGCGTCACCCCCACGAAGATGACCTCAGGGTGTAATGGCTCGTGGTCCCGCTAAAACCTGACTACTCCGCCCGCTGGTGTATAATCTCTGCCGCCCGATCACCGCGAGGCGGAAAGGACTATTTCTCATGACGGAAACTCGTTTTGCCAGACTTCGAGCGCTCGGATTTGCGCTGTGCGCTCTGCTCTTATGTCTTCCCGCTGTCCAGGCTCAGGACCAGGGGAAGAACCCCTACCAGAACGAACTGTCGCGGCTGCATGCGATGTTCGCGCAACCCCTGGCCGACTGGAAGGCGCACGTGGATAACCTCGCCCATGGCGAAGACCCGAACTTGAACGATGCCGACTGGTCCCCCGTTCGCATCTCGGAAAAAGCGGGCAACGGCCCAATGTGGTTCCGGCGCATGGTTGAGATACCGCAGACGATGGGAAAGTACAGCATCCGCGGCGCACGGGTCCGGCTGGATTTGAGTGTCAGCGCAGATGGCCCCTCGCAGTTTCGTGTGTTCTTTAACGGCTCACTCGCGGAGGTGGCCGACGGGGACACCCAGCAGCCTATTCTGCTGACCGGCAACGCCGAGCCGGGCGCGAAGATCCTGGTGGCTATCAATGTTCCCGCTGCCACCGGTGCGGTGCAGCTTCAGAATGCCCAACTGCTAGTACTACTATGTTAAGTAGTATCGTCGAAAACTCGCTCAAACTTCGTTCCGCAGAAAGGACAAAGTCCGGTCCATCTCACCAGCCAGGGCTGGATCGTGCGGAGAATCCGTTCCCACG
>JBELAJ010000142.1:0-16462 GCA_049508935.1 Terriglobia bacterium | reverse complement strand
CCCGGCATGCGGCGCTCCTCGTCCATGACTTTGCCGAAGAAGGCAACGTACGAGTTCGGGTCGTACCCTGCCTTGTACATATATTGGATCCCGAGATAATCAGCCTCCGCCTCGGCGCCACGGTTGAACTTTAGAAACATCAGCGGCACGCCGTTCATGTAGGCTTCCATCACGCCCATATAAACCGGGTAAGTCATGGGAACGAACATGAGCGGTATCATGGCGAATTGCGCGAAGGTCATCTTGGTCATCTGGCTCGCCCAGTGGCGCGCGGCCACGTGCGCGATTTCGTGGGCCACAACCCCCGCCACCTGGTCTTCCTCTTCCGCAGCCTGCAGCAAGCCCGTATTGACGTAGAGAAAACCGCCCGGAAGCGCGAAGGCGTTGAGCGTGGGATCGTCAATAACCTTCACCGTGAGCGGAATCTTGAGGTCCGAATTGCGCGCTACGTTCTGAGCTACTCGATTGACGTACTCGTTGATGACCGGGTCCGTGAGCAGCTTCGCGGAACGCTCAATTTCCACGCTGTACTGCTTGCCGATGGCGATCTCCTTTTCTTCGGAGATGATGCTCTTGTGCGCAACTTTCCGGTTGCCGATTTCGTCGACGTCGTCTTTCTTGTCGTCGGCGCGCACTGAAAGAGCCGCGAGACAGAATATTGCCAGAAACGCTACGACTTGCATTCGCGATCTGCTCATGGATTCACCCCTAACCGATGATTCATCCTGATTATATCACCCTCGGCTCATAACTTCACCGCTTTTGCTCGCGTGTCAATATTCCATTGCGGCCGGGTCCCGCGCCCACTTGATCGCCACATGGCGCAAGGGAAATCGTCTCGAACCATGCCTGACACACCACACCCTTCCACCACTCAGCCATTAGGATGCAAGTTGGGACCAAAAGTTGCTTGGATCGAGAAAGATATTCCGCGGAACTGAAATTCAATCCCTGCAATAACCTGTACCGGACGCCGCGCCAACACGGGGCGCCGCAGTCCTGACCCGAACATCGGATCAGCGTCAAGCGCGCCCGGATCCTGTCGTTGAATCTAAGGAGGGAAAAACCCGTTTCATGCGAAGCCGCAAAGTACGCCAAGGTCGCAAAGAAAACCCGGAGCTCGGCCTTGCGGCCCTTTGCGTCTTGGCGTGAGCTGTTTTGATTGGCTCACGCCAGAAGGCGCGCCACGGGTCGAGCGGTGTCGCTGCCGCGGACCGCCCAATTAAAACTTAAACCAATACTTTATGTAGAGCAGTAATTGCTCAGACAGGCTGCGGAAAAAACCTTCTGGCGTGTCATTCCGAGGAGCCGCCGGCGACGAGGAATCTCTCATTGCCTTGAAAACAAACCAGAGCGAGATTCCTCGCTCCGCTCGGAATGACAAGCAAACAGGTCTTTCCGCAGCGTCCGGTGGCCAATACCCAAACTACGACTTGAGCGTCGACCAGATCGGATCTTTCACCCCGTGGAGCGTCCGGTGATCCGAAGGATCGAGATCGAGCGCCACGACGGAGTTGGTTCCCCGGTTAAGCCAAGTCGCCGGGAGAAACAGACTTTGCTGCGGCCCGATCTTCCAGTAGCGGCCCAGGTTGTGCCCGTTCACCCACACATAACCTTTTCCCCACCCTTGCATGTCCAGGAACGTGTCGCCCAACGACGACAACTCAAACTGCCCCCGAAGGAAAGCGGGCACTTTCGGACTTGACGATGAGAAGCGCAAGTGCGAAAGGTCACTCATTGGCAGGGGGAAGTTCTCCCAACCCATCACGGTTGAGCCCGCCAGAGTGACGTGTCCAACAATTCCCTTCCGGTCGTCTACCAGGCGCGGACCAAAATTGACGCGGCCCATGTTCTCCACCAGAATATCCAAAGGGACGCCGGCTTCCAGATCCACTTCCAGCGAGTGCTGCTTCAACCGGCGATCCAGCACACCGAGCCTTCGGAGGCCTTGGGAAACGACCGCATAATCCCTTACGTCCATTATCTCAAGTAGTCCTTTAAGTGCTTTACTGACTTGAGTCCTGTAAAGAACCAATCCGTAGTTCTGACCCAGTGCCTCCATGGAAAGAGGATGGTCCGAGTGAACCGGCTTCCCCAGCAAGTCGTCAGGCAACGCCACCTCTTTCAATTCTACGCGCGGAATCTCAATCATGGGCAACGGGGTGGGCAGGTCGGGCAGATGCGTCCCTGCGGGCGAGTATTTCCTGACCACGTCGCGAATCAGAGAGAATTTCCGGGTTGGCCGGCCCGCCTCGTCGATCGGCGCGTCGTAATCGTAACTGGAAATGTCCGGCTGGTAGTTTCCGTCAAAATTCGCCCCGCTCATGAAGGCCCAGCTTGTGCCGCCGTGCACCATGTAGAGGTTGACGGAAATCCCGCGCGACAGCATCCAGTCAACTCCCCGCGCCGCTTCCTCAGGGGAAGTGACATGATGCTCTTCACCCCAGTGGTCAAACCAGCCGTCCCAGTACTCGCCGCACATGCGCGGCACATTTTGCCGGGACTTCGCGAACCTGGCGAACTCTTTCTCCTGTTCGCCCTGCCCGAAATTGATGGCGGCAGGGGAGTTCGGCATCGATCCCCCGTCGAGCTCTGCCTTGCTGGACCCGTCGGAGGAGTACAGAGTTACGTCGAAACCGGCGCCGCGTATGGCGTTGCGAATGGCCTTCACGTAGTCGTGGTCGTGGCCGAAAGACCCGTACTCATTCTCGACCTGCGCCATGATGATCGGCCCGCCGCGCGTGATCTGGAGAGGTGCCAACTGCTCCCCCACCTCGCGCAAGTACTTCGTGGCAGCATCGAGGAAGCGCGCATCCGTGGTGCGAACCTTGAGACCCGGAGTTGACAGGAGCCAGGGCGGAAGGCCGCCAAAATCCCATTCCGAACAAATGTAAGGTCCGGGCCGCAGCAACACCCATAACCCCTCTTCTTGCGCCGTACGAATGTAGGCGGCCACATCGAGATTGCCCGTAAAATCGAATCTGCCCGGCTGCGGCTCATGCAGGTCCCAGAAAACGTAGGTGCAGAGCGTGTTCAAGCCCAGGGCTCGCATTTTGCGCATGCGGTCCCGCCAGTAGGGCCGCGGCACGCGCGGATAGTGCATGGAGCCCGAGATGATCGCGAACGGCTTCCCGTCCAAGAGGAAATGGTCACCCTGGTAGCCGAAGGTGTGTGTGCCGGCCGGGCCGGCTGCGCTGCCTGCTGCGAAAAGGCCGGACTCTTTTCCATTCAGCACGCTTCGCGTGAAATTCCATAAGGTGATGGCCGCACCGGAAGCCTCGATGAAGCTCCGGCGGTTAACCAGCTTCGCAGCGGAATTGTTCTTGGGCATAGATTACCTCGTTAGGAGGGAGCTGGGTAAGATCAAACATTGTGATTGGCAAGCAGCGCGACAATGTCGACGCGCCGACATTTCCGAAAAACACTCACTGCGGCGGTGGCGACCTGAAACCGTGAAAATGCGCGAAGCGCCTTGGAGTGCGGCAGCGAAGCTGCCGCCCTCCAAGGGGTGCTACCTAGCGCCCAGGTAAATCTAAAGTATTACAGTATGTTTACGCCATAAATATACTGTAAATAATCAACTTATTAGAGTAATGCCTGGGTAAGTCATTACTCCCGCCAACCGCGTTGGCGCAAGATCCAGTGCTTCGACGGAGCGAGGAGTTCCGTTCGCCGAAGGGCGGCCACCAGGGCCGCCCGACAGCGTCTGTCTCGAGCCTGACACCCGCTCTCACGCCGTTGAGTACGCCGCCTTCTCCTGACGCTTCACAGCGGCCTGGGCTGCAGCGAGGCGCGCGATGGGCACGCGGTAAGGCGAGCAGCTCACGTAATTCAATCCCGCATCGGCGCACACCTCGATCGAGGCCGGGTCGCCGCCGTGCTCACCGCAGATGCCGACCTTGAGGTTGCTGCGAGTTCCCCGCCCTTCCGCGGTGGCGAGCTTCAACAACCTGCCCACGCGCTTCGGATCGAGCACGGCAAACGGGTCCGCCGGCCAGATCTTTTGCTTCACATAAGCGGCGATGATTTTGCCGCAATCGTCGCGCGAGAGCCCGAATGTGGTTTGCGTCAAGTCGTTCGTCCCGAAGCTGAAGAACTCAGCCTGCTGGGCGATCTCCCCGGCGGAAAGGGCCGCGGCGGGCAACTCAATCATGGTGCCCACCAGGTATTCAACCTTGACGCCTTTCTTGGCAAAGACCTCGCCGGCGACGCGGTCCACGATCTCCTTTTGCAGTTCGAGCTCCTTCACATCGCCAACCAACGGAATCATAACTTCAGGTTTTGCTTCAATTCCCTTCTTCTTGCAATCGCAAGCCGCTTCGAAGATAGCCCTCGCCTGCATTTCGGTGATCTCGGGGTACATGATGCCCAGCCGGCAGCCGCGCAGGCCGAGCATCGGATTAAATTCATGTAAAGATTCAACTACTTCCAGCAACTTCTTGGCTTGACTTAGTTTAGGACCTTTCTTCTTTAACGCCTCGAGGGTGGCGATTTCCACCATCAGCTCTTCCCGCTTGGGCAGAAATTCGTGCAGGGGCGGATCCAAGGTGCGGATGGTCACGGGCAACCCGGCCATGGCCTTGAACAATCCGAAGAAATCCTTGCGCTGCATGGGAAGCAGTTTGGCCAGGGCGGCGCGGCGTTCCTTTGCGTAACCCGCGGCTTCCTTGGCATCCCCAGTTTCTTTGCACGCCATGATCATGCGCTGCACATGAGGCAGGCGCTCCTGGGCGAAGAACATGTGTTCGGTGCGGCAAAGCCCGATGCCCTCGGCGCCGAAGTTGACAGCGGCCAGCGCGTCGCGCGGAATGTCGGCATTGGCGCGGACTCCGAGTTCCCGTGCCTCATCGGCCCACTGCATGAACTCCGCGAACGCTCCGCTCTTCGGATCCGGCTCTACAAGGTTGGTCTTGCCTTCAATCACCCGCCCTGTCGAGCCGTCGAGCGAAATCCAGTCGCCTTCCTTCAGGACAGTGCTGCCGATCTTGAGCCGCTTGTTCCTCTCGTCCACTTCCGCAGCCCCGCAGCCCGCCACGCAAGGCTTGCCCATGCCGCGGGTCACCACGGCCGCGTGGGAGGTCATGCCGCCGCGCGAGGTGAGAATCCCCACCGCCACTTCCATGCCGTGAATATCGTCCGGGACGGTTTCGCCGCGCACCAGGATCACCGGCTGGGTCTTCCCTGCCACTACGGCCTCGTCAGCAGTGAACACGACGTGCCCTACTGCGGCGCCGGGCGATGCCGGCAAGCCTGTGGCAAGCACTTTCAAGGCCTTGGATTCGTCCAGCACTGGGTGCAGCAACTGATTGAGTTGATCGGGTTCCACTCGCAACAGCGCCTCTTTGGGGGTCAGCACGCCTTCGTGCACCATCTCCACCGCAATCCGCACCGCCGCCGGCCCCGTGCGCTTCCCATTGCGGGTCTGAAGCATATAAAGCTTTCCGTCCTGAATCGTGAACTCAAAATCCTGCACGTCCTTGTAGTGCTGCTCGAGCTTGGTCGTGAATTCCCGGAGCTGGTGGTAAACATCCGGCATGATCTGCTCGAGTTCCTTGATAGGCACGGGAGTCCGTACCCCTGCCACCACGTCCTCGCCCTGGGCATTCATCAGGAACTCGCCGTAAAACTCCTTGGCGCCGGTGGCCGGGTTGCGGGTGAATCCCACGCCCGTGCCCGAGGTGTCGCCCATATTGCCGAACACCATGGTCTGGACGTTCACCGCGGTTCCGAGATCGTCCGAAATCTTGTTCATGCGCCGGTAAGTCTTGGCGCGGGGATTGTACCAGGAGCGGAATACGGCCTCGATGGCCATGTTGAGCTGCACTTGCGGGTCCTGGGGGAAGTCCTTGCCGGCAATTTTGCGGACCACTTTCTTGTATTCCGCGATCACTTCCTTCAAGTCCTCGGCGGTGAGCCCGGTGTCGAGCTTTACCTTGCGCTTTTTCTTTTGCCCGTCGAATACATGCTCGAACTTGTCTTTGGGGATTTCCATCACCACGTTGCCGAACATCTGGATGAACCGCCGGTAACTGTCGTAGGCAAAACGCGGGTTGGCGGTCTTCTCGGCGAACACCTCGACCACGTCGTCGTTCATACCGAGGTTCAGGACGGTGTCCATCATGCCGGGCATCGAAAACTTGGCCCCGGAACGCACCGACACCAAAAGGGGATTCTTCCGGTCCCCGAGCTTCTGCCCCAGAAGGCCCTCGAGCTTGGCCAGCGCCTCGTTCTTTTGAGCCAGAATGAAATCGGGCGTCTTGTTTGCGTTCTGGAAGTAGAGGCGACAACCCGACGTGGCAATCGTGAAGCCGGGAGGGACAGGCAGCTCCGCGTTGGTCATTTCCGCCAGGCCGGCTCCCTTGCCGCCCAGAACGTCTTTCATGGCGCCGTTGCCGTCCGCCTTCCCGTCCCCGAAGAAATAAACGTATTTTTCCATGAGCACTCCTTTGAGTTTTCAGTTTTCAGTTTATAGTTCTCAGTTATGAGCCCTCAGCCTTCAGCTCTCAGTAATCACCTTTCAGGTATGCGCTCACTGAAGGTTGATTCAGAGCCCTGAGTGTTCTCGTCGCGGCTCAGCGACCCACGATTTTGGCGCATTTGCTGGGATTTTGCAATGGGCGAGTGGACCCCTCAAGAAATCAACCACAGAGGTGCTGAGGCGCTGAGCAGGGCCCTTATTTTCGAACTCTCCGTGCCTCTGTGCCTCCGTGGTGGACTGATTTCTCCGGACGGTCACCGGGTGAAGGCCATCAATCAGCCTGCTGCGGCCGCGCGGATGTCGGCGCGTCGACATTGGCCTTCTCAATCTGGGACAAGTCCGCATCCTCTGTGAAAAGCCGATCCAGGGCGATCAACAACTGCAGCCGGTTTCTGCGCACCTCGGGGTCCTCCGCCATCACCAGCACCTTGTCGAAGAAGAGGTCCACGGGGGCGCGCAGGGATGCGACGGACTCAAGTGCAGCACGGATGTCGCCCGCCGCGCGCCTTTGCGCCGCCTCGTCCTGAACACGCTCGTAGGCTGCGTGCAGGTCCTGCTCCGGCCCCGCCTCAAGGCGCTGCGGGTCGAATTCCCGGCCTTCGTAATCCGAAGGCTGGGCGGACTTATTCAAAATGTTGCGAATGCGTTTGGCAGATTGCGAAAGGCTGAGGAAGTCGTCGCTCGAACGGATGCGTTCGATCGCTTTCGCCCGCGCCGTGACCTGCGACGGATCGAAGGCGAGAAGATAACGGGCACCCATAGCCGCTCGAACGGTATCGTAACGCAAGCCGACTACGTTATCCAAGTAGTAGGACAACCGCTCGCGCATGAATTCCTTGACCGACGCGGTCATCTTTTCCAAGTCGAACTGTAGCGATTCGTGGAGCATCTCTAAAGCAAAATAAATTTTTGAATCCAGGTCGATAGACAGTGTGAATTCAAGTATTACTCTAATTATTCCGTTCGCTTGGCGGCGGATCGCAAACGGGTCGCTCGATCCGGTGGGCCCGTTCCCGACTGCGAATCCCGCCACAACCCCGTCAAGCTTGTCGGCCAGAGACACCAGGGCGCCGACTGCGGTTCGTGGGCACTTGTCTTCCGCTCCCTGCGGGAGGTAGTGGTCGTAAATCGCCGTCGCTACACCTTCAGGTTCTCCTTGAGCTTTTGCGTAGAGGCCGCCCACCACGCCTTGCAGTTCCGCAAATTCCTGCACCATCTGGGTGGTCAAGTCGCACTTCGAGAGCTCGACAGCTCGCAACACTTGCTCGCGCTGCCCTGCCTCCAGAATGCCCTGAGCTTCGAGCTTGTCGGAAAGTCGCACGGCGATGGCCTGCATGCGCCTGACCTTGTCGGCATAGCTACCCAGTTTCGCCTGATAGGTGACCTTCTCGAGGCGAGGCAACCGGTCGCGCAGCGGCAGTCGCTGGTCCGCGTCCCAGAAAAACTCCGCGTCGCTGAAGCGCGCCTGGAGAACCCGCTCGTGCCCCTGGCGGATCAGGCCGCGCTCATCGGAATCGACGTTGAGGATGGCGAGGAAGTAAGGTTCAAGTCTTCCTTCAAGGTCTTCCACGGCAAAGTACTTCTGGTGGTCGCGCATCACGGTGATCAGTATTTCGCGCGGCAGATGGAGAAAGCGCTCGTCGAAGCCGCCGCGGATCGCCGAAGGCCATTCCGTCGAGTTGACCAGCCATTCTTCAAGTTCTCGGTCCTCAACCAGGGGCAGAGAATCTTCAAGCAATACTTTAATTTTAGACCGGAGCGCTTGGCGGCGCTTCTCCGGGTCGAACTCCACGAAGGCGCGCCGCAGCCTGGTGCCGTAATCGCGGAAGCCCTTCACGGTGATTGCACGTTTGCTGTAAACGCGGTGGCCGAAGGTGAAATCGCCGGAGTCAACGCCCAGGATTTCGAAGTTGACCGCCTCCGCTCGCTTTCCTTCTCCCAGAATTGCCAGCACCCAGCGAATGGGCCGCACGAATCGCGGGCCGGACTTCTCGAGCCAATACATGCTCTTGGGAAAACCCAAGCGGAGGATTGCGGCGGGCAATATCTCCGGCAGCACCGCCGAGGCCGAGCGCCCTTCGGTGGTCTTGCGAAGCGCCAGGTATTCCCCTTTCGGCGTAGTCGTTCGAGTTAAATCCTCAAGGCGGGCCGAGTTCTTTTGCGCAAAGCTCTCCGCAGCCCGCGTGTACTTTCCCTCTGCGTCGAAGGCTACTTTCACAGGAGGGCCGAGGATTTCTTCGACCTTATCCGGCTGTCGAGCCAGCACGTCCGGGACATGCACGACAAGCCGCCGCGGTGTCGAGTATGTTCGTAACGGCAGATGGCCACTTGCGTCTTGAATTTCGATTTTCGAATTGTGCGGTTCGCGAACCGCCCCCACGTTCGGCTCAGGCAGTAATCGCGCATTGCCGAGGGCTGACTGGACCAGCTCGCCCAGGCCCCTTTCGGCATCACGCAGGAAACGCGCCGGGATCTCCTCGCACCCGATTTCAAGGAGCAACGGCAGCGTGTCCTGCTTTGCGGTTTCGACGCTGGTCGCTCTCACGCCGTCACCTCCTGCGCCGCTTGGCGCGCGACGTAGATGGCGGCGACTGAGCAGGCCAGCTTTCGGACGCGAGCGATCAGCGCCACTCGCTCGGTGACGCTGATGGCCCCTCGGGCATCGAGGATATTAAACAGATGGGAGCACTTCAAGGTGAGGTCGTAGACCTTGCGGAGGGGAAAGCGATCAAGAGGGCCGAAATTCGAAATTCGAAATTCAAAATTCGAGCTGGACTCTCCAACGCCATCTAAAGTATTACTTGATGAACTTATCGTATCTGACTGCAGCAATTTACGATCATCTTCCGCAGAGTCGGCGTGTTTCGAATTTCGATTTCCGAATTTCGATTTTCGGTTTTCGAATTCCGAGTTTCGATACTCCGCCAGAAGGCGCGTGGCTTCGCCCTCGTAAAGGTCCAGGATCTTCCTGCAAGTCTCCGGATCGGCGGCCTCGAAGTCATAAACCGACAGCTCAAACTCCTCCGCCCGGCGCATGTCGCCGTAGGTCACGGATTCGTTCCAGCGGATGTGGTAAACGTCCTCGACATTTTGGAGGAAGGCAGTGATGCGCTCGAGTCCGTAGGTCAACTCGACGCTGATGGGCTCGAGATCCAATCCACCGGACTGCTGGAAGTAGGTGAATTGGGAGATCTCGAGGCCATCCAGCACCACTTGCCATCCGATGCCCCAGGCGCCCAGGGTCGGCGCCTCCCAATTGTCCTCCTCGAAGCGAATATCATGGTGGCGGACTTCGATTCCGATCGCCTCGAGGCTCTCGAGATACATATCCTGAACGTTCGCCGGCGGCGGCTTCAGGATGACCTGCATTTGAGTGTGTTTGAGCAGGCGATTGGGATTCTCTCCGTACCGGCCGTCGGCGGGGCGGCGCGACGGCTGCACGTAAGCCACACGCCACGGCTGCGGCCCCAGGACGCGAAAGAACGTCTCAGGACACATCGTGCCCGCTCCCACCTCGACATCATAGGGCAACGCCACCACGCATCCCTGTCCGGCCCAGAATTGGCTGAGCCGGAGAATCATCTCCTGAAAGCTGAGCGGGGCTTTCTCTAAATTTAAAGTTTTACTTTGTTTAATTGCCATTTCGTGTTGATGCTGAATAGCTTATATAACAGAAATCTCTCAGCTCTCAGCCGTCAGCTTTCAGCAAGTAAGCAACGGCCAAGCGTGGTCTTCTTACTGAAAACTGAAAACTGGCGACTGAAACCTGCCTGCTGAAAGCTGATAGCTGACGGCTGACAGCTCTTTTCCCCTGACACCTGAGACCTGACACCTGGAACCTGCCCTACACCGCCTCTTCCATCATCGCACGAGTCACGAGTTTTCGCTCGGAATGAGTTTCGATGACGTCCTCGAAGAAACGGCGTGCTTCGCGGCAGCCCGCCGGAGCCTTCTCCTCCGCGATCCAACGCTCGAGCGGCTTCTGGCACCCCGCGCGCACGGCCGGCGCCACGGAGATTCGTTGGCCCGCTACGCCGCTCCGGCAAGTGTCGCAAACCAGGCCCTCCGACCCGGGCCCGTAGAATCCGCCACTTTCACCGAGCGCCCGCGCACAGTTCTGGCAACGATCGAAATCAGGCAAAAAGCCCGCCAAACGGAGGAGCCAGTAATCGAAGTAAAGCAGCGGGCGCGTGACTTCACCGGAATGTTTCAAGCTCCGCAGCACGGCCAATAACAGGCGAAAGAGCCGGTCGTTGGGCTCTCGCTCTGGAATCATGCGCTCAGCCACCTCCGCGAGGTATTGGGCCGCAAGCTGGACCCGGTAGTCCTTCTGCATATCGAAGAAAGACTCGATCAGTTCCGCGGAGTTCATGCGCAGCAGGTCGCGGTGTTCTCGCTCGAAAATGAACGCCCGGACGTGGCTCAAGGGCTCCAGCGCGGCGCCATAACGGCTCTTGGTGCGGCGTGCTCCGGTGGCCACCGCCCGCAATCGTCCCATTTGGCGTGTGAAGAGCGAAGCAATCTTGTCCGCTTCCGCCAACCGGTAGGTTCGTAGAACGATGGCTTCCGTCTCACGCAAAGGCATAGCTATGTCGACGCGCCGACATGAGCGCTAAAGGTAGCATATCCAGCGCAGCGTGAGCAACCCGGAAAGCGGAAACTGGAAAAGAGAAACTGGAAAATGGAAACTGGAAACTGGAGCTGCCGTTCTGAGTTGCTGGTTTTGCCATTCGGCGGCATGTTCTTCGACCTCCCAGTTTCCATTTTAGATTTTCCATTTTCCAGTTTCCATCTTCCGCCTTCCGTCGCTTCTGTGGAAATTGCGGGGGATTCTGTGGGAAAAATGTTATGTTAACTCGCAGTCCAACCAGGAAATATTATCAGACACGCCTGTGGATAACTTCGACCTCTTCCCTGCCCCCTGTCGAGGGAGCCCCCGAACCCCGCGATTGCGCGGGCGCAACGGCGGCCATCCGGGAGGGGATCGTCAGAGCGGAAGCACTGGATTCCCGCTTGCGCCTCGGCGTGCGGCAGCGGAGCTGCCGCCTTGGAATTCCGCCAAGACGGCGGTAGTTCTGCTGCCGCACTCCAGGTCGGAGTCACTGCCCTGCCCCGCGGGGTTGAAGCCCTCACGAGCGTCTGCTATAGTTTTCGAATCAAAAGGGGGACAACACAATGGCACCGCCAAAAATCTTCAAGAACTACATTAATGGTGAGTGGGTACCAGCAGCCAGCGGCCTCACGTTTGACAACATCAACCCGGCCGACCGCCGCGAGCTGGTGGGAGTGTTTCAGAGGTCGAGCCGGCATGACGTGCAGGACGCCATCCAGGCGGCCAAGGACGCGTACAAAACCTGGCGGCTGACCCCGCCTCCCAAACGCGGCGAGATTCTCTACCGCGCCGCGCGTCTGTTGGCCGAGAGGAAGGAAGAGTATGCCGAGCAGATGACACGCGAGATGGGAAAGATACTCGAGGAGACCCGAGGCGACGTTCAGGAAGCGATCGACATGACGTATTACATGGCTGGAGAGGGCCGGCGCCTTTTCGGGCAAACCACCACCTCCGAACTTCCGAACAAACTCTGCATGTGGGTACGCAGCCCCATCGGGTTGTGCTCGCTGGTGACGCCCTGGAACTTTCCCATGGCCATCCCATCCTGGAAGATCATGCCGGCGCTCATTTGCGGCAACACGGTGGTGATCAAGCCCGCCACCGACACTCCGCTTTCGACCTATAACCTGGTTCAGACGCTCGTCGAGGCGGGAGTTCCCCGCGGGGTGGTGAACCTGGTTACGGGCAGCGGTTCTGAGGTCGGCACTGCCCTGCTGTCTAACGACGACGTGCGAGTGGTTTCGTTCACCGGCTCGACCGAGGTGGGCCGCAAGGTTGCCGAGGCGTGCGCCGGCACCTTTAAGCACTCCTGCCTCGAGATGGGCGGCAAGAACATCATCATGGTGATGGAGGACGCAAACCTCGACTTAGCGGTGGACGGCGCCATCTGGGGTGGCTTTGGCACCACCGGACAGCGCTGTACCGCCTCCAGCCGCATCGCCGTTCACAAGGAAGTGTACGGGGAATTCGTCGAGAAGTTCGTGGCACGCGCCCGCGCGCTGAAAGCCGGAAACGGCCTCGATGCTTCAGTGCAGATGGGGCCGCTCATCAACGAAAGCCAGCTCAAGACGGTCGAGGAATATGTGGAGATTGGGAAAAATGAAGGGGCCAAACTGCTCTCGGGCGGCGAGCGCCTGACGGGCAGCGACTACGATTTTGGCTGTTTCTACGCCCCCACCATTTTTGGCGATTGCAAGCCGGAAATGCGAATCTGCCGCGAGGAGATTTTCGGCCCGGTGGTCTCGATCATCCCCTGTGCGAGCCTCGAGGAAGCCATTGAAATCGGCAACGGCGTCGTCTACGGGCTGTCCTCGTCGATCTACACTCGGAACGTCAACCGTGCCTTCCAGGCCATGCGAGACATGGAGACGGGCATTTTCTACGTCAACGCTCCCACCATCGGCGCCGAAACTCACCTGCCTTTTGGCGGCACCAAGCAAACCGGGAACGGCCACCGCGAAGCAGCCACCGCAGCGCTGGATTTCTACTCTGAGTGGAAGGCGGTCTACGTGGATTACAGCGACCGGCTGCAACGGGCGCAGATCGATACTTAGGAGCCGGGGAAAGCAGTCGGCAGTAGGCAGGTGGCGATAACGTCCTGGCCATTCGCTGAGAATTACTCCCCTCCTCAGCGGGAGGAGGGGCAGGGGGTGGTGGGTACCAGCTTCGCGGCGAACCAACCACCCCCTACCCCTCCTTAGCTAAGGAGGGGAGTCGTTTCCACCGTGTCAAGGTTGCGGTATGGCCGGCGGTGGCGAATTCGGCTGAGCGGCGGGGGCGTTAGGGGTTGCCTCCGAATTGCCGTTGGTGGTACCGGCCTTTGCCACATTGCTGGTATCAAGTTCCGGGGGCAGAGGATGAGGGCCCAGGCCGAGTTTCATGAGAGATTTTGCCTCGGGAAGGCCAGTCACCGGGAAGCCGTTATCAGCCTGATAGCGGCGCATGGCCTCGCGCGTCTGATCGTCCCAGCGGCCGGTAGGCTCTACACTCAAATAGCCTGACTTGGCAAGGGCTTGTTGGATCTGTTCAATTCGGTCCGACTCCGGACGCATCGCGCCTCGCCGCCGGCGCCCCGCTGCCACGAGAGCAGCCTTGGAAGGCGGCCGATGCTTTGCGGAGCGGCGGGCGGAACTCTGTTGACTAGACGACGTGGAAGTCGGATGGGTAGGATCCTTGGAGGCTGTGTGGGACTTCTGCTGACTCGTCGAGGAGCTTTTCTGTTGCGCGGTAGTATCGGCGCGAAGCGGAGCCGCCGATCCGCAAACGATGCCCGCGAGGAGCGCCCACGCCGTGAATAATTTCTTCATCCAAGAATTCAAACTTTGTTGTCTCAGTTCTGGAATAGCGCGAGTTATGGGTACCTCAAATCTCGGATTCCAAATCTCGAAGGCGAACCACGTGGCATTCTACATCCACAGCGCCCCAATCGTCCAGAAGCGCCGCATCGTCGCGCTCTCCTGTGCTGAATGTAGCGCCGACCTTCAGGTCGGCAGATGCTGGCCTAAAGGCCAGCGCTACGCCGTGGCTAGGAATCTGCCTGCCACAACGCAAGGTCGCCCCTAGGGCACCCGGTCCGCCAGGAACAAGGTGGTATACGCGTGAGGGCCGCTACCCCGCGCAATCAGTAACAGCACATCATCCCCGGACTTGAAAGAGGACTGCAAGCGGTCAAACTCCTCAGCGGAAGTGAGCGGGTGATGGTTAATGCTGAGGATGATATCGCCATGATGAACGCCGAGGTCCGCAGCGAATCCGCTTGCCTGGACGTTCATGACCAGCACGCCTTGCTGCCTGTCTAGATGGAGTTTGTCCGTCACGTCCTGCGCCTGCTCGGGGGTTAGACTCTTTACCGAAAGGCCCAGGACCCCGGAGCGTTGCTCCTCCCGGGCTCCCGCGGCCTGGGCCGAGGGTGGAGCATTTTCGTATTCAGCCACGATCTTATTGCGGTCGCCCACTTCAACCTCGGCAGTCATCCGTTTACCGTCGGGCCAACGAAGGTACTCCATGTGGAGCTTCTTGCCGATTCCGGAGTCCGAGACGATACCCACCAATTCGTCCGCACTCCGAATAGTTTTCCCGTCCACGCTGAGGATGACATCACCATACTTCAAGCCGGCACGCTCAGCCGGGCTGGCCGGTTCGACGCCATTAATGACGATCCCGTGATCCGTCCCGAAGCTGCGCAGCAGGGAGGGATTATTGGCGCTGTAAAACGTAACGCCAATCGCCCCGCGGTGCACGCTGCCGGAAGTGGCGAGTGCGTTGTAAATCTTTCGCGCCGTATTGGAGGGAATGGCAAAGCCCACGCCGTCGTAAGTGCCGCGTTGGGTAGCGATCGCCGTGTTGATCCCAATCACCTGCCCCGCCAGATTGACCAAGGGTCCGCCACTGTTGCCGGGATTGATCGCCGCATCGGTTTGAATAAAGCGCTTGAACTGGCCCTCCACTCCGCCCTCGATGTCACGCCCTTTGGCGCTCACGATGCCGGCGGTTACGGTGGAATCGAGGCCAAAAGGACTGCCGATGGCCAACACCCAATCGCCCACCCGCATGGCATCCGAATCGCCCAAAGAGGCGGCGGGGAGCGACTGCGGCGCGTCGATCTTGACAATCGCGAGGTCGGTCTCCCTGTCGAAGCCCATAATCTTCGCGGGATGCTTGGTGGTGTCGTCTCCCCGAAGGTACACGATGATTTTGTCGACCAGCTTGTCCTCGCCGCTCTGGGAAACCACGTGATAGTTTGTCAGGATGTAACCATTGGGACCCAAGATAACGCCGGAGCCCAGACTCTGCTGCCGAAAGTCTCCTTGCGGCGCGCCGGGCGAGTCGAAAAACTTATCGAAGAAATCGCCGAAAGGAGAATCGTCGGGCGCATGAAAGCGGCGGCGGGAAACGCGAACCGTGCTTTCGGTATTAATGTTCACGACCGCCGGAGCAAGTTGCTCCGCAACCTGGGCAAAGGAATTCGACAGCTCGGCCGGCGAGGGAGCCGGCAGCGGTTTAGCGTCCATGGCCACAGGCGAAGTCCTGGCGGCACGCACACCGTGAGAAGCCAACGTGCCGATCAAGATTCCAATCCCCAGCGTCACCAAGATGACGAATGCCGGGAGGACCTTACGTCCCTTTGTGCTCATTCCTCGCTCTCCTCTCAGTTGTTTCCTGGGCGCTCAGCGGCCACATCGGCTAATTATAGCATTACCTGGACAGACCCCTCCCTGAATTTGACGGAACTCGTCAGCCTTAGGTAACAGTGCGCATCGATTTAGCTTGGATGGCAGGGGTTCGGCTTGAGGTTGTAGCGGCGAGTTTATCTCGCCAGTTGGCGGCGTAAAGCCGCCTCTACTCTCAAGACGCTTTGGATATACCAATTGCTTACGCCCGCCGGCGAGGTTAGAATTGGCGGTCGCGAGGTAATGGATGAGCGAACCGGAAAGACTGTTATTGAGCGGGGACGAGGCCGTGGCCCTGGCGGCGCGCGATGGCGGCGTCACCCTGGGCACGGGGTATCCGGGTACTCCCTCGACGGAGATACTGGAGGCCTTTTCCCAGTTGGGAGGCCGCGCCCAATGGGCGCCCAATGAGAAAGTCGCCCTGGAAGTCGGGCTCGGGGTCGGCTTTACGAATTCGAGAGCCCTGGTCACCATGAAGCACGTTGGCCTGAACGTGGCTGCCGACCCGCTTTTCACGGCCGCCTACACCGGCGTCAGCGGGGCGCTGGTAGTGGTTTCGGCGGACGATCCCGGCATGGCTTCGAGCCAGAACGAACAGGACAATCGCCGCTATGCTGTGGCTGTGGGCGTCCCCATGCTCGAGCCCGCTGACTCCCAGGAAGCGTATGACTTCACTTTGCTGGCGCTGCACGTCTCCGAACG
>JBELAJ010000141.1:0-16530 GCA_049508935.1 Terriglobia bacterium | reverse complement strand
CCACGGAGGTCATGAAGCCAGTGAGAAGCTGGCACGAGGTCTCCAACATAGTGACGGAATGAAATCGCAACCCTTTTCAAATCCAGTATTTCACTCAGCCGGCCGCGGAAGTTTGGCTAGTTGCTGTTGCCCCAGCTCTTTGTCGCCAGCCCGAATATAAGCTTCGCCAAGACGGTAGTGGGCATCCGCCCAGTCCGACTTCAACGCCACCGCCCGCTGATACTCACCGATGGCTTCGGGCAATCGATTCGCGGCGCTATAAAGATTACCCAACTGGAAATGCGCGAGTGGG
Organism: Terriglobia bacterium; assembly: GCA_049508935.1. Classification (GTDB taxonomy): domain Bacteria; phylum Acidobacteriota; class Terriglobia; order UBA7540; family UBA7540; genus CAVROP01. The sequence goes on along the minus strand of JBELAJ010000141.1, from coordinate 16,238 downwards.
AAGGTAGGATCCAACGATACGGATTCCTTCAAGAGCGATTCGATTTTTCCCATGCCCTGATCCCCGCCTGCGTTCCCTTTACCTTCCCACAGGCTTAGCGCGCAATAATAGTAGGCCCGTGAATTTCGAGGTTCCAATTGAACCCAGCGATTCAAGCGAGCGTTAACCTCCGCGCTCAGATTGTTTGAGATGCCGTATGCCTTGCCTAGGAAGAGATAAGGCCGAGGGTCGGCAGGGTTCAGGTCGGTGGCGCTCAGAAACGCACGCACGGCATCCTCGGCATGGCCGCCGGAGTAGAGGACAACACCCAGGCCGATCCACAGCTTGGCGGAACGCGGATTATTGGCCACGCCTTCTTTGAAAAGCTGGAGGGAAGAAGCGAGATCACCGTGGAGCAGAAGTTCAACTCCCAAGTCGTAGCGGTGTTGTTCGCTCGGATCGGCTTGAAAGGTCCGCTCATACTCCTGCAACCGGGCGCTGTGGTCGCCTTGAACCTCATGGCCGGCGGCCGAATCACTTTGATCGCGATCCTGGGGAACCGCGTTTTTTCTCAAGTCCGTGGCGCCTTCCAGGAGGCTCGAGCGGGTCCGCGCTGCGGCGGAAGCTGAATATCCACTCGGATCGACCGACCCGCTGAACCCTGCTGCCTTCATTTCCGAGTTGTCAAAAAATCCTTGCTGACATCCGCTACCGTTGGTTCCCGCCTTCACGGGTCCTGACTTGACCGGAGCGGCCGCAACGGGAGTCAGAGTAAAGTCGACAACGGTCATCTCATCGGCAGTCACCGCGATGCCTTCCCGTCGTGACTCCTGATAGCCAGCGGCTTCCGCACAAACAACATAAGTCGCGGGAAGCAATGACCTGATTTCATATTGGCCGTTGGCAGAGGTTATCGTAGGGGAGGGAGCGATCCCCGCGTCGCCGTTCAAGCTAACTTTGGCGTTGACGATAGCCAGACCTGTGGGGTCCTTGACGGTTCCCTTGATCCCGCCGGCCTGCGCAGGGTGTCCGGCTACGAGCCGGTCACCCCCAAACACCCCGGACAGTAGCAGGACAGCTGCTGCCCACCCGACTATAGTTGAGGACCTCCCCTTTAGAGGGAAAATTCTCGCACAAGCTGAGTTCTGGCTGGCGGGTACATCTCGCGCGCGCTCGGGGGCGAGCATAATCGGTACTGGCCCGTGGATCGGAAACTCCATCCGGCAATCCAGCCTCAAATAACTCAAAACTCTGTACCGATAATACTACACAACGATAGGTTCTGACCCATGGAAGGAAAATCTCCCTGCCGCGTCCTTTGGCCGTGCCGTTCGGATGGCTTACCGACTGAGGGCTTCCAATTCTTTCTTCGCGATGGAATGATTTGGGTGTTGCTCAAGAAGCGCCCGCAGGGTAGCTTGCGCTTTGTCTTTCTGGTTCATCTGATAATAAAGGTTGGCAAGGTTCAAATACGGCTGATCGAATCCGGGCGCCACACGGATGCACTCTTGAAACTGGGCAATCGCTTGCTGGGCATCTCGCAACATCATGTAAAGCAATCCCAAGTTGTTGCGGGCTTCGGGAAATTCGGGATCAATTTCGAGCGCCCGCTGGAAATATTGCTGAGCTTTCGTAAGGTCGTTCGCTTGAGCAAAAACCGCCCCCAAGCTGTCGTATAGGCTCGGGTCATCAGCTTTCACCTTCAGGGTTTGCTCCAGAATTTTTCGGGCTTCGTCGAGCCGCCCCTGCCGGCGGTAAAGTTTGACCAGGTTGAGCACCGCCAGCGAGTAATCGGGCTGCCAACGGAGAGCTTCCTGAAAATAGCGGGCAGCCTCATCCGAATGCCCTTCACGAGCCTCCAGCAAACCTAGGTTGTTCAGGCTGTCGAGGTAATCCGGCCGAATTTCAACGGCGCGCAGCAGATTCTCGCGGGCCTTTTCGAGCAGGTTCTTCTGAAGGTAGAGGGTGCCGAGGTTGTAATAGGCTTCTGCGAAGGGTGTATCCTTTAGCGAATACTCCAGATAGCCGATCGCCTCGTCCAGCAAGCCCCTTTCAAGGCAAGCAATACCATAGCTGAAGATATTGCGATGGAAGCTATCGCCGTAGTAGCGGCCAGGAAAGGGCAATCCCTTCTTGATTCGTTCCTGCGCCGTGCGTGGGATGGAATCGGCGTCGCGAGTGACCTCCTGCGGTTTGAGCGGGCCTTGATAGACGCGAACGATAAGACCCTGCTCGTCCAATAACAACGAAGTAGGAATTCCGAGATCCCGGCGACGATCATAAAGGTAGCGGTAAACCACGTTGTAGGCTGCCGCACACCGGTCATCCGCGAGAAGAACCAGAAAGGAGTAGGCTTTCTCGCGAACAAAATCCCTCACTTTCTCTATCTCCTCCGGCCGGTTCAAATTAATGGCGATCGGCCGCAGGCCTTGACCAGCCCACTGTAAATGATACTTCTCTAGGGCAGCCAAATCCGCATGGCATGCGGGCGCCCACGTGGCCCAGAAATTCAGGAGAATCCGTTTACCTTTGAAGTTTCCTAAGCGGTGTTTGGTCCCTGTTGGATTGGGCAGGGTAAAATCCGGCGCCATCAAAGGATCCAACAGCCAGGTGGCGAACTCGGAAGGGAGCCCTGCAGCCTCCTGCGCGGTGAGTACGGCTTCGGCCTGCGGGCCCGCGGCCTGGAAGGGTTGCGCCGTGAACCGGTCGCTTCCCTCCTCGAGGGAGATGCGATGGTTCGGGGGCAGGTTTTCGAACTTCTGAACAACGCCGCTAGGCCAGCGCACGGTGGCGCGAAGCGGAGAGGAGTGTTTGCCACACCCGAAGAAAAGCTCCTTCGTCTGTTGCGTCGAAAATCCCAGGCCTGCTTGTACAAACCGGGTTTGCGTCCCGTTAGCAGTCTCGATCACCACGGCGGCGCCCACCGCGTCATAGTTACTCTTCTCTCCCCGCAGACGGAAGGAAATGCTGTTCCCCAACTCGGGCATCTGGTTGTGGAGGATGCGAAGTTGCGGCGCGTTGCGGTTCTTCAAAACTATTTCCAGACGCCCGTCATGATCGAAGTCGGCCAGAGCGAAAGCCCGGCCGTCCTCCCGGAAATCAAGGCCCACCGCCCCCGACACGTCGGAGAACGTTCCATCGTGGTTGTTAAGGTAGAGGATATTTCTCTGATATCCGCTCCAGGTCTGGTCGGACCGGATCAGCTCATTGGCGGCGTTCCATCCCTGTTCGTAATCCCGCGTTGCCCGGGCTTCGAGCGGTGATTTGGTAACCACTTGCCGCCAGAAGAAACTTTCGATGTCCTTCCGGTTCGGTTGGGAAATAAACCCGTTTGGAACATAGAGGTCGAGATAGCCGTCGTGGTCGAAATCGAAGGAAGTGGAGGACCATGACCAGCGTCCATTGTCGACGCCTGCCGCCAAACTCTTTTCGAGGAATTTGCCGCCGCCTTCGTTGTGAAACAGGGCGTTTCCCATGGCATGGTGGCGAAAGTAGGCTCGGATCTCGGGAGGCGCGTCTTTCATAAAATTGTCTTGCATCGTGACGCGGAGGCCCGGAGCCTCCCACATATTGGCGACATAGAGGTCCGGCCGGCCGTCATTATCGTAATCGAACCAGCATGCGCTCATCCCTGGCCCGACATTTAGAACGCCCGCCTCCTCAGCGATGTCCGTAAAGGTGCTGTTGCCATTATTGCGGTAGAGATTCTTCTTGCCAAAGTCGTTGGCGACGTAGAGATCCGGCCAGCCGTCGTTGTTGAAGTCACCCCATGCGCAGCCGAGTGAAAATCGATGATTGTTCTGACTCATGCCCGCTACGGCCGTGACGTCATGGAAAGTCCCGTCATGGTTGTTATGAAAGAGAAAATTCGGAGGGCCATTCTCGGCGTCGTAATAGGGCACCGGGACATGGTACTTATCCAATCCCTGGTAGTAGCTGTATACGCAAAAATAAATATCAAGAAAACCGTCTCGGTCGAAATCAGCAGCGGCGGCGCTAGTGAATGATCCCTCCGGCGGGTGGGCGAACTGGAAGGCGTCAGGCACCAAGCTAAACTTGCTCCCGCCTTGATTGCGAAACAGCAAGGGTCCCGTCGAACGCACCACCACCAAGTCCTGAACTCCCCGGTTAGTGAAATCTCCGAACAGAGCGCAGGGGGTTCCGTCTAAAACCGCCACGCCAGCAGAGTCGGTTATGTCCTCAAATGTCCCGTTACCGCGGTTTCGATAGAGGCGGTTGGGAATCCCCGCCGGTTGACAAACATAAAAATCATCGAAACCGTCGTTATCAATATCGCCAACGGCGATTCCGTTGTTTCCGTAGATATCGAGCCCGGATGCAGCATCCAGCACAGTGCGCCAGTAGTCCATTCCGCGCAATAGCTGCTCAGGGTAAGACGCATTTCCAGCGAGGACTCGGGCTGTAGTGTCCTCGAAAATCAGACTGGTAGACCGGCTCACCGTTTCCTGAACGGTCCGCCACGTGCGAGCTTGAAATTTCCCGGCCGAGTTTTTCTCCCATTCCACCTCCCAGTAACCCACCCGTCCCTCGCGGTAAATACCGGAACCAGACGCTAAGAAGTCATAGCGTATTAAGGACTGAATGGTCAGAGGAGAGATAGTCGATACCTTGATGCTGGTAACCTCGAATTCAGTCACAAGAAACTGGGCAAGGGTTGCGAAACTTTGGGATACCTCATGCAAAAAGACATCTCGCCCCACTGCCAAGTCGGTCGAAAACTGATTTCGATAAACCTGGAGTGCGCCGCTCGGGCGCAAGGGAATGGTCCTAAGAGCCCGAAATGAAGCGGCACGCAATTCAGGTAGAGTCAGTTGGGTAAGAACCGTGACATCAAGAGGTCCCTGCTGTAAAGACCTCCCCCACTCCCGAAGGGCGTCCTCAATCTCCTCGGCATACTTTTCCGTGACGAATTGGTCACGGCCCGCTTCAACTTTTTCGAAGATTGCGTCTAGAGGAGAAAGGGCCGGGTAACGAGGGGTCAATCGAAAATACGAATTCCTTGCGGAAGGACTGGTGGTCGTACGGCTGGTGGCGGGCAGTTCCGAAGTTGCCCCCCATAGGGGTGCAGATATCAAAGCCAAAGGTATTGATCGCAAATTCTCCAAGAACTGCCGTCGAGAAAGCATGAAACAACCGTCGTTAATGAGGACCTCCTTGGATGCTTTACGCCCCTTGCTCGTACCATCCCGCACCTACGCTAACGAAAACCAAATGGCTTTGTCAACTTGACCCGGGAAAAGGGGTGTGCGACATAGAAGTTGGAGTTATGCGGCCATAGGTGCTCGGCGGTCCTCCCAGTAATCCTCGAAGCGGCCATTGAGACGAGCACAGCGCAGGGCCAGGATGGCGTTGGCACCCCGGACGGTCCAGAACATTCCTGAGCATTTGAGGCGGGAAGCGACCACGGTTTTGCATCCGGCTTCGATGACGCCCGAGCCCACAAAAAGGTGTTGGCGGCGGAACTGGGGGTAGCGCATGCGCTCCGCATTCCTCTCGAAGTAGTCGGCCTCGGTGCGAATCTTCGCGGCGACTTCGGAGTTGCTAGATGGGATGGTGCGGAGCGCGCCCACGAGCTTTTTGATTTTCCCCTTGTCCAACAGGCGCTTCTGGTGGGCCTTCATCCAGACCTTCTGCTTCCCTTCGTCATTCGGGTACAGCCGACGCGCCAACTCCCACAGATGCTGACGCGCGTGGTAAAGATCGACAATGTGAATTGCGTCGGGAAAGTGCAGGGCGGCCAGATTCCAAATCCATTCGGCGCCATCGCCCATCACCACCCGGAGGAGGGCGCGGTTCCAGCCCCGTTTCCCGGCTTCCTGGTAAAGGCGTCGGCCGAACTCATCGGCGGTTTCGACGGCGCCGGTATAGGTGGTGGAATCGGGAGCGCGGATCGGGTAGCCCTCCTGATCCCACGTCGTTTGGGTGAAGACGCACCCCAACTTGACCTCCCGCGTATGGGCCGGTTGACCCTCGATTTTGCCTTGCCGACCCACCGTCTCTTTCTTCACCATCGGGACACCGGTCCCATCCATTTGCACGTATAGGATGGGAATCGGCTCCCCCGCGACGACGGGCAGGTCCACGGGCCGGGCTGGCGGGATTTCCCCTTGCGCGCGCTGCGCGATATCGGCGCCGATCACCTCCGCCGTACGCTCCACCGATTTGGTGGTCACCTCCAGGCCGGCGAGAACTTTCATCTGTTCGCGGCCGTGATCAAAAGGAGACTCCTGGCCTACCAGCGCCTGCATCCGCCGTACCCCGGGAGAAAATTCCGTGTTCTCGATGTCCAGTTCGACATCGGCGGGAAATTGGCCGGCGTGACAGTGCGGGCATAAATAGTAGGGCCGTGACACCTCCACCCGGCCCACCACGCTGAGCAGGGGCTTGGAGCGTAACCCGCCGTAGGGAGCCGACTGGCCACAGGAGCACGGCAGGGTCCGGAGGTCGGCGGCGGGAGCCGGAAATTGCAGCAACTCACTTAGGGCCGCGGCGCCGGCCTGATGCAGGGCCGAGCGCACGGAGGTCTCGATCGCCTCCAGATCCGTGCGGCCGTCTTTACGGCGCTGCGCAAAGATACGGTCGAGAAGTTGGTTTATTTCTCGCGTGACCTCCTGATGGATTGCAGCAGCCGTTTTTTTTCCTGCTCGGTCCAGCCGCCCCGTGCTGGCTCCACGGGGTGATGCTCACAGATTCTTTCATTGAGGGCCACGAGTTCCGCGCTGAGCTTCTGGAAGCGGTGAAACTCGGCGACCTCCCTTTGCGCTTTGCGCAAGGCGGCGGGGTTGGGGAAACTCTCCGTGACGGTTTTGCCAGCGACGCGGCGGGTCAGTCGGAATTGGGGATCGTGGCCACCGTCGTGGGGCTTAGCGCAATGGCAGGTGGGCTTACCACAGCGGCGCACCACGGCGGTAATCGAGCCCGGGCGAAGATCGCCCAAGCCCAAAAACTCCTGAAGGAGCTTGGACCGGTCCGCCTCGAAAGCCGCGAGAGATTCAAACATTGGAGCCTCTTATCTGAGCATCTATATACGCTCAGAATCATAGCACAAAAAAGAGAACCTCGCCGCTCCTGACTTTCATGTCGCGCACCCCGGGAAAAGATCAGCTTGAAATCACCTACCGCCTCAGCAGATCGACGAAGACTGACACAAGAGCCTTCTTCCGGATTTCGTGCCTCTTCTTGATGGCCTGAGTGAGCTCGTCTATTCCCCCGACCACTAGCCTTTCAGCAGGCAGTGTGAGGGATACAACGTCTGTTGCAATCGCATTACCGAGCGTCGGCTCGCCCCTTTTCGGTAGATGACGATCTATGGCGTCCCATTCGGCCTTAGCCTCGTCAAAGGCTTGAGTTAGTTCATCGCAAAAGTCCCGCACCACCGCGTCGGACTTGGAAAGTTCCGGCTCCCTGGCGAGGGTACGAAGCCTTGGTTTCAGAGACGCAGCCGACGCATCGCTTGAGTTCGGTTTGAGATTGCATGGGTTCTTCGTGGAGAGGGCTGAACAGCGCACACCTGACGCCTCAGAAGATCCTGCGGGGAGGGCAAGGAGATGCTCGTTTCGCGCCTCCGGCTTGCGAAGGAATCTTCAATAACGGCTCACGATAAGCAAGCAGAGGCGGTTGCGACTTTTGGCCTTCGGCAAGTCGAGATCGCCGGAGAGCGCTTTGAAGAAGAAACAAGTAAGTCTTGGCCATCGGTTGACATTGCGGCGGGACACTCGGGCCAGATGACCTTCACTTGGCGCAGCCAGTGACGAAGCTTCCGGCGAAAGAATCGGTCGGCGGAATAGGCCGAGGCACCCAGTTGTTGAGCAAGGCCGTTCGGGCCGAAGAGAGGGATTCGGGCTTGAGTTCCATTCAAGGCGCAGCTTCTCCATACCAGCCAGATATAGAAGTCCAAGGTTCCCGGCGCGTGAGCAAAACAGGAGATAGCTTCCCGCTCCACCGGAATCCTGAGGTGGCCCAACACTTTGGAGTCAATGCTTACGTAGTCTACTATTGGATCGAGCGTAACCTGATCCAGGCACGGCGGCTGAACCAACGAATGCCATACTGGATTACCCTGAATGGGTCGGACGAACAGAAACTCCAAGACAGGGTGCGCAAGTCGAGTAGAATCCAAAAAGGCAAAGTATCCCCAACCGCCACTGCGGAAGGTGCATTATGAAACGCCCGTCCCCTTCGGCCAGGACCGCCTCATTCCCATCTGGGTGGCCACGCTCGCCTTGCGGCAGAAATCCCGCCAGCTTCATTTCGATTCTGCCGCCCAAATGCTCGACTTTTTCCATCTTCCCAAAGACGGCCCCCACTACCGCCGCTTCGTGGAAGGCTTCAAGCGGCTCTTCGGCGCAACCATTTTCTTCGGAACCGAAGATCAGCCTCACTCCGCTCCTTTCCTCGATTGGACCCGCTTCCATTTCTTCGATGTCTTGAAGCTCTGGTTCGACACGGCCGAGGGTGAATTTCCCTCTGTCGGTCGGCATGACAACGCCATTACGGTAAGCGAGGCATTTTATCGTGAAATCGACGCACACAGGATTCCGGTTGAGCGGGAGATCGTCGCCGCCCTCGCCCATGCCCCTGGTGTGCTCGATTTCTATATCTGGCTCGTATGGAAAAGCTGGACGAACCACGGCGCAGTGGCGCGTATTCCGCTGGTGGGTCCGCGCAGCCTTAAAGAGCAGCTCGGAGTGGCTGCTTACCCTCTGGAGCGAACGTTCCGGCTCACGCTACGCCGCTGGCTCCGAACGGTCCGCGCACTTTGGCCCGAATGCCCAGCACGGTTGTCCGAAGATCATTGTGCTTTGGTGATCGCCTCCTCGCGTGGTGTTGGTCCGATCTGCCCTGCTCCCCGAAACTCCCCTCTCAGCTAGCCTTGTGGACGCACTAATGGTGTGCGGAATAGTCCATAACCTAGAGGTCCGCGAAGACTCCTTCCTGGCCCCATGGGGCCGTATCTTACCGCCCGCGCGGTGAAGCCATGCTCGAATGATTGTGATGCACTTCGAGAAGCTGCCGCCACTTGCGAATTCAAAGTGGAAACCTATACTGAGTGTACAATCCCACAGCCATTCAAGTGCGGTTGCAGTTGACCGCCACGCGAGTTATGGCGACTGAGTCGGCTTGAAGGGCGCCGGCAACGCCCAGCGGGGGACGTGCGATGAGATTCACAATAAGAAAGACAGTCGGCGACTATGAAGTGTTGGATGTTATCGGCGCAGGTGGGATGGGCGAAGTGTGCCAGAACCGACGCGGCACACACGGTTCACGACTTAAGTGTGGCGGGGCCTGTGAAGCAGTCTCAGAAGATAGTCCATAATGGCGCTATAGCCGAATCAAAAGGGATTGAGTTGGCGCGTGTTGCAGTTCGCACAAGTTTGACAAAAAGCTATTCACTTCGAACCGTGAGTAGCAGGCGCACTCGAACGGGGCAACTAGATCAATGGACGGGTCGAGTCACAGAGATAGAGGAATCGACGATTGGCCTCTCGGTGGCCCACAATTCGCGCGACTTTCTCCACCATGCCTACTCAGGACGTTAAGTCGTGCCACAAGTCAACCATTCGGGCACAATCATCACGGCTCTCTGGATACACTGTAGGGCGGAGAATCAGCCGCGCACCGGTTTCTCGGACGAGGTTGGCTACCCGGTGGACGTAGGCAATCCACGATTCCGATTCAAGAGCCGCGACGGGACTGAATAGGACCGTTCCGGTTTCCCCGCATCTTTCGAATAACCAGCGCGTGTCGTACATTTCAGGGTTACCCAAGTCGATCGCACACACCCGTCCCATGAGGCAGAGCTGCTCGAACAAGTATGGGTGCCGTCCGCAATAATGAACAAATCCTTGGTTGAAAGGGCTGATGGCGCGCTCCAGATACGGCAGCACAAAGTTGTCCAGGACCTTTGGCGAAACCAAGGTGGCCGCGTCTTCGCTTATCCGTACACCGGCATTCGGGAAGTAAACACCTTGGGGCGTGCCATGTCCGTGAACCATGGAGTCGTTCTGCTCGCCCAGGCACGATTTGAGAACCCTTACCACTCGGCAGTTCATTTCGAGGATGATGCCAAGGAGTTCGTGGATCCAAGGTGGATCGTCCAGCACCTCCAGCAACGTGGAATTACCGTTCAATAGGTGCGCTAGGCTGAAGATCCCTTGTGTGTCGGGATGGTAAGCGGCGATGTCACGATCGCCGCTGGCTTGGTGAACGGCATAGAATTCAAGGGCCAACCGCATCATTTTGGTTTCGGAGACAGCGACCCCGCGCAGGCCACGGATTGTATCTCTGCTGAGAGGCTTTCCCGGCCACGGCATGCCGTCGTTCCAGACTGTATATGCTTGGCCCGCAATCCCTGGCACGAACACCACTCCGAGATTAGGGCGGACGGTCGGGATCCCATCGGTTGGCCAATCTACCACTGGTCGTGCCCTGCACATTTCCGACTGCCACATCATCCTGGGATGCTCAAAAAGGTCGGCGTACCGCTTCGTATCGTACTGAGGCATTCGGGAGGCTGGGATGAGTATAAGGCTGGGCCCCTCTCCGTCCCAGAATCGAGCATGCAGTTGGATCTTCTCTAAGGTTGTCAATATGGTCTCCAAAAGGCGGGAGGAATCGTCAGAGCTTCGTTTGAACGGCAGGTCAGGTATGATCGAGCCCCCACTTGCCCATTAGGTCTGCCCACTAGGTCTGGCGGTCTGCGCACCTAATTCCTGTGCACGTCAAGTTCGCCGCCCGGCTCCGGCGCCTTTGACGAGAAGCAAGGGTTTGTCAGGACTAAACCTTGGGATTGCCTGCCCCAGCGAGACTTCGATTTCCCGATGATCGAAGTCGTCCAGGCGCTCACGCAGGCTCAGTTGGATGTGTTCAGAAATTGCCTGCATCGCGCCTTCCGGATTCTGCTCCGCGATGCAACGCACCACTTCGGAATGTCGGCGATGGATATCTGCCAGCAGCGAAGACGTATGACCATGGCGTCGAATCGCAAAAATCCGGAGTAGGACGCGCGTTTCATTCACGATCTTGAGCATGCGAGCGTTCGCTGCCAAACGCATCATTTGCGAATGAAACCCCAGATCACACGCGACAAAGCGAAGCATCTGGTCCGGGTCCAACTCAGATTTGTCCGATGCTTCGAGCTCGTCCCTTAGAATCATCATCCCATCATTCAGGCTCCTCAGCTTGTCCAGGTCCACCGAATGAGGAGGACGCCGCGCCGCCTTACCCGCGGCGTACATCTCCAGAGCTTCTCGGAGTTCGTATAGGTCAATAATGTCTTGACGCGTCAACTTCGCGACTACTGCCCTGCGGTGAGGGCTCTGCTCTAAAATGCCTTCTGTCGCCAACTGTCCCAGAGCCTCGCGGACGGGGGTGCGACTAACGCCTAACTCCTTAGCGACCGAAAGTTCGGAAATAGCATCGCCGGCGGCCAACTTTCCGGATGAGATTTGTCGATGAATATGGAGGGCGACCATTTCACGAATTGACGAGTTATTCGCCCGTTGGCGGCGGGCGCTGTTCTTGGCCATGGGGCCAGTCTCCAAAGTCAAATTTAGGCTAACAACAACCGCGCATCGGACCACATAGTACAAGATAGGCAATCCGATATGCAAGAGAAATTTAGTGTTGACAATTGTATTTTCAAGTATACAATTGCGTACCAGCGTGTGACAGTAACTTCACCCGCGGTTCCCTAATGGACCCGCGCAAGAAGAGCGGCTGATGCGTTAGACCCATCGCCGCAGGAAGTGCAGGGACGGATGCGCTCACAGTGGAACGCCGGATCATGCCTCTCCCTCGCGTCCGGCCCAGGAAGTTTGCCAGCAGTACTCATCGAAATGAAGCCTGACGGAGGATATCGAAATGAAATCCAGATGGGACTCCTTTTTACTTGGAATGGTATTTCTCGCCCTGTTCGCCGTAGCTCAGGTGGCCACGGCTCAAGTGACTACGGGCACGATTCGTGGGCTCATCACTGATCAAACAGGCGCATTGATCCCCAACGCCACGGTGGTGGTGCAAGAACAAAACACTGGGGTCAGAATTGAGACGAAAACTAGCGAGGACGGCCAGTACACAGCTCCGCTTCTGAAGCCTGGCGTGTATTCGGTATCCGCGCAGGCCGAGGGCTTCAGCCCCAGCCGGCGGACGGATGTGGTTCTAGAAATTCAAGACACTGTGCAAGTCGACCTAAAGCTGGCAGTGGGCGGAGTTTCTGAACACGTCACCGTGGTCGGCAGTGGCGCAAGCCCGCTCCAAACTGAGTCTTCAGAAGTTGGAGACGTCATCACCGCGAACCCAATCGAAACCCTTCCGCTCAACGGTCGCAACTTTTCCCAGTTGGCACTTCTGACTCCTGGCACGAACGGGGGAGCGTATGGCAGCGTTCGGGCCTCCGGAAATGGAGCCCAAACGATGCGCGCCGGAGCGGAGATCGTGGGCAATGGCGGCCGCGGTAGCTTTACGAACTTCATGATCGATGGGCTTGACGACCGGGAGCAAAACGTCGGAAGTATTAAGGTCTTCCCTCTGGTGGAGGATATCGAGGAATTCAAAGTTCAGGAAGGCAACTACGATGCGGAATTCGCAGGCGGCGGCGCGGTGATCGATGTCACGACGCGTTCTGGCTCGAATACCCTCCACGGGTCAGCATTCGAATTCCTCAGAAACTCTGACTTGGATTCCCGCGAATTCTTCGACTCCGTGCGTCCCCCTTACCATCAGAATCAATTCGGCGGCGCCCTGGGAGGCCCGATTCAGAAGAACAAGACGTTCTTTTTTGCAGACTACCAGGGATTCCGAATTCATCAGTCTCAGACAGTACTGGCAACGGTCGCCACACCTGACGAACGAGCAGGGAACTTTTCTGCGCTTGCGTCGTCCGAAATCATCTATGATCCTAAAACGTACAACGCGACCACGGGCACCCGGACACCCTTCGCCAACAATACCATTCCCACAAATCGTTTCGACCCCGTCGGTCAGAACCTGTTGCAGTATCTATGGCCGCTTCCCAACCTTCCCGGCTATGCGAACAATTTCGTATACGCGCCTCTCAGCGTAAGCACACAGGATCAGTTCGACGCGCGGGTTGACCACACGATCTCTCCGAAAGACAGCTTCTTTGGGCGGGCCACTTGGGGCCGCGCCAACATCCGCTGGCCCGACACTTCTCCCGCCCTGAACGGGGAACCGAATCCCCAAGCTTTCTTGACCGGGGCGAGCGGAATCGCGGGCTTCCTGAGCAACGTGACGCAGCCAAGCGGCCAAGGGACATTGCAAGAAACTCACATCTTCAATTCGCACCTTGTGAACCATATTGCTGCCGGCTACACCCGGCTTGTAATCGATGTAACTCCCCTTGAATACGGTCTGAATCTGGCCGCCAAGATCGGATTGATCGGCGCTAACACCAACCCCTTTTCGTCCTCCATGCCGGATATTTCCACAGCCGATATGACCGAAGTTGGGAATAGCTTTCTCCCTGACGTTAATGGGGAAAATACTTGGCAACTTAATGACACGATCGCTTACGTTCACGGCGCGCACGAAATGAAGTTCGGCGCAAGCATGATCTGGAACGACTTCTCATTTCTCCAACTCGCCGACCCCCAGGGTACTCTGGACTTCGGCGGGACGTACACCAACAACCCGCTTGACGGCTCTGGTGGCGACGCGATTGCCGAAATACTGCTTGGATTGCCTGATTCGGAGGGTAAGTCTGTGTTTATTGACGGCGTTCCCGACGTCTCTTACAGGGAGTTCGGAGGGTTCGCTCAGGACCAGTGGCGTGTTCGCCCCCGTCTGACCTTGAACTTCGGCCTTCGCTACGATCTGTTCACACCGCCGGTGGAAAAGTACAACCGCCAGTCAGACTTCAACCCTGCCACCGGGACCATCCTGCTCGCGGGTCAGAACGGAATCTCCCGTGGCATAATCGATCTGCGCAAAAATGATTTCAGCCCGCGGGTTGGCTTCGCCTATACCCTTACCCCCAAAACCGTGCTTCGCGCCGCCTACGGCCTCTTCTTCTTCAATGAGCAGGGTACGGGGTCCTCGGCGAGATTGTTCATCGCCAACCCATTTGACGCCGAGGGAGCCACGTCGTGCAGCTCCACCGAGCCTTGCCTCAACCTTCAGACCGATGGCATTCTACCCATATCGCAACTCCTGACAACCGCCGGGCAGCCTACCTCAGTTTATATTCCGAAGGCTGACCAAACCTCCAACGTGCAGCAATGGAACATGACGTGGGAGCGAGAGGTGGCGCCCAACACTGTGATCCGCGCCGCCTATGTGGCCTCGAAGGGCGACCATCTCTTCATCGCGCTGAATGAAAACGTGGCTGTTCCGGGACCCGGCCCTGTCGCCCCACGGCGGCCTTACCCGGATTTTGCCAAGATCTCAACTTGGGAACCACGTGGCCCGTCGAGCTATAATTCCTTCCAACTCTCCGCCGAGAAACGTTACGGCCACGGCTGATGGTTCGAAGCAGCATACACCTACAGCAAGTCCTTGGACAATGGCGGAGGCGGCAACTCCTCTATCGGGGAGTCCCGTATCAACATTCAAAACCCTAAGGATGTTAGAGCCGACTACGGACTCTCAAGCTTCGACTATCGTAACCGCTTTACACTAGCCCATAGCTTCGATATTCCAGTAGGACGTGGCCACCACATCCTTAGCACTGCAGGCGCAGCCACGCAGGCAGTGCTCGGTGGATGGCAACTCCAGGGCATTGCTACGCTTCAGTCTGGAACGACCCTGACGCCCCAGTTAGCCTCTGCTACTGCGAACACCGGAACTTTCACTCGGCCAAATCGGATCTGCAATGGCAACTTCCCGGCCTCGCAGAGGTCCATCAACGAATGGTTTGATCTGGCCTGTTTTGTAAACCCGCCCGTTTATGAATTTGGGAACAGCGGTAGAAATATCATTATTGGTCCGGGTCTTACCACCTATGACCTTGGTCTTCATAAGGACTTCGCTCTGACGGAAAAGATGGGGCTGACATTCCGGGGCGAGTTCTTCAACATCTTTAATACCCCTAACTTCAACCTGCCAGATCGAAGCATAGGGGTCTCTAGCTCAGGCACAATCAACTCCGTGATTTCCAATGCGCGTGAAATTCAGTTTGCCCTACGCCTCCACTTCTGAGGTGACGGTGCCTAAAGCAAGAAGCGTCTCGCCCCCCGGTCGGTGCAGACCGGGGGCGAGATGTTGAATGACGGTCGTTCTGTCTGTCTGCTTTGCAGCCTTGCCGCACGTGACGTTACTTGGGGGCATAACCTGCGCCTCACAGGCCGACATAACCGCATGGCGTAAGCGGGAAGCGATAGAGTCCAGCTAGAAACCCGGCTTATGGGCTCGTTGCCTTCCGAGATTGCTGTTGGAGGGGTAGTGACGTGAATCGACGCCGGTTTCTGAAAGATGCCACGTTTCTCACAACCGTAATGACTACATCCCGGCTTGGTAGATCGATGCCGTCAGGAACGGAGGCACCCGCAACGAATGTCAATGCATCAGGCCCAATGCTTGACCTCAACAACGCTGTGGTGGTTGTCCCCCCGAGGCTCACCAAACGCGGGCAGAAGGCCATACAAGTCTTGATCGAGGAGGTCGAAAAACGCACAACCATCCATTGGCCGGTCGTCGAGCAATGGACGTCCGGGGCGCCTGCGGCAGTGATCGTGGGCACAAGGGATCACCTGCGAGAGCTACGTTCCAGGTTGCCAGACGAGATGCGGTTGCCGGAAGGGCAGGAGGGCCCGGAGGGTTTCCGCCTGCAAACGACAAGCAACGAGGCGGGAAGCCTCGTCGCGGTGTCGGGACCAGACGAGCGCGGGATGCTTTTTGGTGTTGGGGCACTTCTGCGTAAACTCCGGATGGTCAAGGAGCGGGTCGCGGTTCCGAACTTATTAGACATAGCGAGCGCTCCGAAATATAAATTGCGCGGTCACGAGTTGTGCTATCGTCCGAAGACGAATGCCTACGACGCGTGGACTGTCCCTATGTGGGACCAGTATATTCGCGACTTGGCTGTTTTCGGCAACAATGCGATCGAGTTGGTCCCGCCCCGGTCTGACGACGCGCCGGAAGGCCCTCATTTCCCGCTCCCTCCACTTCGCATGACGGCGGAGCAGGCGCGGATTGCGGATGACTACGGCTTGGATGTGTGGATTTGGTATCCGGCCATGGACGAGGATTACTCCGATCCGAAAACGGTTGAGTTTGCACTG
>JBELAJ010000140.1:0-16547 GCA_049508935.1 Terriglobia bacterium | reverse complement strand
TCTCGACCCACAAATAGACCCCAGTTCGCTACGCCTGCAGGGGGGAGAAAGCAGAAGTGCCAGCTTCTCCCACGAATTCAACAGAATATGGGCTTAATGAAGGAAAGTCTTTGACAGTACGCCACCTAGCAGGAGGAGACAATATGAAAACCAAGAAGTCAGGATTGGCGACGATATGGGCAGGGGGGATCTGCTGCCTGTGCATGGCTGCGGCTTTGATGCCGACCGCCACAGCACAAAACCCGCCGGCCGCGGGCGGCGGCTTCGGGAGGGCACGTTTCTTCGGCGCCGAGCTGTTTTCAGCCGGTAAGGTGGTGACCGGGGCGCCCTATTCTGCGCAAGCGGTGACTGAGCATACCCAAGTTCTGGCGGATGGAAACACCATTCACACCACGACCACCGCAAACGTCTACCGCGATAGCCAGGGAAGAACACGGCGCGAGCAGGAACTCGGAGCTATCGGCCCCTGGGCTGCCGAAGGTGGCCCTCGTCAACTGGTAGCGATTGGCGACCCCGTGGGCGGATCAATCTACATGTTGAATCCCAAAACCCAGGTAGCTCGCCAGATGTCCTTCCCCGCGCACGCGGGAGCACGCAGGAATGCTGAAAGGGCCCAGCGCGCCAAGACTGAGAACCCCAACGTGACGACGGAGTCGCTCGGTACGCAAGTGATCAATGGAGTGACGGCGCAAGGGACTCGCACTACTCGCACCATCCCCGCCGGTCAAATGGGCAACCAAGCTCCGATTGTAATCACCATCGAGCGCTGGTACTCGCCGGAACTGCAAACTGACGTTATGCGCAAGGAAACCAACCCGCAGTTTGGCGACACGACATTCCAGCTAACGAAGATCGTGCGCGCGGAGCCCCAGGTCTCCCTCTTCCAGGTGCCCTCCAACTACACCATCAAGAGTGGAAGACCTTCGAACCCGGGACAGGCGGAAGGAACGCCTGCAGAACAGTAAAGGCGATTCAAGCGCGGGGGCGGATTTTGTACCCACCCCCCGCCCGCTTCGCAGCCCGATTGTGGTATACCCTCATCCCGTGCCGTCGGTGGACGCGGTACAGAAAACGCGGGCGTCCGGCGCACCTCGCAGAGACAGTCTCCCAACCACAGAGCCGTATCCACTACCTAGTTTTCCGTTGATGAAGCCTGCTTTTTGAAAATGGTCTTCCGTGTCGCTGGACACTGAAACGCAGATGGATTAGGCTAGTTTGAGGTCGATCTGCGGCGCCACCGAGCCCCAAGCTCTGAAACACGAGACGGCGAATCCCGTCGTAAAGGATGGCTCTGTCTAATAAGCTTCCACCACTAGCGTCTGCAACACGGTCGTCATGGAAATGTGGCGTCACGCTCTCAATCATTTGTCTCCTCTCGTCGCACGCAGTGAGCGCTCAAGAAGAACTTGAGCATCCCTACATCGAGCCAAGGGACATCAAGCCTGAGACTTGCCTAACCTGTCATCCCGAGAAAGAACAAGGCCGGTTCATCCATACCGCGGTCAGGATGGGTTGCCCGCGGTGCCACCACATCCTGTCGGAGAAAAACAAGACGACGATCACGTTGTTCGCTTCCGGAGCCCACTTATGCGAAAGGTGCCATGAGGCAATTCAAGGCGCGGTCATTCACGGTCCGTACAAGAACGGCCAGTGCCTGATCTGCCACGATCCTCATGCCTCGGAATTCAAGGCACAGACACGTGCTGATGTGAATACGCTCTGCCTGGAGTGCCACGCGCCAAGACGCAGCGCGGGGAATACAGTAAACCTCTTCGGGCTGCAGTCCATTCCGAAGGCCGAGTTGGAAGCGGCCCCAAAAATTGAACTCGATCCCAGCTTGCATTTCGGACATCCCCGGCCGGCTCATCCTGTCGCCGATGTTGCGGACCCTCTGCATGCGGGGGAGAAGATATCGTGCCTGAGCTGCCACGCCCCGCACGCCTCGGAACTGCCGCATCTCCTCCTTTCAGCGAACGGAGGTGAGAACGTCTGCGACGCGTGCCACCGGGCCATTGGAAGAGGGAAGAGGGAACAGGGAAATAGGGAATAGGGATCAGGGATTGGCTAGCAGGAATGACGGAGGCACATGTCCCCCGGCAACTCACACCTCAAACGCAGCAGCTTGTACGCAATTGCCGATTGCCAGGTCCCTGTTTCCCTGCTCTCCCTAATCCCTAATCCCTGTTCCCTATTCCCTACTCCCTTGTTGGAACCCACTTGCTTACGAGGTGGTTTTCGGGAAACAATCTTCTTGGTA
The DNA here is from genome assembly GCA_049508935.1 of Terriglobia bacterium. GTDB lineage: Bacteria > Acidobacteriota > Terriglobia > UBA7540 > UBA7540 > CAVROP01. The sequence goes on along the minus strand of JBELAJ010000140.1, from coordinate 14,290 downwards.
CGAGTAGCGAACCGCCGATTTCGGAGCGTTTGTCGCCAGTCACGTGCTGAGTTGCTTGAACGCGGGAGGCCGAGCGCTAGCGCTTGCCGGCGACTGCGCGTTACTAAATGGAGGATTTCCATATGGCCCAGACTCTGACACGCAGGAGTTTTGTTTCCTTAGCAGCGCTGCTGGGGTCAGGTTTGAAATTGAGCTTCGCAGGCGGGGAGCCGGCGCCGAATTCAGTCACGCCTCGACTCGGCGTTATCACGGACGAGCTGGCAGAGGACTTCGAGAAAGCGCTCGATTTTATTTCGGAGCATTCTCTGGACTACTGTGAGGTGCGTGAACTGTGGAGTAAGAATGTGGTCAGGCTCTCCCAGGAGGAGTTGGAGCGCGCCAAACAATTGATTGAGGAGCACCACCTGAAAGTTTCTGAAATCGCCTCGCCGCTTTTCAAGTACCATTTGCCCGAAATGCCTTCGTCGCGCCCCAATTGGGGCGACACTTTCAAGGCCGCAGACTTGACGGACAAAGACACCGAGAGTCTGCTGGAACGGGTATTTAGGCTCGCCCCGTTTTTCGGGACTTCCAAAGTGAGGGTTTTCAGTTATTGGCGGGTTGAGGATCCGGAAAAGGCTTACCCTTTGGTGCGCGAACGCTTGGCTAAGGCAGCCACGATGGCCGCTCAGCACAACGTCACGCTGCTTCTCGAGAATGAGACCGATTGCAACGTGGGGACCGGAAAAGAGCTGGGACGGATGGTCCGGGACATCAATTCACCCAACCTGCTTGCCATGTGGGACCCTTGCAATGCGCTGGGACTGGGCGAGGTTCCCTACCCCGACGGATATCGCGAAGTCCACGGCCTCTTCCGCCATATGCACGTCAAGGACATGCGGAAAAATCCCGCCACAGGGAAGTTTCAATACGTTCCAGTCGGCAAAGGTGCGATCGATTATCGGGGGCAATTCAAAGCGCTGCGCAATGATGGCTACAACGGGACGATGTCCATCGAGACTTCCTACATTCGCCCTGATAAGGATAAGCTGGAAGCTACGCGCGAGTGCCTGGACGGATTGCTCAGCGTCTGGAAATCGTAGAAAGACAGGATTCAGGAGTCAGGATTCAGGAGTCAGGAGCCAGAAGTCAGGAGCCAGGAGTCAGGAGTCAGAATAGGACTCTTCATCGAAGTCGTTTGTCATCCTGAGGCCGCCAGGCTTTTGGGCGGCCGAAGGATCTCTGCAGTTACTCCTCGTATTCTGTTGCGTCCGAGCAACTGCAGAGATGCTTCGCTGCGCTCAGCATGACACCGGGTGAGAAGTTGTTACTCTGACTCCTGACTTCTGGCTCCTGACTTCTGACTCCTGACTCCTGTCTTTTCACTTAACATGTTTTCTTCCCGCACCAACTGGCCGCTCGGTCCAAATCGTTTGTCACTCGAGATTGAAGAGCTGAGGCGTCAAGGGGTCCCTCTCCTCGATCTGACCGAATCGAACCCCACACGCTGCGGATTCGCTTTTGATCGGCAGGGCATTTTCGAAGCGCTCGCCAATTCCCACGCGCTCTCTTACACACCGGACCCGCGCGGCTTACTTTCGGCGCGGCAAGCGGTGACGGGCTACTACGCTGAGCGGGGAATCACGCTTGACGCGGCGCAGATCTTCCTCACCACCAGCACCAGCGAAGCTTATAGCTACATCTTCCGCCTGCTCGCCGACCCCGGTGACGCCATCCTGGTGCCGCAGCCAAGCTACCCGCTCTTTGATTTCCTGGCGGGATTAAACGATATTCGGGTTATCGCTTATCCGCTCTTTTACGACCACGGTTGGCAGATTGATTTGCCCGCGCTTGAAAGGCGCCTGGAATCGCGCGCTCGCGCCATCCTGGTGGTCCATCCCAACAATCCGACGGGTTCGTTTGTCAGGCGTGAAGAACTTGGCGAACTGCTCGCGTTGTGCCAACGGGGCGATATGGCTCTGGTGGCCGACGAGGTCTTTGCCGATTATTTGCTGGCAGCGGACTCACAGCGTGTCGTTAGCCACGCGGCGGCGACCGAAGCGCTTACGTTCACACTGAGCGGCCTGTCGAAAATCTCTGCACTGCCCCAAATGAAGGTGGCCTGGGCGGTCGTGAACGGGCCCCCGCAACTTCTCCGAGACGCCCTGGCGCGCCTGGAGATCATTGCTGACACGTATCTCTCCCTGAGCGCGCCCTTGGCGCTGGCCTTACCGAAGTTGCTCGAGACACGCCGAGCGCTTCAGCCACAGATACTGGCACGAGTCAGGTCTAATCTTCAGTTAATCGACGCGCGACTTGCAGCCAACCAGCCCATAAACCGGCTGGAGGTGGAAGGAGGGTGGTACGCGATTTTGCGGCTTCCCTCGATCCGAACGGATGAGGATTGGGCAATTGAACTCGCACGCCAGGACGGCATCCTGGTACACCCGGGGCATTTCTTCGACTTCAGCTCGGAGGGGCACTTGGTGATAAGCTTGTTGACCGAAGGGGCAGTTTTCGAAGAAGGACTAAGAAGAATCCTCGCCCGCGTGGCCCATTGCGTCTGACACCTTGCAATAGCGAGTGTCAGTCGTCGATAGACCGTCCCCTCCCCTGGGGAGAGGGTGTCCCGCTCAGGCGTTTTCATCAGCCCGTCAGCTGACGGGGACGGGTGAGGGGTCTTTACACCAGTTTGGCAAGGCATCCTGTTCCGAAGTTCCCGCGTTGGGGATAGTTGTGTCCAGTCATCGAACTTCGCGATTCGGTTTTGCAGGGCGAGGGCGGCGAAGCTTTGCCTTTAGCCTTTGGTCGCGCGACACGAACGCTGCTGGGTTTCAAGGCTCCATGGATCCGACGAAACCCCTCACCCGTCCGGCGGCGGCTGAAGAAGGCGCCGTCGCCGGACACCCTCTCCCCAAGGGAGAGGGCTACATTTCTAACTGGGAAGCAGGGATAATCCTAGTTTGTCTGGCTGCGTTTGCCGGCGGGTGCGGGCGGCGTCACAGCGCGCCGAAAGCCTACGCCGCGTTTGTGGCCAATAACGGGAGTTCAACTCTGGCGGAAGTTGATTTGGCGAGTTTCCGCGTGCGCGCAAGCGTACCGGTCGCCGCCCGGCCCGAGAGGATCGTGGTAAGGCCTCAGAGCAAGGAATTATGGGTAGTAACGGGCTCCGGTGAAGTCAGCATCGTTGGGTTTCCGGCTCTGCGCGTGGTGAGGAATCTTCATATCGGAGAAGGCGCCCGCGACCTTACTTTTTCAACTTCCGGACACCAAGGTTTCATTCTCGACCCTGGAAAAGGTCAAATCGTTTTCATCGATGCGGAAGACTACAAGGAGAGAACTCGCCTCAATCTGGGTACACCGCTCACCGACCTTGCGTTGACGCCCGACGGGAACACGCTGGTGGCTTCTTCCCGCGCCTCGGATCAGCTCTTTTTCGTAGAGGTGGTTAGCCGGAAGGTGCTCGGTTCCGTCAAAGTCGGCAGAGGCCCCGGTCCAATGGTTATCCTTCCTAACAGTTCCAAGGTCTTCGTGGGTGACACCGAAGAGCCTGCCATATCCGCAGTGGATCTGAGCACTCAGCAACTCCTGTCCAACATCGAAATGGCGATTCGGCCGGGCGCGATGGTGCTCAAACCGGACGGCGGAGAACTCTTCGTCTTTGAGGACGGTGGAACCCGCATGGTGATCGTGGACACCGAACAGGACAACGTGGAGCAGAACTACCCCACCGGCCATAAGCCTGTGTCTGGAATATTCCAGCGGGAGCCGTTGGTCCTTTACCTCGCCAACGCCGGCGATGGCTCCGTGATGGCCTTGGATGTCCAGAACCGAACTTTACTGGCGGCAATCCACATTGGAATCGAGCCACGCGCCCTGGCGCTCACTCCCGACGAACGCTTTCTGGCGGTGGCGGATACGTCCGCTTCGACGCTGGCAATCCTTCAGACAGACCCCACAACCCTGCTCACAACCGTTCCCGTCGGCGCCACTCCCGTGGATGTGGTAGTGCCAGGGTGGGAACTACAGTGAGGGAATCGGGTGATCGGGAGAACAATCGCAGGCGGTAGGTAGTATGTCGCATGTGGGGAAACCCCACCTACCATCTGCCACCTGCCACCTACCCACTTGTTCTCCCGATCACCCGATCTCCCGATCACCCGATTTCTTCACCAGCTAGTCAGTTCGTCGGAGAGCCGCAGAGTCAGCCAGCCCTCTTGAGGGATGATTTGGATGGGTAAGGCGTTCACCCAAATTGAGACCTGCAAGCGGATTTGTTGGCGGGGCTCATATCCCAGCAACTGGTAGTCTAAGCGCAACTCGAAGATTCGATGGAACGCAACTTGGGGTTGGGCGGCCATTTCCGGCGGGACTACCAACGGCTCATCGTTTTTCCACCAGGTTAACCCACTCAGACCGGAGTTGCGGATGGAAGCATGCGCGCGAATTCGGCTACTGTCCACTACATTCACTCGAACCTCAAATTCCGCATGGTCTTTCAGAAACGCCTCGCTGAGATCCAGACGCAGGAACAGCGCCTCCCGGCTGAACCCATAATAAAGCGCCTCCCAAACTCTGGCGGCTCCGTGCATAGAGCCGGAGCGCGGATCGGGAAGATAGAGGCCGGCGCCCAGCCACTCGAAGTAGTTGGTGACCGCGCCATCGATTCGCGGCTGGATAAGCCCTGTGGGCGGAACGCTCAATGCCGTGGCGCGCGGGCGCTTGATAGGTTCCGCTAACTCGTCAGCCGGAGAGCCGCCCAGCATCTTGTAAAGATTGCTGAGGTGCTTGCGATAGAGCAGATCAAACTCTTCATCGTTCGCGGTGGAATGTTCCGGGCCGTACCACCAGCACCAGTCACTGCCCTCTGCCACCCACAATTCCTGTTGCGCAAGCTCGGCATCGTTCTTCCGCGCTTTGACGCTGTTTTGAGCATAGAAATCGCGCGCTTCGGAAAGCAGGTCCCAGGCGCGGTTGTCCTCATCCGCTCCAATCCAGACATCGTAGTTGGCGTTAATCCACGATCCGGGGGTTATATGAGTCAAACGTCCTGGCTCTGTAACCCTCAGGGCTTCGCTGGCCGTCACCGCCTTGAGTTCGGGGTCAGCCGCCAGCCGGGCGTAGAAGCTCTTCAGGAATTCCCTGCCGTTGCCGGGGTAGTACTCCCAGGCGTTTTCACCGTCCAAGATCACCGATACAACGGCAGGCCTGCCCCAGACACTCCGGCCTGCCGCTTTGATCCGCTGGTGCAGGTCCGCTGCAGCATCCTGGGGATTCATGCGGGAGTAGACGAACCCCACCAAGTCAGAAAGCTGGTGATCGCGAAAGAAGAGGGAGATGCTGCGCCCTTCGGAAGTCAGGACATGCGGCCGGTAGAGTTCTGACCCTCCTTCCGTGATCCCGTCGCTTCTGTGGTTGAATCCCATCTGGATGGAGCGCCCCAGCACTCCTTCGTCAGTGGCCGCCCACGCGAACCCCTCGTCTGCGGCCAGGCGCAGGACCTCATCGGAGACACTTCCCTCACTCGGCCAAAGCCCGCGCGGCTTGCTGCCGAAGACTTGCTCGTGCAGCCGGATGGCAGCGCGAAGTTGGTCGCGGGCGTCTTCCGGGTGCTGAAAGCGACGGCGCGGCAAACGAATCCCGGGCCGAGATTCCGCCGCGATATTGGAGTCGCAGAGGAGGGGCAGAATGGGATGGTAAAAGGGCGACGTCGAGACCTCAATCTGCCCGCGCTCACTGGCCGTCCTGTACTCATCGAGAACTCTGCCGAATATTTCCACTTCCTTCTCGTGCAGCAGAGACTTGTCGGCTTCGCTGTAGCCCCGTTCCTTGGCCACGAGTGTTCTGATCTGGGGATCGCCGGCCAGGTAGATTTCATCAAACCAGGCAAGCTGCGAAAGCAGTTGCAAGTCGAGCAAGTCTTGCGCCGAAAAGAAGCGCGCAGACGAGGCGGGGTCCGCATTTCGTAATTTGTCCCATAATTCGCGGAAACGCGGATAGCGGCTGAGTAGGTTTTGGTGGTTAAGCTGGAAAGCGGTTTGCAAGAGGAAGAGACGGTCGTCCTGGCTCAATCTCTCGACAGGCTTGAACGCGACTTCATAGGGGCGCTCCAGCGCAGTCTGCTGCGCGTAGTCCTGCACCTGCACCACCAGCGAAGGCACCAGATTGAAAGTCATGTGGACGGTCGGGAAATCCCTCAGCATCGCCACCATGCCGAAATAATCCTTCAACGCGTGGAGGCGCGTCCAAGGCATAGCGTAACGGCCTTCCCCCAAGTCCTTGTAGAAGGGCTGGTGCATATGCCAAAGCAGCATTAAATAGGTCTGCGACATAAGATAATTATCGGCAATCGGTAAGTTTGGTGTAGGAGCGGCGTCAAGTCGCCCCTGCGAGGCTGCGGGAAAACCCCTGAACACTGTCATTCTGAGCGCAGCGAAGAATCTCGGCAGTTGCATTATCAGGGAACTACAGAGATCCTTCCTTCGTTGCACTCAGGACCGCCTGCGGCTCCTCAGGGTGAAAGTCAAACGCGTATTCCCGCAACCGGCTACGCACAACGCGGTCAACGCGCCGCTACAAAACCACCAACCCGTGTGCTACGATGAAAGCGAGGACGGCGCGAGGGACATCCGTTTCAGGCCCGCTTTCCGCCCGCATCAGGAACCATGCGGATACTTACCCGCTACATTTTCAAAGAGATCTCCTCTCATTCCCTGCTGGGATTGCTGGTCTTTACGTTTGCAATCTTCATTCCGCGGCTGGGACGTCTGCTCGAGTTGGTGGTGCGCCATAGCTTGCCACTCCCCCAGATGCTGACCCTTTTCATGCTGCCCATCCCGAGCATCCTGGTGCTCACGGTACCCATGGCGGTTCTGGTTGGAACCCTGATCGGCCTCAGCCGCATGGCGGCGGACGGCGAGGTCATCGCGGCTCGAGCTTCGGGGATCGGGCTCTCGCAGTTCGTCCGGCCAGTGCTGCTCTTTGCAGTTGGTGGGTGGGCCCTCACCCTGTGGATGAGTCTGTTTCTTGCGCCCCAGGCCGGCCGCAGTTTGATTCGCATGGAAACCGGGCTGAAGGCCAGCCAAGTGCCATACGAGATCCAACCGCGCGTTTTTATTGAACAATTCCCCAATTTACTTCTTTACTTGGAGGATGTAACGGGCTCCCGTGCCAGGTGGCGGGGCGTCTTCGTTGCAGACACCACTCAACGTGACCAAGTCAAAGTAACCTTAGCGGAAAGCGGAGTGCTTGTCAACGAAGCCGCCAATGGCCGGCTGGTCATTCATCTGAATCAAGGGATGACACATGAGATCGATCCGCAAAACCCGGCACAATATTCCGTGGTCACTTTCACTAATACGGACATCCCCGTGCCGCTCGATCAGGCATCCACTTCCGGACCCGAAAGCTTGCCTACTCCGCTGCTTTCACTCCGCAAGTTGCTTGCGCAGACGCACTCGCCCCGCGATCGCCAAGCCGCCCTCGTGGAACTCCATTATCGATTTGCTCTGCCTGTAGCCAGCCTGGTTCTGGCTCTGGTGGGAATATCATTGGGCCTCTCGACTCGCAAGGGCGGCAAGGCTGTGGGACTGATCCTGACCATGGTGCTGGTCTTCATCTATTACATGATCATGGTCTTCGGTCTCAGTTTCGCGAAGCAAGGCCGCCTTCCTCCTGTTATCGGGCTCTGGATTGCCAACGTCATCTTCGCAGTCGCCGGGGTGCTGATGTTGGCCCAACTTCGCAGTGTGCGGAGCCGCCTGCAATTCGTGCAGGAGTGGATGGACGACCTGGCACGCCGCTGGGAAGCCCGGCAGGCGCGGCCGCGGCGCGGGCGAGTCTCAAGACCATCGCTGAAACCTCGCACGCCGGGGAGTCGAATCTTTCAGATCCTCGACGTATACATTATCCAGGGCTGGTTCTTTTACTTCTTTATCCTGCTGGTTACGTTCACGGGCATTTACATTATCTTCGACTTCTTCCAACTCCTGGGAGATATGGTTCGCAACCACGCTTCGGCAGGCCTGGTCCTGAATTACTACCGTTTTCTTCTGCCTCAAATCATTTACTTGATGCTGCCGCTTAGCATCCTCGTCGCCACCCTGGTCAATTTCGGCCTGCTCACCAAGTCCAACCAGATTACTGCCATCAAGGCGGCGGGAGTCAGCCTCTACAGGATATCCGCTCCCGTCCTGCTGGTGGCTGTTCTTATGAGCCTTGGCATGTTCTTCCTTTCCGATGATTTCCTGCCCCAAACCAACCAGCAGCAGGATGCCTACCGCAATCAGATCAAGGGGAAGCCGCCGCAAACCTTCTACCGCCCGGAGAGGCAGTGGATCTTTGGGCGAGCGGATCGCATTTACAACTACCGATTCTTCGATCCTGATAAAAACGTCTTCGCAGACTTCACCTGCTTCGAGTTCAATCCTCAATCCTTTCGCCTCACTCGCCGGATCTACGCAGCGCGGGCATTCTGGGAACCGGCCATCCGAGGCTGGGTGCTCGAGAACGGCTGGGTACGCGACCTCAAGGGAGAACAGGTTGAGAAGTATTTTCCCTTTTCAGTTGACATGTTCCCTGAGATGTCGGAAGAACCCGCCTACTTCAAGAAGGAAGTCAGGCCTTCCGAACAGATGAGCGCACTCGAGTTGCGGCATTACATCCGCGAACTCAGCCAGAGCGGGTTTGACGTGGTGCGCCTCTCCGTCCAGTTCTATCGAAAGTTCTCTTACCCCCTTATCGCCTTCGTCGTGGCCTTACTTGGAATTCCGTTCTCTTTCACTACGGGTAGCAAGGGCGCACTTTCCGGAGTCGCACTGAGTATCGGCATCGCCATTCTCTATTGGTCCATCTCCAGCTTGTTCGAAGCCATGGGCAACCTGAGTCAGTTGCCGCCCCTGGTCGCCGCCTGGTCCCCGGACGTCCTCTTCGCGCTGGCGGGGTCGTACTTGTTGCTGAGGGTGAAGACCTGAAAACGCTTGGTGCGTAAGTGCGGCCGGAGCTATAATCACCGTATGAGCCGTGAAACTGGTGAACTCTTCAAAGAAGCATTAACACTTCCGGCTGAAGCCCGGGCTGCCCTCGTGGATTCGCTGCTGGACAGCCTCGATACGGAAGTTGACGTGGACGCCGAAGCTGCGTGGCAAGTCGAGATTCGGCGCCGGGCTGCGGAACTTGATTCCAAGGCGGTTTCCCCTATTCCGTGGGCAGAGGTCCGAACCCGCCTTATGGCCACACTCGGCGATGAGCGGTAGGCCCGTCGAATTTCATCCAGAAGCCCTTGCCGAAGCCGAGGCCGCCGTGGCTTGGTACCGTGAGCGCAGCTTCCGGGCAGCAGAGGCCTTCACAGACGAACTGACGAAGGCTGTTGCAACTATATCGGAAGCGCCGCAACGGTGGCCGATTTTCGAGACGGGATGCCGACGTTTCCCTCTGCGGCGGTTCCCGTATCTGGTGATCTACCGCGAGAAGCCACTGTCGATCGAGGTTCTGGCAGTCGCTCACGGACGGCGTCGGCCAGGGTATTGGCGTACCCGCAGCACAACCTGACCGAAACGGTCCAAATTGCGAGAATCCGACCTGCATGAAGTTTTCTGACCTACCTGTAAAAATCGTAGCCGCCGCCGGCGGCCTTGTTTGGCGACAGAGCGGCGAAGACCGTGAGTTGATCGTCATTCGCCGAAGCCGCCACAACGATTGGACCCTACCGAAAGGCAAGGTCAAGCCTGGCGAATCATGGCTGCAGTGCGCCATCCGGGAGGTCCGGGAAGAGACGGGCTTCGATGTCGAGGTCGAAAGTCACGCGGGTTGGGTCTGTTACGACACGGGTGATATCACCAAGGTGGTTCGATTCTGGAATATGAGACCTGTAGGAGAGTCTCGGTTTGAAAGCTCGGAAGAAGTGCTGTCAGTCCACTGGTTGACGCCTCAGGACGCGGTCAAACGATTGGATCATGAAGGTGAGCGGGTTCTCGTAGCCCAGGCCAGCCAAAAACCCTAAGACCACTCGCTTAGACGGTCACCACGCTGTCGGCTTCCACCAGGATTCCGACGATATCGTTCATTCCCCCTATTTCGCCAACCGCGACCATTTCAGTGAGCTGGAAGTGCTCCAGACACGTCCGGCAGGAAACCAGGCGTACACCTTGGCTCTGGAGTATCTTCAAACCCAGTAGTGCGGGTGAACCGTTGCAGACCAACTTGACGCCATCGGTGTAGAAGCAGATGGCGTGAGGCTTGACGGGCTGACTCTCCCACGCGTGCAGAAGCCGGTCGAACATCTCCAATCCAAATTGTCTATTGTCGGCGTCAACGTGGCCCAAGCCCTCGCGGGTAACCAGCAGAACGAGTTTTGACATAGGCAGTTAACATTCTAGCCTACTATGCGGCCTTGTCAAGAGCCGGGGAGTCCGAGTCGGCGCACTGGCAGACTTTGTGTCTCTCGACATTCATCGAGGCCGGTGACACAATGGCCAGCCCAAGGAGCACTTGAACCATGCAGCAGATCACTCATGATGTTTTGATCTTCGGAACCGGACTTGCCGGGTTGCGCGCCGCAGTCGAACTCTCGATCAAAACACGCGGCAGCGCTGACATTGGGATCGTTTCAAAAGTGCAGGTGATGCGCGCGCATTCCGTGTGCGCGGAAGGCGGCACGGGCGCCGTGATGCGTCCCGAGGAAGGCGACAGCCTCGAGTTGCACGCCTGGGACACCGTGAAGGGTTCCGATTTCCTTGCAGACCAGGACGTGGTGGACCGTTTCGTGAAGGGCTCGCCGGATGAAATCCGCCTGCTCGAGCACTGGGGTTGCCCCTGGTCTCGCCGCGAAGACGGCCGGATTATGCAGCGGCCTTTCGGTGGCCATTCCTTTCCTCGCGCCTGCATGGCGGCCGATAAGACGGGCTTCTTCGAGATGCAGGCTCTCTACGACACGCTCCTCAAGTACCAGAATCTCAGGCGCTACGATGAATGCTTCGTGACTTCCTTGCTCCTCGAAGGCGGGCGATTCGCCGGACTCACACTCTACGATCTGCCCACGGGCGAATTTTATGTCCTGCGGGGCAAGGCGCTCCTGATTGCTTCCGGCGGGCTGGGCAACCTCTACGGATTCACAACCTATTCCCAAACCGTCACGGGCGACGGGCAGGCCATTGCCTACCGCGCCGGGCTGGCTCTCGAGGATCCGGAGTTCCTCCAGTTTCACCCTACCGGCCTCGTGCCCTCGGGCATCCTGATGACCGAAGGCTGCCGGGGCGAGGGCGGCTATTTGCGCAACAACAAGGGCGAGCGCTTCATGGAGAAGTACGCGCCCAAGATGATGGAGCTTGCCCCGCGCGACATCGTTTCCCGGTCCGAAATGACGGAGATCCTCGAAGGACGCGGCTTCCCCGGTCCTGACGGCCTTGATTACATCAACCTCGACCTGACTCACTTGGGCGCCGAGCGGATCAATAAGCGTTTGCCCTTGATCCGCGAAGTGTGCATGAAGTTTCTTGGAATCGATCCTATCACCACCGCCATTCCCATCCGGCCTGTGGCGCACTATTCGATGGGCGGGATCGAAGCCGACATCGACGGACGCACAAAAGTGCAAAACATCTGGGCCGCGGGCGAGGTAGCCTGCCACTCGATGCACGGGGCCAACCGGCTAGGATGCAACTCCACCGCCGAGTGCCTTGTTTGGGGCGGCATCACCGGGGGCGGGATCGCGAATTACCTGGCCCAAGACCCCAAGCTGAGCGATATGCCGGAAAGCAAAGCCCAGGAAGAAGAGAAACGCATCTTCGATGGGATGCTCAAACAGAGCGGCCCGGAGAAACCCGCGCAAATTCGCCGCGAACTTCGCACCCTGATGGATAAACACGCAGGCGTCTACCGCACCGGGGAATCCATGCAACAGGGTCTAGCGAAAATCGCCGAGCTGAAGCAGCGCTTCGCCCAGATTACGATCCAAGACAAGAGCCGCGTCTACAACACCAACTTGGTTCAAGCGCTCGAAACCGAGAATATGCTGGAACTGGCTGAGGTGCTGCTCTTCGCCGGTTTGGCGCGCCAGGAATCCCGCGGCGCCCATGCGCGGACGGATTTCTCCAAACGAGACGACGAGAAGTTTCTTGGCCACTCGATGGTCTATTACACCTGCGCCAAGCCGCGGCTGGAATATAAGCCCGTCACGATTACGAATTGGAGGCCGGTCGAAAGGAAGTATTAAGAAGGAGTGAATGGTGAATAGTGATTTATAAATTCTAAATGATAAAGAGTAGCCAATAATGCTAGCCCTCTCCCTTGGGGAGAGGGTGTCCCGCTGCCGGCGCTTTCATCAGCCGGAGAGGGACGGGTGAGGGGTCGGTCCGACGGGCCACGACCGGGGTCCTCAGGATGACAAGCAATTTGGCTGAAAGCTGACGGCTGATAGCTGACGGCTTTTGCGGGAGGCAGGCATGGCCGCAATCCAACGGCACGACAATCGGCTCGGAATCTGGGGATGGCTGGGGGGTGGGCGATGGGGCGTCGAGCGCTACGCTTACATCCTGCACCGCCTGACTGGCCTGGGCATCCTCTGCTACTTTTTGATGCACGTGGTGGTAACGAGCCTCCGCGCCACGGGCGTCTATTTATGGGTTGAAGGGGGCGTGCTTCACCAGCCCGCTTTCAAGTTCGGGGAGTTTCTGGTGTTTTCGGCTTTTGCCTACCACGCTTTCAACGGCGTGCGCCTGGTACTTGTTGAGCTTGGATTGGCGGTGGGGAAGCCTATCGAACCGGTCTACCCCTACAAGACGTCGCTGAACGTGCAGCGGCCGCTGCTTATTGCCATGATGATTTTGGCGGCAGTCTTTTTTGCGGCGGGGGGTTATCAGTTCCTCGGATTGGCAAAGTAGGAGGAGCGATGCGCGAGACGAAATACTGGACGTGGCACATGGCGGCGGGAGTGGTGATTCTCTTCCTGCTAGGCCTTCACATGCTGATCATGCACTTGGGCGGGACGACACATCTGTTTGCTCCGCAGGGCGGCGAAGTGGTCTCGAAGGCTAACAGCCTGTTTCGGGACGGCAGACTGTTTTTCACCGTCACATACATTCTTCTGCTCGGAGTCGCCCTTTATCATGGCCTGTATGGCCTGCGGACGATCCTGTTTGAGCTGACGCTGAAGCCCGCAGTGGAAAGGGTTACGACGGTGGCCCTCGTGGTAATAGGGCTGGGCTTGTTCGGATTGGGCACGTGGGCAGCCATCGTCGCGCATGCCATCGCTCAAGCGGGAGCCAGGGGGTAGCTATGCCGGAGAACAGCAAAGCCGTTCGAGAGATTAGGTTCCACATCACGCGCTACAATCCTGAGAGCGACCCCGCACCCTACGTGAAGACTTACACCATACCGGTGCGCGAGGGCATGACGGTGCTGGACGGGTTGCACTACATCAAAGAGAACCTGGACGCAACGCTGGCCTGGCGCTATTCCTGCCGCATGGGCGTGTGCGGTTCGTGCGGCATGCTGCTGAACGGAAAACCAACCCTGGCCTGCAACACGCAAATCCTGCACATTGCAACTACAGACCTCACCGTCGGGCCGCTGCCCAATTTCGATATCGTGCGTGATCTGGTCCCCGATCTGACGACCATGTTGGACAAGCACCGCGCGCTGAAACCTTACGTGACGCGCGCGGAAGAGGACGAGATCAACGATCCGGCAGGTGAGTTTTATCAGTCGCCGGAAGAACTCGAAGCCTACCTGCAATTCACCTACTGCATAAAATGCGGCTGCTGCATGGCTGCCTGCCCCACTCTGGCCACCGACGTGCGCTACTTGGGGCCGATGCCTTTAGCGGCAGCCGAGCGCTATAACCGCGACACGCGCGATGATGGGCGTCGCGAGCGCAACAAACTGACCGGTGGCGCCAGCGGCGCATTCCGCTGCCACTACGCCGGAGAGTGCTCGCGCGCCTGCCCTAAGGGCGTGGACCCGGCGAGAGCCATCCAACTTCTGAAGCGGCAACTCGTGCTGGATTATCTCCACTTGGCTCGCCGCAAGAAACCGTGCCAGAAACTGCACGGACCGGGCCAAGGAAAGCCACTTCCCAACATTCCCGCCGCACCAGCCAGAACGGTTTGAAGGGATTTCAGTGGATTCCCGCTTTCGCGGGAATGACTGCGACTCGTGGCGCCCACGTCGAGCCAACGACGCCTGTCCCCCGTTAGTAATACTAGGTTAAGTAGTTCTTGCTCATCACTGCGGTGTGTGCTACAGTGCCAGCATGACACCCCAGAGCCTGAAAGGCCTCGAGATTCGTCTGAGGCATTTTCTCGAAGACTTGTTG
>JBELAJ010000014.1:0-42458 GCA_049508935.1 Terriglobia bacterium | reverse complement strand
GTTTCCGAGGAGATGATCGCCAAGGCGGGCTCTCCTTATCGCCCGGGCGACGTGGCCGGTAAGTTCGGAATCGAGCGTGAATACGACCAGATCCTCTCGGGGCAGGATGGTTTGAGGCGGGTCATCGTGAATAGCCGCGGCGAGGAAATGGGCTCGCTCAATACCATCAATGCTACGCCGGGAAACGACCTGCGGCTGACCATCGACCTGGATTTGCAGATGGTGGCGGAAGCCGCCTTGGGTGAGAGGCCCGGCGCCGTCGTGGCGCTCGATCCGCGGACCGGCGAGGTGCTGGCAGCGGTCAGCCACCCCTCCTTTGATCCCAATGAATTCGCTAAGCGGATCGACCGCGAGGAAGGGGAGAACCTCGCCGACGATCCGATGAAGCCCCTGATGAATAAGGTCATCCAGGCGCAACTGGCGCCGGGTTCGGTCTTCAAGATTGTAACCGCCACCGCCGCGTTGGAAACCGGGACCATCCAGCCAGACTTCACATTGAATTGCTCGGGCGCGGTTGAAATCTACGGACATACTTACCATGATTGGGTTTTCGAGAAGCACAGGGGACATGGAAGCGTTAATCTTCACCGCGCCATCATCGTTTCCTGCGACGTGTACTTTTACACCTTGGGAAAGCTCCTGGGTATCGAGAAGATCGACTATTTCGCAAAGCGCTTGGGACTCGGAGCTCGGACCGGAATCGACTTGCCGGGCGAAGCGGCGGGACTCATCCCGTCCCCTGAATGGGTGCAAAAGGCGTTCAAGCGAAAGTGGTGGGCAGGTGAAACAATGTCCGTGGCCATCGGTCAGGGAGCGGTAGTAGTCACGCCTTTGCAGTTGGCCCGCATGATTGGCGCTGTCGCTTCAGGAGGGGTCTTCTGCCGCCCTCATCTAGCCTTTAAGGACCAGTTGTTAGCCCTGGGAGTAGATCCTCCTGTCGAATCCGCGCACAGCTTCCCCTTGGGTGAGAGTACCCTGGAGGCGCTAACGCGCGGGATGTGGGGAGTCGTCAACGAAGAGGGGGGGACCGGCGTTGAGGCACGCTGCCCCGGTGTGGATATTGCCGGGAAGACAGGGACCGCCCAGGTCGTCAGTGTGGACCTCATGAAATCTGCGCAGAATGCGAGCTACAAGAACAACGCCTGGTTTGTGGGGTTTGCTCCCAGCACTAAACCCGAGATCGTGGTGGCAGCCCTTGTTCTGCGTGGCGAGCACTCGACGGTGGCGGTGCCCGTGGCGCGCGAGGTGATTAAAGCGTACTTCGACAAGAAAAACGGGCAGAAGCCCCTGGTGGCGCCGGCACAGACTCAGGAGCGAATGCTGAGCAAAGCCGGTGAGGTGCAACTCCCCGCCCCGGCGGTCGGCACGGCGGCCCGCTGAAGCCGGAGGCTGGGTAGTTTGATTGGTAGCGCTGGCCTTCAGGCCAGCATTTGCCGACCCTTCGCTCCGCTCAGGGCAGGCTCTAAAGGTCGGCGCTACGCCAGATGTTCGACGGTTGGTTCAAAACGGACCGCGGAGACGCAGAGAGAGCTTCAGCCCTCCGCGCGTCTGCGGTCCAAGCTTTTTTCGCTTGACAAGCGCTTCGAGACGTGATAGCCTATCAAGATTGTCTAACTCGACCGCCGACAAACTGCCAGTGGTTCGGCGGCGAGAGAAAGCTCGGCGATCCCCCCGGCGGGCTACAGGGTGGAGGGGAGCCGTCAATAAGATGTATTTTAGTACGACCGAAGCCAGTATGTTATTGAAAACACATAATCGAATGTGCGAAACGAAGCTAAGATTCGCCCCAAAAGCGGCGCAAAATGCGCTCGAAAATCGCAATTCAGATCAAATTTGCGAGTCGAAAGCGGCAATCCGTTGCGTGTCACGGGGGCTACATGGACTCCAGATCGAACCGAGATGTGGGAAGGGAGCCTACCGACGGCGCCCCGGCGCGCCGCCGCGACCGACAATATGTCTGGGCTGGCAAGATATACGCTCTCGACACCAGACATCTGGCGCCTGAAACCTGCTTCCTGCCAGGCCATTCGGGTGTAGACTGAGAAGCCTCAAGCGCGAGAGTCCTCGCCAAAGGTCCTGATATGAAGATCCAACTCACGGTATTGCTATTTGCCCTGCTCGTCCCCGTCGCATTGTTTATGATCGGCCTGAAGAATGTCGGCTTGAGCGCCGAACAAAAGATCAGGCCGCCGCTTGTGGCGGGAGGTTTCTACCCTGCCGACCCCAACGAATTGGGAAAGATGATCGACGGTTTTCTCGCGAAGGCTTCGCTCGAGAAACTTGACGGCAACTTGGTGGCATTGATCTGCCCTCACGCGGGCTACCAATTCTCCGGCGGCGTAGCCGCTTACGCGTATATCCAACTCAAGGGACGGAGCTACGATCGCGTGGTGGTGCTCGCCCCATCGCACTACGAGTCGTTTCCCTTTTCCTCCATTTACGACGGCGAGGCTTACCATACGCCGCTGGGCGACGTTCCCGTGGACCACGATTTTGCCGCCAAGCTCGTCAAGCTGAGCTCGTCAATCAAGATCTCGGACCGCGGGCACGGCCCGGTGGAGATGCGAGGCCAACAGTATGGCGAGCACGCCATCGAGGATCAACTGCCGTTCCTGCAACGCGTGCTGGGGCAGTTCAAGATGGTGCCCATCGTGATGGGCGACATCAGTTACGACAACAGCCGCGCGCTGGGCGTGGCCCTCGCCAAAGCGGTTGAGGGCACGAACACGCTCATCCTGGTCAGCTCCGATCTATCCCATTACCACACTTACGATGACGCTGAGCGGATGGACCACCAGATTCTGAAGACCATCCAGGATTGGGATTACCTGACCCTCTCACAAAACCTCGAGCGGAACCTCTGGAACGGTCCTTGCGGCGGCGGGCCCATTGTCGCAGCCATGATTGCGGCGGATCGGATGGGCGCGCACCACGCGCAACTTCTCAAATATGCCAATTCGGGCGATGTCACGGGAGACAAGACCCGCGTGGTCGGTTACGGCGCCCTGGCGATAGTGGCTGACAACGAACAGGAGAACAAGAAGCACGGACACAAGAGCGCTGAGTTTTCTCTCACGCCTGCCGAGAAGCAGGAGCTTCTGAAAATCGCGCGCCAGTCCGTGGAGGTCGCGGTGCGGGAGAAGAAGATCCTGCCCGTGCCTGCCAATGAGCCGGAAGCGCTTCGCGATGCGCGCGGCGCGTTTGTGACCTTGAAGGAGCACGGAGATTTGCGCGGCTGCATTGGCTATATGTCGCCCGTCAAACCGCTGGCCGAAACGGTGCGCGACGTGGCCGCATATGCCGCGCTCGAGGACCGGCGCTTCCGGCCGGTCAACTCCGACGAGCTGCCGCTGCTCGAGTACGAGATTTCGGTGCTTTCCCCGTTGCGCAAAGTCGAAGACATCAACCAAATTCATGTAGGCCAACATGGCTTGCTTATCCGCAAGGGAGAGTATGAAGGCGTGCTGCTTCCCCAGGTGCCGACGGAACAGGGTTGGGACAGGAAGACATTCCTGGAACAAGTGTGCGTGAAGGCGGGCCTGCCTGAGCAGGCCTGGAAGGACGAGGATGCCGACCTTTTTATGTTTACGGCCCTGGTATTCGGCGAGCCGCACAATCCTAAAGCGCCCGCGTTCGATGAGCCCTCATCTCAAAAGACGCCAGGGCTGCCAGGGCCGCCGGCCCCAGGTTCACTGCGGCCATGAGCACGGCGGTTCGCAGGAAGCCATAAACCGGGAGCAGATAGGCGCTCAGCGCCACCGCTGCCAGGCATGCCCCGGCGAGATCGAGTCCATAGAATATGCCCGGGTTGCCCAGCGCCTTTGTCCCTTTCTTATTGTTGAGGGGACTCGCGGGTGATAGCGTGCTCCCCTCCTCGCGGAGGAGGAGATCGAGGGGTGTTACGCTGGAGAAGTAAAGGCGGCTCGCCACAGGGAACTGGAATCCGCCCATCAACCCCGCAATGAGGGCCAGCAGCGCGAAGACCATGGGATTGAGGGTGAGGAGCACGGGCAGACTTCTGACGCTCGCAAGCTGTACGAATAGCGCGTAGAGGAAAAGAGGCGCAGCCGCCGCGAGAAGCTGCAGCAGCGCGAGCTTCCTGTATCCCTCGCCACTCACAGTTGTAGGGGGGGTTCGCGAACTGCTTCTGCGCTCCTTTGTTTGCCTCAGGGCGAACCACGCCCCGCCCGCCATCCCCACCATGAAGAGTGCTACCAGAATGGCCAGTTGTTGGTAAACGTATCCATAGAGCGCTTGAAACCCGAGCAGGAGGAGAACTTCGAGGCCAAGCAGCGTGAACCCCATGGCCGCAACGCAAAGGCCCAGCGTGGCGCGATAGGCGTGTGGCGGCCTCAGCATGTCGCGATCTCGCGGCGGCGTGGTGTCGCCGCTACTGCGATGCCGCGCGATTCTGGGGCGTTCGTACAGCCCCGCGGCGACCGTTAGTGCCAGGAGGCCGAAGGCCACGGCAACCGCGAGCGTGCCGAACCTCAGACCCGCCAACGATTCCAACAGATCCCGCCAGCGTGAGTGAAAACGCGAGCTCCAGAGGACCACGTCGAAATAGTATGCGATGGGGGAGAAGTCCCCGTTGATGGGCGTCACGGCCTTCGGCTCGATTTGCAGCTCGAGATCCTGCATGCGATCCGGCGACATCTGGAAGGGGACGTAGTACTCGCGAAAATACTGGGTGTGGATGCGGCGCTCGTGCAACCGGGTCATCAGAACTGCAGGATCGCGAGTAAGCCCGCCGGCCCGGTTCGAAACCAGAAAGTGGACCGTCTCGCCGGGAATGGCGATCACTTGGGGAAAAACCGAGCGCAACGTCTTTTCGAGGCATCTCAAGAGCTCCGCAAGTTCCTGGCTGATGTAATTCTCCGCGCCTGTAACCTGGAAGGACAGGACTCCGCCGGAGTTGAGCTTTTTCGCGGCCTCGAGGAAAAACTCCTGGGTGTAAAAGCGGTTCAGTTGGGCGGTAAAGGGATCAGGCAAGTTGATGATGATGACGTCGAACTTGGTTGTGCTGGTTTTGAGGAACAACCGGCCGTCCATGGGATGAACAAACACGCGAGGGTCGCTGCGCGCGCGTGTCCACACTTGCGCAAAGTGGCGCTCCGCAACGCCCAGGATGGCAGGGTCCAATTCGAGGTAGTCAACGCGCTCGAGGCTCGAGTATTGCAGGGCTTGCGTCAGGCTGCCGTTGATGCCCCCGCCAATCAGCAGCAGCGAGCGAGGGGCGGCGTGTTCAAGCAGCGCGAAGTGCACCGCCTCTTCGGCGGCCGATGGGTCGGGCACCGTAAGTATCCTCAACCCATTCTCAAAAAGGCTGCGGCTCTCGCCTGTCGCCACCAGTGCCAGATTGCCATAAACGGAATTCCGGGACTCCACGAGGCTGAACCCGCGCCACAGCAGCGCCAGCGATTTGGCCTCAAGCCGGCGCGCGGCGTGAGGGATGAAAAGGGCAGCAACAAGAAGCAGCGCCATCGCGGCTCGGCGATAGGCAGGCGTGCGCACGCCGACCCATGCCGCGCCCAGCAGATTGAGCAGGGCCACGCAGCCGGCCATTTCGAACGAGGTGAAATACCGGATCAAAAACAGACTTGCCAGAATTCCTCCCAGACCCGAGCCCGCGGCCTCGAACAAATAAACCGAACTCGCCGAAGCGGCAGTCGAACTGCGCGTTTCCTCACCGTAGAGCCTGCTGCCCGAAGTAAACAGGCTCCCCGAGAGCAGGCAAAAAAGGCTGAGCGTTACCAAGGAAGTGAGGAACATCGGCGCCGGGCCCAGAATTTCTCCAGGGACAGTTTCCAGCACCGCCCGACTGGCGCGTACCGCAAAAATGGTCAGTGGGAAAATTACGGCGATCATGCCTTCCAGGCTGGCCACAGCTTTCCTGGGATCGATCGAGCACCCTGAAATCCTGCCCAACAAGCTCGATCCGATGGCCGTCCAAAGCAGCCAGCCCGCTAAAATGATGCCGAGCGAAATCTCGTTGCCGTAGAAGACCACGATCAGCTCGCGCATCAGAACGATTTGGGCAATGACGGAAGTAAAGCCGATAAGAGACAGGATGCCTTGCAGTCGCAGCGAGAGCTTGAAGGTTCCTTGCGGGTCGGCATCGAATGTGGGTTGGCTGCTCACGAGTTTTGCGCCAAGGCAATACTACTGCGAAAGCTCCCACCGGCGCAAAGCACAGGGGTCAGGAATCAGGAGTCAGCATGAAGAACTGCTCAGCCCGGCTGCCGCATCGGACCACTGTACTTCGGGGTCTGCGCCAGCCGGCTGTGATCGTAAGCAGCGGGGTAACTCGACGGGCGGGGAGGGGGATTGACAAAGCGCTGTACAGACCGTATAAAGGCTCTATGAAGACTCTTACTATAACGGATGCAAAAAAGAATCTGAGCCGCTGGCTCGACGCCGCCGCCCGCGGACAGGACATCGGGATCGTCCGAGGGGCCGAAATCATTGCTCTGCGCAGGGTCGACGTGGAATCCACCGATTACGCGCAACGCGAATACGCGACGACGCCAGAGCAAATTGCGGCGTTTGCGGCGGCCACCGATAAACGCTATCGCCGGCTCAAGCGGTCGGGGAAATTGGTGACCGTCTCCACCGAGCAACTGAGGAACCTGCTTGAGTAAGCTTCTGTCTATTGACCCCGCAGTGTTACGACGGCTACAGAACCTGCCGAAGAACGAAAGGGCTGAGTGCCTGTTAGCGCTGTGCGAGTTGCCCGAGACCTTTGGCCGCCCGCATGTGCACAGTGGCCTGGGGATTCGTAAATTGGGTGACAAGATTTTCGAGTGCCGCGGCAATGCTTCGTTGCGCTTCATCTTTCAAGACCGGCCATGGGACTTGTTCGTCTCTTTCCTGGGCAATCATGACGAGGTCAAAGCGTTGCTCCAAAACCGCAAGTATCGCTGAGACGGGCGGCTGGCGCAGGCGTCCAGAAAGCGCCGTGAGCACCTACGTGACGGTCATTGATAGAAACAATGTGGTTTGGATACTCACCAGCGGTGGAAAGGTTTTGCTTGCGGATGTCCTCGTGTCATCCCCTCCGCTTACTTGTCGTCTTGCGCGAATCCAGCCATTTCTTTAGAGATTGAGGGCTCTCTCCCGAGCGCTGCCCCGCCAATAGACCGGCAACCGTCAGATCTTCGTCAAGCTCGGGCCAGTGAATATAGGCGCCGTCTCCGAAGATTTCGAAATGATTGCGCTCCTGCGGTGTCCCATGCCAGAGTCGGGGGAACCAACCCAGAGGCACCATGATCGTCCGCCCGTCGACCAGGTCAACCGTTAGCCCTTCGTCGCTCACCTTGACCGATTTGCCCCGTGGCTCCTGGACCTCAAAGACCAAAGAACTCATACCAACTCCTCATTAGTTGTTCCCGGTACTCATGGACGAGCCTCAGGATTGCGTTCAATTCCACGCGGCTAAAGCCTCCCGCTCGTTCGAGGGCCACGGGCTCAAGCCAAACTTTCGCCACCATGTTCTCACGTCGCACGTGAATGTGCGGTGGTTCGCTCCTATCCAAGGACACAAAGAAGAAACGATACGAACCACTTCTCAGAACCGTTGGTATTGCTCCTTCATTCTATATCCAGTAATCCGATCCGGGCGAGAGAAACCGCTGCCAGCCCGGCGCGACAGCCCGGCGCGACAGCCCGGCGCGACCGATTGACTTCGCCCTGGGCGTCGGCTAACCTGAATTGTCAGGGTTAATCCATCCGGCGCTCCGTGGGCTGCCGGAAAAGAGGGTTAGGATTACAAGCGGACTGCGGAGATTCTTCGGCCCAGAGAACGGGGCCTGAGAATGACATTAGTTCGAAGTAGCGTAGAAATGTTGAAAAGAGTATATCTGGACAACAACGCAACGACGCCGGTGGCGCCGGAAGTGTTTGAGGCGATGAAGCCTTACCTGGTCGAGGATTATGGGAACGCCTCTTCGATCCATTGGTTTGGGCAGCGGGCCAAGAACGCGGTCGAGAAGGCTCGCCAGCAGGTTGCAAAGCTGCTCAATGCGCGGCCCGGCGAAGTAATTTTTACAAGTGGGGGAACGGAAGCGGACAACGCCGCGATCTTCGGCATTGTCCAGGCAGCGCGTGTAGCGAACCCACATATCATTACGACGCGCATCGAGCACCACGCCGTCCTCAACACGGCGCAGGCGCTCGAAAAGCAGGGCGTCGATGTGACCTACGTTGGTGTGGGCAACGGCGGCGTAGTCGATCCGGCGGACGTGCGGCGCGCCATTCGGCCGGAGACCGTGCTCATTTCCATCATGCACGCGAACAACGAAATCGGCACGATCCAGCCGCTTGAAGAAATCGGAGCCATCGCCCGCGAGCACGATATCTATTTCCACACCGATGCGGTTCAGTCGATGGGCAAAATTCCGGTCGACACTGAGAAATTGGGCGTCGATCTGCTTTCGCTTTCCGCGCACAAGTTGAACGGCCCGAAGGGCGCGGGTGCAATGTACATTCGCAGGGGCACTACTCTCAGGCCGCTGCTTTACGGAGGCCATCACGAACGCGACCGCCGGCCGGGCACTGAAAATGTGCCGGGCATTGTCGGACTGGGAATGGCGGCGGAACTGGCCTGGGCACACCTTGAGGAATACGGGCAGCGCGTGGCGGCTTTGCGCGATCGCCTGGAGCGAAACGTACTCGAATTGGTCCCCCAAGTCAGCGTTAACGGAGACCGCGAGCGGCGGCTGCCCAACACCAGCAACCTCTCCTTCGAATGCGTCGAAGGTGAAGGCTTCGTCATCGCCATGGACCTGAAGGGCTTTGCATGTTCCACCGGGGCGGCATGTTCCTCTGGGTCGGTCGAGCCATCGCACGTTCTTTCCGCCATCGGCTGCACGCCGGAGCAGGCGAGGTCGAGCATCCGGTTCAGCCTGGGACGATACACTACCGAAGAGGATATCGACGCCACCCTCGCCACTGTTCCGGCCGTCGTAGAGCGGCTGCGTGCGGTCTCGCCCCGCTACAAACACGTTGGAACCAGAGGCTAGGACTATTTAGGATTTAGGATTTTGGATTTTGGATTTTGGATTCGGCATCCACCTTTGCATTTTCGAATTTCCAGTTTCCATTTTCCATTTTCCATTTTCGAGTTTCGAATTTCGATTTTCCCGTCATGACTATCGCTGTCGCGATGAGCGGAGGCGTGGATAGTTCCACTGCCGCCGCCTTGCTCGTCGAAAATAACTCGGATGCCAAGATTCCCGGAGGGCATACCCAGCCTGATTCGGTGGTCGGGCTGACCATGCAGTTGTGGAATCAGCGCCGCTTGCCGGGCCTGCAGGGCCAGGAAAGCGTGCTGAACCCGTCGGGTCACGCGAGCGGCCGCTGCTGCTCGCTGGAGGATGTTTACGATGCCCGAGCCGTGGCGGAGTGTCTGGGTATCCCTCACTACGTGATTAACCTTGAACAGGAGTTCGAAGCCACGGTGGTGCGGCCGTTTGTGGAGCGTTATCAGGCCGGAGAAACGCCCATTCCATGCAGCCTTTGCAACACGGAGATCAAGTTCGAGCGCTTTATCGCCCTGGCGCGCCAGATCGGCGCGGAGCGCATCGCCACGGGCCATTACGCCCGCCTCCGGCGCGACGAAACGACGGGCCGCATTCAACTGCTTCGCGGAGTGGACCGGAGCAAAGACCAGGCCTACTTCCTCTTTGGGCTTAGCCAAGAACAGCTCGAGCGGGCCATGTTTCCGCTTGGCGAACTCAGCAAAGAACAGGTACGCTCGATCGCCCGTGCCAAGCGGCTTCCCGTGGCCGAGAAACTTGAGAGCCAGGAGATCTGCTTCGTTCCTTCGGGTAATTACCGCGACTTCATCGACGCCTACCTCGAGGAGCAGGGCAAGAAAACGGGGGGGCACCCGGGTGAAGTCGTCTCAACTGAAGGGGAGGTGCTGGCGGAGCACCGCGGGATTCACAATTTCACCGTGGGTCAGAGGAAGGGTTTAGGAGTAGCCGTGGGCTCACCGCTTTATGTTGTGCAACTCGAACCGGAAAAGAACCGGGTGATCGTGGGGCCTGAGCAGGCGCTATTCCGGCGCAAGTTCGTGGTTCGCGACGTCAATTGGAATCGGCTGGTTGAACGGGACGAAGCGATCGAGGCCCATGTCAAGATTCGACATAATCATCCCGGCGCCCCGGCCCAAGTGGAATCGCGCGGAGCTAGCGAGGCTTCGGTTACGTTCCACCAACTTCAGCGGGCCATCACGCCCGGGCAAGCGGCAGTTTTCTACGACGGGGACGAAGTGGTGGGCGGGGGGTGGATTGATCGCATTCTGGAATAAGTTGGCTGACCGTTGTGGGTTGTCAGTTGTACGCTTTTAGGCGCGAGGGCCACGTGAAAATGCCCCTCCGGACATCGGGAGCGCGCAAATATAACCGTAGCCGGGGTAGGAACCTCACGGATATTGCGGATCGTGGAGGGGCGTATGGCTTTGCGCCCCTCCGGATTATCGTGCGGCGCGTTAAATGAAAAGCTGCTCGTCCTGCGCTGCCTCACTGACGCTGGTTGTCCGCCGGCGCGAGAACAGGAATTCCAAGCCCGCCTGCATGCCTTTCATGACGGCGGAAACTTCCTGGATGGGCGCCAGCACTCCGCGCTGCACCGTTTCGGAGGTGGTTTCGACCTTTTCAATGAGATCGGAGACCATCCGGTCCATGCGAATAACCTGCGCGCGCGACTTGTCCACCAGTTCAGCCACCAACCCATCCACGTCGCTGGTCCGCTCGCGGAGCATCTTGCTGATGTCGGCCAGGTTCGTGGTGATCGTCCGCAAAGGTTCGCGGGCATTGACCAGGATTTCCGTGACCGATTGCGTCAGCGGATCAAACCGCTGCTTGAAGTCTTGCCGGACAGCTTCGAGTTGGCCGGGAACTTTCCGCAGCGCCAGAAAGATCGCGACTGTCATCCCCGCCTGGATCAGGACTGCCACGGCTACGAGGATGAGCGCGATGGTCAGCCCTGTGCTTTGCTCCATGGTTCGCTCACCAGTCCTTCTGCGGCCCAGACTATTACTTGGCCTTGGCTTTCTCTTCCTGGTAGGCCTGTTTGCCTGCTTCCAGCGCGGCTGAGAGAAGTTCCTTCTGCTTGGTCACAAGATCTTTCCCCTTCTCCACAGCGCCTTCCGCCTGGCGGCGCAAGTCTTCTGACTTAGCCTTGACGTAGTCCCGGCCCTCTTCAGCTTTTCCGGCAATATACTCCCGAGCCTCTTTTCCGGACTTGGGAGCGAGCAACAGGGCCACGATTGCCCCTATGCCCACACCCGCGAGAAAGAACCCCAGATTCGTTGCACCACTGCTCTCATCGCTCATAGGCTACCTCCGCTTCAGACAATCGAAAGCGTGTTCCGGGCAGCTTCCTTGCTGGCCCCAAGTACCTCAGCAAGCCGCTCCCGTTGCTTGTTTACCAAGTCCTTGCCCTTCTCGACCATCTCTCCAGCTTGATCCTTGAGTTCCCAACCTTTCGAGCTCACGTAACCTCTGCCTTCCTCGGCCTTCTTGGCAATCAACTTCCGTGTCTGCTCGCCGCTCTTGGGTGCGAAAAGCAGGGCCACCGCTCCGCCAATGCCAACACCGACAAGAAAACACCCAATACCTGTTCCCACACTGCATTTAGCCATAAGCCACCTCCACGCTGAGAACTAACCTAGCACTGCTCATTTTATTAGGCAAGCATAAAAATCTCATATTTAGTTTTTGTTATAAATAGACCGTCCAGTCGGCTTATTAAAACTTGGGCGATCATATCCCTCCCGTCTTTCGTTGGATGAAGGTTAAGAGAGTTGTGGGTGCAGGCAGCCGTGCTTTTCCTTTTGTCAGAAATATGAGGTCGTTCTCATACCTTCTGAGTGCCATTGGTGGCGTGTGGTGAGTTGTCCTTCTGCAGCCTACTAACGTGCTCCACAATCCGCTGGGCCTGTGTCGAGTTTACCACTTGGCCCAGTTCCTCAGCCGACAGGCCTTGCAGGGCACCCAGGCTGCCAAAATGGGAGAGAAGCTTGTTGGCGGTCTTTTCTCCGACCCCCGCTATCTCCAGTAACACGCTCGCCATTTCTCGTTTTCCCCGCCGCACCCTATGGAAAGTCACTGCGAACCGGTGCGCCTCGTCACGGATTTGCTGGACCAGATGGAGGGCTGGAGAGTGGTGATCGAGAACTACCGGATCATCTTCACGTCCCAGAAGATAAAGGATTTCTTCCCGCTTGGCGATACTCGCTAAGGGCTGGTTAATGATTCCCAAGCACTCTAAAGCCTCTGCGGCCGCATGGAGTTGGCCGATTCCACCATCGATTAGAATCAGGTCCGGCAACTTCTTCTTCTCCTCTTGCAGCCTTTTGTACCGGCGTCCCACAACTTCCCGCATGCTGGCAAAGTCGTCATTTTGAGGTACCGTTTTTACGATGAACTTGCGATAGTCCGACTTCTTCAGGCCGTTCCCTTCCCAAACCACCATCGAGGCGACGATATCCGAGCCTTGAATGTGGGAAACATCGAAGGCCTCGATACGGTTAGGCGCCTGGGACAGGTCGAGAGCCTCCGCCAGGCTCTCCAGCACCTCTCGGGTCTTGGGCTTCAGAATTCTAAAACGCCTTTCGAACGAGTGGCGCGCGTTCCGGGCGACCAGTTCGAGCATCGCTCGTTTTCGCCCCCCTTGTGGGGTCAGAATCTTCACTGGATGCCCTCGCCGCTCGGCTAACGACTCTTCAAGGAGTTCCCGGTCTTCAAAATCCACAGGCACATGGATCTCGCCCGGAAGATACTGTTGGTCGAGATAGATCTGCTTGAGAAGCGAAGAAAAGAACTCACCCGCATGGAAGCCCTCGAGATCCTCCCAAAAGAACTCCCGCCGATCCAGGACGCGCCCGCCGCGCAGGTGAAATAGATCCACCGCCACCAGCGGGCCCTCCTGGTGAAAACCCAGGATGTCAGCCTCTTGGCCTGACCAAGCCACCATTTTCTGACGCTCGCGAAGTTCCTCCACGGTGGTGATTTGGTCGCGGTAACGCGCAGCGTCTTCAAAGCAAAGCTTGTCGGATGCCTCGGCCATGCGTGCGTGCAGACTGCGGACCAAATCACTCTCGCGCCCCTCGAGCAGCATGCGAACGTCCCGCACTGCCTCGGCGTAGCGCTCCGGTGTAGTCAAGCTTTCCACGCAGGGACCGAGGCAGCGATGAATGTGATATTGAAGGCAGGGCCGCGGATGGAAGCGCGTCAAATCCACGCTGCAGGAAGGGACTAGAAAGTGGCGGTGAATGAAATCCACAATGCGGTAAGCCAGGTTGGCGGGAAAATACGGACCGTAATAAAGCGAGCCGTTTTTCTTCAGCCGCCGTGTAACATAAACGCGGGGGAAACGTTCCTGCAGAGTAAGTTTGATGTAAGGATAAGATTTATCGTCACGCAGCAGGATGTTATAGCGCGGCTTAAACTGCTTGATGAGGTTGTTCTCCAGCGCCATCGACTCCCGCTCGTTATCCACGAGGATTGTCTCGAGGTCCTCGGCCATCTCGAGCATTCGGTCCCGTTTTTCATCCCCAGGACGCGATTCTTGGAAGTAGTTCCGCACCCTGTGCCGGAGCGACTTTGCTTTGCCAACATAAATGGGCCGACCCGATTCATCCTTGAAGATATAGACCCCGGGCTGCGCGGGCAGAGCTTCGGCTTTTTCGACGAGCGAAGGATTCACTGGGGCTCCAGAATTTATTATCTGTCAGGACGCGGCTTTCTCAAAGTGACAAGTGACGAGTTACGAGGAGGCAGAGCGCTTAATCAACTTGTCACTGCTGTATTGACACTCCGCGCGAGGAAGGGAGAGAATTGTTTTCATGCGATGGAGAGTTCATGCAGCCTGGTTGTCATTCCTCTTGCTAAGCACGAGCTGGGCAATACTTTGTGCACAACAGCAGCCTGCGAAACCTGCCGCCCCCAAAGATGATCCGGTGCGGGTTTTGCCCTCGGATTCGGCGTCGAAATCGGTGGAGATTGGGGATTTCTATCTGAGGAGGAGGAAATATCAAGCCGCGCTCAGCCGATTTCAGGATGCGTTGAAAACCGACCCGCATTACGCGCCCGCGTACCGGGAGTTGGGAAGAGTTTACGAGAAAATGGGCCAATGGAAGAAATCACTGGACGCGTATCAGAAATATCTGGACGAACTTCCCTCCGCCAAGGACGCGCGAGAAGCCAAAGAAATTCATAAAGCGATCGCCCGCATGCAGAAGGAAATCGTTGCGGAAGGGAATTCGTCGCACGGCGCGCGGTGAGCAGCCAGCCTCCGCAACTCTAGACTCCCGATTCTTACTCTACTATCTCACGGTTGGCGCTCTACTTTAAAATGGACTGTCATTCCGAGCCCTTCGCTGTCATCCTGAGCGTAGCGAAGGATCTCGCTCTGGGTGCTCAGGGTAAACTGCGCGCGGAATCTCGCTCGGCGCCGGGCGGGCTGAAAGCGAAAGAGCAATGCGAAATTCCTCGCTGTGCTCGGAATGACATATCTTGGATTCGGTGTACTTGTTCGTCGACAGGGACGAGTGACTGCCTTCTGCGTTCTGCTTCAATTGAGCTCGTTGGACTCTTGGCTGTCAGCCTCAGTCTCGAAATAGTCTCGGAGAATGCGGGCAGCGCGTTCGGCGTCCTCTTCCCGAACCAGCAGCGGGACATCCAACACCGGCAAGAGTTCCGACGAATACTCACCCGACACAACTGAGGGAATGCCCTGGTCCTGCAAAATGTTCTTGGCCATCTCGACGTCCATCAAGGCGGTCGCGCCGGTAAAGACGCGGGCGGCCACGAGCTTGGAGTCAGCAGAACCGGCACTTTGCACCGGAGGAGGCGAGCCTGGAAGAAGCGGCGCGCCGCAATCGTCGCAAGTTTTTGTGCCTTCCACGTATTCCGTGTAACAGCTTGGACAGTAAGCCATGTGCGGAAAAACCCTCCAAAGTCAGTATAGACCTTATTCCTGCCTCCCGGTATGATTTGACAAGACCACCACAGAGTGGCAAAGCCGCAATCAGATGCAGATTCTCCGCTTCGCTCAGAATGACATGTCATCCTGAGCGAAGCGAAGGATCTGCTTTTCTTCGCGCGAAGCGAAGAATCTGCATTGTGTTGTGGCTTTGCCGCGCTGTGGTGAACTATCTTTCCAGTCCGCGAGGAGGTAGGCATGGCAATTTCC
Source organism: Terriglobia bacterium (assembly GCA_049508935.1). GTDB lineage: Bacteria > Acidobacteriota > Terriglobia > UBA7540 > UBA7540 > CAVROP01. The sequence goes on along the minus strand of JBELAJ010000014.1, from coordinate 27,257 downwards.
TATTCCAGAGACCTGAAGCACAGTCGGATCGCGAGAGCGCTAGCCCTCTGTATTCTGATGGCATCAGCCGGCTTGCTGGGATTGCGACACCTAGCCGCAGAATCCGGGTACGACCTCCTGATTATTAACGGCCGCATTATCGACGGAAGCGGAAGTCCATGGTTCGAGGGCTCAGTCGCGGTTAAGGATGGGAAGATTGCCGCCGTGGGCCGCTTGCCCAATGCGGCAGCGCAGCGCGTGATTGACGCCGGCGGACTGATTATTTGCCCTGGATTTATCGACCTGCACAGCCATTCCGACTACACACTTCTGGTGGACGGAAAGGCGGAGAGCAAGATCCGGCAAGGGGTGACCACCGAAATCCTGGGCGAGTCGGAATCCGCAGGCCCCGTCCTCGGCCCCGCCCTACCGGAGTTTGACAAGGAAATGACCCGCTACGGCCTCACGCGCGACTGGACAACCTTGGGCGAGTACCTGGCGCGAGTCGTACGGCAAGGGAGCTCTGTCAACATCGCCTCCTACGTCGGTAGTGGCCAAGTGCGCATGGACGTAATGGGGAACATGAACAGAGCTCCGAGCCCCGAGGAAATGGAAAGGATGAAGACCTTGGTTGACCAAGCCATGCGCGAAGGCGCCCTTGGCCTCTCCTCAGGCTTAATATATCCCCCCAACTCGTTTGCGAGTACAGCGGAACTGATCGCGCTTGCCGCAGTTGCGGCGCGCTACGGCGGAATTTACACCAGTCACATTCGCGGCGAAGGCGACCACTGGAAACAAGCTGTCGACGAGGCCATCGAAATCGGCGAAAAGGCGCGCCTGCCGGTGCACATCCTGCATTTCAAAATCGACGGCCGGTCGAACTGGGGGCAAATGGCCCAGCAGGTCAGCGAAATTCAGGCCGCACGCGATCGCGGAGTGGACATCACCGTGGACCAATATCCCTATATCGCCTCGATGACAGGGCTCGAAATGTGCATCCCACCCAAGTATCTAGAAGGCTCATCAGAGCAGGTCGTTGCGCGATTGAAAGATCCCAAGGTTCGTGCGGAGACTCGGCAGGCCATCGCCGACGGCCTGCCGGGATGGGAATCCAATCAGGTCAAAAGCGTAGGCGGCTGGCACGGAGTGCTGGTGGCGTCGCTCCAAAAGCCTGAGAACAAACAGTACGAAGGCAAGCGCATGGACGAAGTGGCAAAGAAAATGGGCAAGGATCCCCTGGATGCGCTGTGCGATCTGCTGGTATCCGAAGGCGGCTCTGCCGAAGCCGTCTATTTCAGCATGAGCGAGCCCGATGTCGAGCTGGCCATGAAACAACCCTGGCTGGGAGTGGGCTCGGACGGGAGTGCCGTCAGCCCTGAAATGGCATTTATTGGGAAGCCACACCCGCGGTTCTATGGCACCTTTCCGCGCGTATTGGCCGTTTACGTTCAGGAGAAAAAAGTCCTGTCGCTTCCCGACGCCATTCGCAAGATGACTTCGTTCCCGGCTCAAATCTGTGGTCTTATGGATCGGGGTCTGCTCCGGCCAGGCATGGCGGCGGATATCACAGTCTTCGACCCGAAGACGGTTACCGATAAGGCCACCTTTCAAGATCCCCTGTTGTATCCAATCGGGATTCCTTACGTCGTCGTGGATGGCGTAGTCGTAATCGACCAGGGACGGCATACGGGAGAAAAACCCGGGCGCGTGCTTTTTGGACGCGGGCGACAGAGCTAGACAGCGGCGTGACGTGATAGAATCCGTTCATGTTCCGCTTTCGCCGGACACTCCTCGTGACGGCTGCATTGGCTGTCCTCGGCGTAGGGCAAGTTTTCTGGGGACAGCAAGACGACAGCAGCTACTGGAACAAAGTATATAGCACCGGCCAAACCATCTTCGTGCATCACCCGACAGAATTATTGGTCAACGCCATCAAGGGCCGGCGGCCCGGTGCGGCGCTTGACATCGGCATGGGCCAGGGCCGAAACAGCATTTTCCTGGCGCAACAAGGCTGGGAGGTTACGGGCTTCGATCCCTCTGAGGAAGGTGTTCGTCAAGCGCGGGAGCGTGCCGCCAAGCTGGGTCTGCACCTGCGAGCTCTGGTAGTAGGCGAGGAGGATTTCGATCTGGGAGAGGCGCAGTGGGACCTGATCGTCATGACCTACGTCCGCCGCGTCCGTCCCGCAGATGCGGATCGTTTCGCCCGCGCCTTGCGGCCAAACGGCATCTTCGTCTACGAAAACAACAATGTTGGGAACCAGAATGAGTTGTTGAAGTACTTCCTCGCCTGGCGCATCCTGCGTTTCGAGGGCTTGGACACAACCTCCGATTGGCATCCGGAACGCAGCTTGCGAGTTGAACGTCTGGTGGCAGAACGGCCCGCAAAAGAGTAAAGCGTTCTGGCCCTACTGCATCCAACGCCGCGCGAGCAAATCAGGGTCGCGGCGTGAAAATCACCGCCACTCCGCCGCCCGGCGCCAGGTGGACGTTGAGCTTGTCGCCCGCCTTGACGCGCCTGGTATTGATGCTCAGGCTGGTGCCGATGGTGTCCGCATCGGGACCGTCCGAGAAAATCTGGGCTTCGTACTCTGATTTGCCCAGGAAATTCAGCGGCAACTCCAGGTCTCGAGCCTCCCAGTTCGTCATGCTCCCCAGATACCACGTGTCGCCGTGTTGGCGGGCAATGGTGACGTACTCGGCCGGCTCGCCGTTCAAGACCTTGGTGTCTTCCCAGACGGTCGGGACCTTATCGAGGAATTCCATGTCGGGGTTGTGGTCATAAGCCTCGGGATAATCGCAAAGCATCACCAGCGGGCTCTCGTAAACGACATACATGGCCAATTGGTGAGCGCGCGTGCCTTGCGACATAGGCTCGAGATTGCGCGCCACGAAATGGCCGCGCGCCGCGTTATTGAAGGCCCCGGGGGTAAAGTCCATGGGCCCAGCGAGCATGCGTGTAAATGGGATTGTCACGTCGTGCTCGGGAGTGACGCGATCGCTCCACTTGTTGTATTCCATGCCCATCACGCCTTCGCGAGTGAGCAGATTGGGATAAGTTCGTCGCAAACCGGTAGGCTTGTAGGCGCCATGGAGATCCACCACGAGATGATGCTCTGCGGCCTTGCGCACGCAGCGCTCGTAGAAATTCACCATCTCCTGATCGTCGTGGTCCATGAAATCGACCTTGATTCCTGCCGCGCCCCATTTCTCGTAGAGCGCCATCGCTTCGTCCATCTGTTTATCCAGCGCGCTCCAGTAGAGCCAGAGCAACACCTTCACGCCCTTTTGTTTGCCGTAGGCAATGATGTCGGGGATATCTACTTCGGGGACGTGATGGAGAATGTCGAGGGCGTGGGTGTAATCGTCGGCTGGATACCAACCCGCATCGACCAGCATATATTCCAGGTGGTGTTCCGCCGCAAAGTCAATGTAGTGCTTCATGGTTGGCGTATTCATGCCGGGCTTGAAATCCACGTTCTTGGCAAAGCTTCCTGACCACCAATCCCACGCCGCCTTGCCGGGCTGGATCCACGAAGTATCTCGAAGCGCGCAAGGCGCGCTCAAATCGAGAATGATGTAGTTGCTCTCAATCAGCGCGCCGGGCCGCGAGTTGATCAAGAGAACCCGCCACGGAGTGCTTTTGGGTGTGGAGCCGGTCACCACCTGGTCCATCCGATCGCGCGTGGGCGAGAGCTTGCTGAGCAAGGCATTCTCCACCCCCGCGACGCCGCCCACATACATGCCGGAATAATCCGTCAGGTCGGCCTCGAGCAATCCTACCCAGGGGCCGCCGGGAATATGGACTAACAGAGGTAAGTTGATAATCGAGGAAGGCTTGATCTCATCGAGGCCAATGTGCCGGTATTCACCTTCGTTGGGCGTATTGAATTTCCCCATATTGAGAGCAAACGCGGAGGAGTACTTGGCGAAATAGAAGCCTGTGTTTTCTGCTGCCAGAACGAACTTGCCGAGAGCCGCCTGCTCCGGAAGGAAGTAGCGGAAGGCCACGCCCTCGTTGAAGACTCTAAAGATCAGGTCAAATTGGCGATTCGGCGCCTGGCGCTCCCGCAGATGAATTGTGAGCTCGTTGTAATGGTCGGGAACCCGCCGTTGCACATTGAAGGCGTCTTCCCAAGTGTCGTTGTGTGATTGTCGATCCGAGCCTGTAATCTCGAAATCGCGATCCATGGCCCGCGCTCCGACAAAATCCAATCCGAGGGGCGAGTCTTTGAGAACCTGGATCCCCTTGTACGAAATTCGATAATAGGCGCGCACGCCGGGCAGATAGGGTTGCGGGTTGGCTTTCAGTTCAAACTCAACCTTGAGGTTGCCATCCAGAGAGGTTATGGAAAGTGGCCCCGAGCCAAAACTGGAGCTAGTCGTAGCCATAAGCATACCTGCCAGCAGAAATGTGACGAGCACAACCGATATTCGCGTCCGCATCAATCAGCCCTCCTCCGACTTGGTGCAAGGGCTGCTATTTTCTATCGGCCCGCGAGAACTTGCAAGAGAGGTGACCGGACGCCATCCTTCGCTGCCCTGAAAAGGGGTAGGGCTTGCCACCCTGTTCATTTGGGGACGGCAAGCCGCCCCCCACACGCTGGTAAAGGAGGGGAATCGTCGACTCAGGGGCGGAACTGCTTCAGACTCTTTCGAGCCTCTTCGTATTGGGGAAACTCCCGCTCCGCTTTGCGAAACTCCCGCGAATGCACCACGCGCCGGTGCCCGTTGCGTTCCACCGGGAACCGCACGTGAAGCATCTCGTGAAACACGAGGTACTCAACGAGGTGTGCGGGAGCTTGCGGAGAGTCCAGTGCCCGATTGATGACGATCATCCCATGGCCGGCGTCGTAATGGCCAAGAGTACTCCGTGCCTTCTGCAGGCTCCAACCCAGCCGAGTCGCGGAGAGTTCGCCATTGAAAAATTGCTGGTTCAAGCGCTGAAATATCTCTTCCAGATTGTGCCAGCGGCCACGGGGAGGCAGGAGGCGTTTGCTGCCGCGTTCGCGCCGCGCCTGGTCGATTCGATGGCGAACTCCTGGGCGGAGGACGTAGGCCAAATAACATTCGCGCGCTTCGCGAGAAGCACGCCGGCGATAGACTTTGCAGAGGAGAATCTCGGCCAGCGCTTCCAGCACCAACAGGGGCGCGTCCTGTAAGACGTCCGAAAGGCAAACCTCCAAGTGGTCCTTGCGTGCACAGATGGTGCTGCGCAGACCTGCAAAGGGACGGTATTCAACTCGCAGGCGTGGGATGACCCCGCCCAGACGAAGCCGATTGAAGACCCTTCGGAAGGGCTCGACAGGCTCGACTGCAATGACCAAGGGCAGCGGCAATTGTTCAGGGGGCATACAAGCCCTCGGCTATCAGCTTTCAGCTCTCAGTCCACAACTCTCAGTAAGCAAGACCTTCGGCTGATAGCTGGGAACTGACCGCTGATAGCTTAGTTGTCGTCTTCATCGGGCGGGTTTTGCTTCTGCTGCTTCTTGCGCAGTTTTTCCTCTTCTTTGGATTGCTTCTTCTCTTCCTTTGTCCGCTCCTTCTCCGCCTTGGCGTCCGCCTTCTCGTCCTCTCTGATTTCTCCAAAAGTCTTGATCTGCTCGCCGAGGGCCTTTGTTGCGCCGTCCAGAGCATCGGTGAAATCGTTCCTGGCGTCGTGGAGGGACTTGGCGTAATCAGCGGCGTAGGCATCGGGCGCATCCTGAATTCGGCGCAAGTCCTCGAGCTGTTTGGGGCCCACTTCCAAAGCCTTCTTGAGCCCTTTGCGCATGTCACCCCGGTGATCATACTGATCCTGGATCCAGTTCTTCAAATCGTCCGTGAGCGAAATGTACTCGTCCAACAAGTGATCGATATAGGCGCCGTTATCGTACTGGGGATCCATAGGCTTGCTGCGAAACGACGCGATTCGATCCAGGCGGTTTTGGGTCAGGTCAAGGTAGACGTCGATGCGCCCGGAAGGGCCCTGGGCATCACGAAGCTTCTCTTCTTCTTCATCGGACACATAATCCGGCTTTTGCGCCAGGGCCGTGGTTGCCGGCGCGGCTGCCAGTATGAAGAGCGCTGTAACCAGGATGAATGGTGATTTCACCTTTTCGACCTCCCGGCACTCCGGCAGACGTTTCAATCCGTCTTGCCGGCAGGCTTTGCAGCCTCCGGCGCTCGCGCCGCAGGAAAAAGCGCCTGAAGAACTTCGGCCCGTACCCCCTCGAGTTCTTTCCCTGTCTGTTCAATGGGGCCACGGTCAAAAAAGGAGAGTCGGCGCTTCAGGTCGTCGATGAATCGAGCATCCTCCCGCAACTCGATATCGAGCTCCTTGAACCCGCGCGGGTCTCGCGCGGCATTGCGCCCGCAATTCTTGAGTAGTTGCCAAGAGTCCTTAACCCTGGCCACGTAAGCGTGGGCAAGCTGTAAGCCCTGCTCAACGTTCCCGTGCCCGTAGGCTTCAATGGCCTGCTGCAGCTTGATCCGCGCCAAACGAGTCACGCACTTGGATTTCTTTATGGGATCGGTTTCTTTTTGGATGCGCGCCACCAGATGCTCTTCAGTTTCCGAAGAAGGGCCGGATGATGCGCCGGCGAGGGCGACTGGCGCCCCAACGAGCAGCAATCCGATCACGAGAAGCGTCCGCCAAACCATACCTATATTATAGCTATTTCTGCAGTTGGTGTCGGAGCAGCTTGACTCGCTGGGTGGCCTGCCATTCGTGGTCGGGGCTTTGACCTTTCGAAAGCTGGAGAAAGAGCTCGTAGTTTTCAAGCGCCTTCTTAATGACGTGGAGGTTGTCGTAAGAGGAGGCGAGAGCAAAGAAGAGAATGGGAGAAGGATTGGGCGTACGCACCAGCGCTTCCAGCATAGGGATGGCCTCCTGATAACGCTTTTGCAAATAGAGACTGGTGGCCAACCCCTGTGCTGCTTCGCGACTCCTGGTATTGCCGCTCAAAGCCGTCCGAAATTCAGCTTCTGCCTCCTTCAGTTGGTCCTCCTCCAGCAGTGTCTGGCCCAGAGCCCTGTGCAGGTCGGGGTCGGCGGGCGCGGAGAGAAGCGCCTGGCGATAAAACTTCTCGGACTCCGGGTATTTCTTCAGGAGGGCGCAGACATCTCCCAGCGCCGCAGCGAGACCCGCAGTTTCCGGTTTGGCGCGGTAGACCGTCTGGAGACCGTCGTAAGCTTGAGAGTTCTTGCCCTGGTCAAGATACAGGCGTGCCAAATGAAAACGAGTCTCGAGATCGTCCGGATGAGCGGCCAGGTACTGCTCGAAGTGAGTGACCGCGTTGGCCTCGTCTTTCAGCCCCTCCATTGCAAGACCCATGCCCAGTTGAGCTTGGGATAGCGCAGGGTCTAATTCAGCGGCTTTTTGAAATGACCCGACCGCCTCCTGGTGGCGCTTCTGTTGCAGGTAGAGCTGGCCCAAGTCGTATTGCGCCGTGGCCAGCTTGGGATCGAGGTGCAACACCGTCTGGTACTGTTTTTCGGCGCGCTCCGCTTGGCCGGTCAGGGCCAGCGCCCTCCCATAGTACAACTGGGCGCGGACATGATCCGGCTTAAGAGTTGCGGCCTTTTCCAAGTGTTCCACAGCAGCCTGGGGATTATTCATTTGCATCAGTAGAATTCCCAGGTTCAGGCGGGCTTCAAACAGATTGGGGTCAAGCTCCACAGCCTTGCGGTACGCTGTGACGGCTTCCTCTTGCTGATGCAGTCCGGTGTAAGCGTAGCCAAGATCGAACCAGGCCGCGGTCAAAGTGGGCTGGCCTGCAACCACTTGTTTCAAAGCGTCCGCCGCAGCGGCAAAGTCGTTTTTGCTGAGGGCATCCTGGGCAGTATGCAGAAGCTTGGGTACGTCGGCGTCGTGGTTTTTGGGGGCGCTTTCTTGGCTCGTGCCAATCGCGTTGAGGATAGGCGGTTGCAGCAGGCACGGCAAACAAAGAAGAAGGCCCGCTTCCAGCAAGTGACGCCCTCTCCGCTGGAGAGTGCGTGTACCGCTACTCACGCCTTCACCCCCTTGTGGTTTCCCAGGTACTTGGCAAGGAACTTTCCGGTGAAGGACAGGGGATTCTTGACCAGACTTTCCGGAGGGCCGGCCACCACGACGTAACCGCCCGAGTCGCCGCCCTCGGGCCCGAGATCGATGATCCAGTCCGCGGTCTTCAAGACGTCCATGTTGTGCTCGATGATGAGCACGCTCGAACCGGCGTCGTTCAGTCTGCGAAAAGCGGACAGTAGCTTGCTGATGTCGTCGAAGTGGAGGCCTGTGGTCGGCTCGTCGAAAATGAAGAGCATGTTTTCGACCGCCTGATGAGCCAGGTGCGCCGCCAGGCGAACGCGCTGGGCCTCGCCACCCGAGAGCGTGGTGGCGGACTGCCCCAGGCGCAAGTAGCCGAGCCCGACCTCGTCCAGTACCCGAATCTTCTGGGTCACTTTGGGCAAACCAGCAAAGAAGCCCAGGGCCTCCTTCACCGTCATATGCAACACTTCATTAATATTCCTTCCCTTATAACGCACCTCAAGAACGCTCGGTTTATAACGGCGGCCCCCGCACTCCTCGCACACCAGTTCGACATCAGCCAGGAACTGCATCTCCAGCGTGACGGTTCCGTCCCCCTGGCAGGTCTCACAGCGGCCTCCGGGAATATTGAAAGAAAAATATCCAGGTGAATAGCCGCGCTTGCGGGCCTCCGGCGTCGCGGCAAACACTTCCCGAATGGCGTCGAAGGCCTTGAGATAGGTGACGGGGTTGGAACGAGGCGTCCGGCCCAAGGGCGACTGGTCCACAAGCACGACCTCCGCCAGTTGCTGATCGCCTTCGATCCGCTCGTACTGGGCGCGCGGAGCGGGCACGCCGCGGCGTGAAAGCAGTGAGTTATAAAGAACGTCATGCACCAGCGTCGATTTCCCGGAACCTGAAACGCCGCTCACGCACACCATGAGCCCCAACGGAATATCCACATCGATTGACTTCAGATTGTGTTCACGCGCGCCACGAATACGCAGCCAGGCCTTTCCGGGCTTGCGGCGTTCCGCAGGCACCGGGATTTCAAGTCCGCCGGACAGATAACGGCCCGTGAGCGAGTGAGGATCGGCCATGAGGCCTGCCAAATCGCCTTCGTACACCAAACGGCCGCCTTGCTCCCCCGCTCCAGGTCCCAGGTCCAAGATCTTGTCCGACTCGCGCATCATCTCCGGATCATGCTCGACCACCAGAACCGTGTTGCCGAGGTCGCGCAAGGTCTTCAAGATTTCAATGAGCCTGCCCGTGTCGCGGGGATGCAACCCGATGGACGGCTCGTCAAGCACATAGAGCGCGCCCACCAGATTCGAGCCGAGCGCGGTCGCCAATTGAATGCGCTGCGATTCGCCGCCCGAAAGCGTGGACGCCAGGCGGTCGAGCGTCAAGTACTCCAAGCCGACCTTGTAGAGGAATTTCAAACGCGAGCGGATTTCCTCCAGCACCTTGTCAGCTACCGTCTGTTGTTCCGGTGAAAGCTGGAGTTCGTTGAAGAAGGGGTAGGTTTCCTGAATCGACATGCGGCAAATATCTGTAATGTTTTTTCCGCCCAGGAGAACGTGCATGGCTTCGCGCCGCAGGCGTCCGCCCTGGCATTCCGGGCAGAGCGTGTATCCGCGATAACGACTGAGGAAAACACGCACGTGCAGCTTGTACTTTTTTCTCTCCAGATAGTCGAAGAAACCGCGAATGCCCGGAAAACTATCGTCGCCTTCGAGCAGCCACTTCCGCTCTTCCGCAGCCAGACGGAAGTAAGGAACATCCAGGGGAATACCTTTGGCCCGCGCGGCCCGCTTCAGGTCGTTATAAAGCATCCGGTAGCGCGGCTTCGTCCAGGGATCTATGGCGCCCCCGGCCAGCGTTTTGTTCTTGTCCGGAATAACCAGGTTCATGTCGAAATCGATGGTGTTGCCAAAACCCTGGCAGCGCGGACAGGCGCCGTAAGGATTGTTGAACGAAAAGAGGCTTGGCTCAGGCGCTTGAAATGTGATCTTGCACCGCTTGCACTCAAACCGCTCGCTGAAGACCAGGCGCTCCGGCGGCGCGGGCACGGCGTGCGGTGCCTCTGCGGGATCGCTCTCCTGTACGGGCACGCCATGGCGAACCCCTGCGGTACTGGACTCCGCTGTAAGGAACTCCAGCACTGCTTCGCCGGATTCGCGGAAGCAAAGCTCGACGGAATCGATCAGCCGCTGCCGGATCTCCGCTCCCACTGCCAACCGGTCCACCAGGACGTAAACGGGCGCTGCAAAATCGACTTCGAGCAGCGATTCCGGGGTTGAAAACTCGAAGACGCGTCCTTCCTGGTACAGCCGGTTGAACCCGTGTTGGCGAAGCGCAAACAACCGTGGTTTGAGTGATTCGTGAGGTGAAGCGGGCGCGCGCGACGGAGGTCGAGAGACTGTCATCTTCGGTGCGGACGAGGATGCGCCCGAATTGACTTGGAATAAAACGTAAAAGCGCCGGCCGGCTTCCATGGCGCAGACTTGGTCGGCGATGTCGTCCACATGGTCGCGGCGCACCACTTGGCCGCATTGATAACACGTGGTGATTCCGACGCGGGCGAATAACAGCCGGAGATAATCGTAGATTTCGGTGGCTGTAGCCACTGTCGAGCGAGGATTACGGGTGGTGTTCTTCTGGCGGATCGCAACGGGAGGAGCAATCCCCACCACTTCGTCAACGTCCGGTTTTTCCATCCGTTCCAGGAACTGGCGAGCGTAGGCGGAGAGTGATTCGATGTAGCGGCGCTGCCCTTCGGCATAAAGCGTGTCAAAAGCCAGGCTGGATTTGCCCGAGCCGGAAAGGCCCGTCACCACGGTCAGCCGGTTGTGGGGTATGGAGCAATCGATGTTCTTCAGGTTGTGGACCCGCGCCCCGCGCACGATGATGGAATCCGCTTCGCCGTTCCCGGGCGGCACACCTGCAGCCGCGCTCGTCCTTGCTAAAGGCGAATCACCATGCATCCCGGCGGCGTCAACGCCCAAAGCGCCTCCACCCTCTGCGGCCGCGGACGGCGCCGTACTCCTGCCTGTTTGGTTGTGGCTTGTAGCCATCGTCTGGCCCCTGATAGAACGTCTGCCTTGCCCGCTCTCCTTACAGCCGGCGCTCTGAGGTGCAACCCAAAATTACCATTATAAGTCGGCAGCGGAAGGGAAGCAAAACGCACTTTCTGTCTCGAATCCGTCGATAACGACGGACAAGGCCGGAAGGGGCGCTCGGCCATGACCCCTACGCCGCATCTGCTTTTCAGCCGTAGAGTGCTGATTGTAGGGGCGAGGCGGCGCCTAGCCCCTCCTTTATGGGTGCCTACGCGCTCGTTATCGACCGGATTAAAGTCTGTCTCTTGACAACTTCAGATCCATAGGCTAGCATTCTACAGGGAGGCGCACATGCAACCTGACAAGGGAATGACGCGCAGGCAGTTTGTGTCAACAACGGCGGCGCTGGCAGGTGCGGCGCTCGTCCCAAATTCGGCCTCGCGCGGCATTCTCCCCGCCACCGTGTCTGAAAGCGCCAGCCGGGAAACGCGCGTGCTAAGCCTGGAGAAGAGCGTCTGGAGGGTTAAGCCTTTCCCAACCTCACAAGTTGGGCTGAGAAAGGGTCCATTCCAAGAAGCTCTGGATGCCAACCGTCGCTATTTGATGTCGTTGCCCCAGGACAGACTGCTGCACACTTTCCGCCTCAATGCCGGTCTGCCCTGTTCAGCCACGCCCCTGGGTGGATGGGAAAAGCCTGATTGCGAGCTGCGAGGGCACTTCGCGGGGGGCCATTACCTTTCAGCCTGCGCGCTGATGTATGCCAGCTCCGGCGACGAGGAATTAAAAGCGCGCGGAAAGGACATGGTGGAGCAGCTCGCAAGCTGCCAGCAGGCGCTTGGAGACGGTTACCTGAGCGCGTTTCCGAGGGAATTCTTCGATCGCCTAAGAAATGGCAAGCCTGTGTGGGCTCCCTTTTACACCTTGCACAAAATCCTGGCAGGCCTTATCGACATGTATGTTCATTGCGGTAACCAACAAGCCCTCGAAGTCGCCGAAGGCTTGGCCGGCTGGATTGGGCGCTGGGTCCAACCGCTCAGCGACGACGAGATGCAGCAGGTGATGAAAACCGAGTTCGGTGGCACCATGGAGTCGCTCTACAACCTGTACGCCTTGACGGGCAACTCCCACTACCTCGAGGTAGGTGACCGTTTCTATCACAAGAAAGTGTTCGATCCCCTGGCAGCGCACCGGGATGAGTTGAAAGGCCTGCACGCCAATACGAACATCCCGAAGATGATTGGCGCGGCGCGGCGTTACGAACTCTCGGGCGAGCCTCGCTTCCACGAAATCGCTTCTTTCTTCTGGCAGGAAGTGACCGGCGCGCGCGCCTATTGCACAGGCGGCACGAGCAACGAGGAGCATTGGCGCACGGACCCCGGCGAGTTATCGGGTGAACTCGGCAAGACCACAGAGGAGTGTTGCTGCGGTTATAACATGCTGAAGCTGACCCGGCACATCTTTGGCTGGACCGCTGACCCGCGGGCCATGGACTACTATGAGCGCACCCTCTTTAACAGCCGCCTCGGAACGCAGGACGCGGACGGGCTGAAGAGCTATTACCTGCCCCTGGGTGGCAGTGGCTACTGGAAGTCCTTTCACTCGCCGTTTGATTCCTTCTGGTGCTGTACGGGCACGGGTGTGGAGGAGTATGCCAAGTTTGGCGACACGATTTACTTCCACGACGAGCACGGGTTGTTCGTCAACCTTTTCATCGCCTCCGAGTTGAACTGGCCTGAAAAGGGCGTCCGCTGGGTGCAGGAAACCAATTTCCCAGAAGAGGGAAAGACACGCCTGGTGGTTCACACAGCGAAGCCGGTGGATATGGATTTGAACGTCCGCATCCCTTATTGGGTGACACATGGTGGAAAGATCAGTTTGAACGGAGAGGCTCTGCCCGAGTTCGCGAGCCCCAGCAGCTATCTGACGCTGACCCGAACCTGGAAGGACGGCGACCGAATAGAAGTCAGTCTGCCGATGGGCCTGCGCGTCGAAGCCCTGGCCGGTGATCCCTCGCTTCAAGCCGTGATGTATGGACCGTTGGTTCTCGCGGGCCGCCTGGGAACCGAGGACCTGACCAGTTCTGAGATCTACTTAGGTTACGACCCAACCCCCGCCGGGAATCCGGCGCCCGTTCCCGCCACCAACTCCAACTCGAAGGAACCGCTAGGTTGGGTCGAGCTGGTCACAAACCAGCCCGCGAGCTTTCGCGTTGCGGCTGGAAGCAGGCAGATCAGCCTGATCCCATTCTATAAGTTGCTCGGAGAAAAGTACGTCGTCTATTGGAAAGTGTAGGAACAGCATGGACTTTCCGTTGCGTTACAGTCCCGACGGCTGGGAGCGGCTGGAACGGCTGCGCGGACTTTATGAAAAGCGTTTGCAGGATCGTATCCTCGCCTGCATGGAAATCCCCACTCAGGCGCTGCGGCGGTTTGCGGAGCGTTACCCTGAAGGACCCACCGAGTGCCCTGGCCTGGAGGAGCGCGTCGCATTTTGGGACGGCCTCTGGGCCGAACGCGCCACCGTCCTCGACGATTCGATCGCAGCGGCCTACTTGAGCGAACTCGATCAAGGCCTCTACGGCGGCATTGTGGGCGGTGAAGTAAGGTTCATGGCCCATCCTGATAACGGCTGGATCTCGTCCATGGTCCCGCCCATCTTTAAGGATTGGTCTGAGCTCGAGAAACTTTCCATCGACCCCAGCTGCAGCGTCTATCAATTCTATCTCCGCGAGCTACGTTGCTTTCGCGAGGCCGCTGGAGGCAAATTCGGCATCAGCCATTTCATCCTCATCGACAGTCTTAACTTCGTCTTCGAGCTTTTTGGAGGCACGCGAACCTATCTTGAGCTGCTCGACCATCCCGATTACGTTCGGCAGGCGGTGGATTTCGCCTATCAGCTAAATCTGGATGTGCAGAAGACTTTCTTCACAGAAATCCCGCTGCTCGAGGGCGGAACGTGCAGCAATATGGTGCAATGGATACCGGGACAAATTATTTCCGAAAGCGTCGATCCGTTTCACATGACGAACGTTGGCTATTTTGAACGCTGGGGGAGAGAACCGGTGGAGCGAATCTTCGCCGCGTTCGACGGCGGCGTGTTACACATTCACGGCAACGGTCGCCACCTGCTCGAGGCTGTGTCGTCCTTGCGGGGCCTTAAGGCCATCTTCTTAGGCGACGACAAGGACATCCCCACCGCCTTCTCGGTGCTCGCTGAACTCGAGCGCCGAACGGCGGACTTGCCTCTGGTTGTACAGGCTCATTTCCCCGATTTCGTAGCCGCTCTTAATGGTCACCGCTTGCCCGGCGGTGTCCTTTACAAAGTCCTGGACGTCCCTGACCGAGACACTGCAAATCGCGTGATGGATCGCGTACGTGCCTATCGAGTTTGATTCCACTGGCTCTACCCTGCCGCTCTCACACGGCATCGGTGGACGGGGCGTCACCTCGTGCGTGAACACGGCGGGTAAGCCTCCTGCAGGCGTGAGCCTTCCGCGGCGGAGGCGGAGCTTGCAGACGGGACTTTGGCAACGCATCGTCGGTGTGAACCTGCCAACCCTTAGAACCTCAACCCATTATCACTAGATCGTACCGCTGTTGGGTGCTAAACTTATTTGGCTTGAGGCGCAGCGGCGACTACACCCTGACTTCCATATAGTGACGATCTGGTACCGACCAGGCGATCCCGGATGGTATTATTTTGAACGGTGCTTCGAGGTTGAAGAAAGTGAAAATCGAGACTTCCCAGGTAGAAGCCGTCAGTGCCGTTGTATACCGTGCTGGGGTTCTGCTTCTCAAAGGCCAAGCCAAGGTTTCCTGGAAACTGAAAAAGGACGGGACGTTTGTCACCGCGCTCGATCTTAGGACCCAAGAGTTCATCAAAGCAAAGCTGAGAAGAATCTTCCCCGGCTACGGATTCGTAGGGGAGGAGGATCCTCGAAGCTGGCCCAGGGCATTTAAGCCTGAACGCCGGATCATTGTCGACCCTATAGACGGCACGGGCCCTTTCGCCCGCGGCTTGAACTACTTCGGAATCTCTTTAGCGGTAATCGATGAGAGCCATCAGCCACTCTTGGCAATAATGCATCTCCCAGGGCTAGCGAAGTGGTGTATCGCGTCATTCGAAGACCAAGTGGCAATTCGACATCAGATCGCCCGCCGTGGCAACTCCGTGCGGGTCTCGAAGCTTGCAACGGCGCCGCCCATGCGGATGGATTGGCGCATTGAAGACAGTTACACTTACGTAGCCTCGGACGCGCATAAACAGTTGGATCTATGCGCCTACCCGGGGAAAATTCGGGACCTCGGCTCCACAGTGGCTCATCTTGTGCTCCTCGCGGACAGGACGCTCGATCCTGCCGCCGTCATTCTCACCCGGTACCGGATATGGGATGTGGCGGCCGGTCTTGCCGTGGCCTGTGCCGAGGGGCTGGAGATTCGTAATCTGACTGCCGGAACTGGCATTCAGCTTAGGGAGATCTTCGCGAGGGTCACTCAGTTTCCACCAGCGCTGATGGTCGGCCATCCCAAAGTTCTACGTGCCCTTGCTCGCTATGTGCGTGTTCGGGGAGGATAACCCATGCACGCGGCCGATTTCATCAGGTCGCTTGAGTATCAAGCGTTCCTCATCAGGGTTGCACTTCGTGGTGAAGGTCCGAGAGTGGCAAAAAAGACGGGGCCCAATACTCACGAATAAGGGAGAGAAGATGGCTATTTCGAGAGCGTTGGAGATGGTGAGCGGGCTGCTGGCTGACCGGTATCAGGAAAACGGACTCGGACAGGCCGCCGCGGAGCGGCTTCAGCGCTGGATGTCCGGCTCTGTGCCCTACGCCTACCCCGAGGTATTGGAAAAGCATTTCTCGGAGGAGCACATCCCTTTGCTATTCGATTCCTTTCGACAAGAGTTGCCGTTTGGAACGGGAGGGCGACGGGGGCCCGTTGGCTATGGCCCTAACCGAGTGAACCCCACGATGATCGCCTTGACCGTCCAGGGCCACTGCAAATTTCTGCGGAACGCTTTTCCGGAGCGAAAGGAGCTTGCCGTTGTGGTGGCGAATGATGTGCGCGTCTTCAACGATCTCCGCAAGGTATACGACTTCCTTGCTGAGCGGCATCCCCTCCTGGGGGTTTCCTCGCGATCGCTGGCCAAACTAGCATGCCAGATATACGCTGCAAACGGCTTTATCGCTTACCTCGAGCAGCCGGAAGCTGAACACGCGGTAGTCAGCACGCCCGAACTGTCCTACCTCATCGGAAAGTTAGGCGCAGTGGGAGGAATCAATCTCTCCGCGTCTCACAATCCTCCCGACGATAACGGAATAAAAGTATATGACGACTACGGGAGCCAGCCGGTCGCCCCCAAGGACCAGGAGCTTGCCGATGCTATGGACGCCGTCCAAAATACGACGATGATGGCCTTTAATCAGGCCTTGCAGGAAGGCAAGATTCGGGCTATACCCCCAGCGTTCGAGAAGGAGTACGTTCTGACCTACACGAGGCTTTACAACGGAACCTACGCTCCGGAGTCCGACAATCCCATTGTATACACGCCACTCTGCGGTTCGGGGGATTCCGCAGCGGGTGCTGTGCTGAGGGAATTGGGGTTCCCGATCTTTGTGCCGAAAGACCAGTATCCGGATGGAACCTTCTCCGTCATCCCGTTCAGAATCCCCAACCCCGAGGTACCTGAGGCCACGGAGCCTGCCAAGAAATTTGCCGAGGCCCAAAAATCAGGGATTGTTCTGTGCAGCGACCCTGATGCGGACCGGGTGGGTTTAGAAGCCAGGCTCGCCGACGGCTCCTGGTATCACTTTGATGGCAATCAGATCGCGACGATACTCTGCTATTTCCTGATGCTCGACCCCAAAGGGCCGCAGCGTCGGGGGCTAGTGATCGAAACCTTGGTCACAACTAAAATCCTCAGGCCGATCGTCGAGAAGGCTGGAGATTCATGGCTGATTGACGATCTCCTCGTCGGTTTCAAGTACATCGCGAACGTGCTCAAACAGTTACAGCGGGAGGGGTGTTACCGGGGTATTTGCTGCTCCGTCGAGCAACTTGTGCTCGCGGCGGAAGAAAGTCACGGTGTTATGGTTGTCCCGAGCATTCGGGACAAGGATTCGACCCCCGCGTGCATGTATCTGGCTGCCCTTTATCAGAGGCTACGCAGAGAAGGGCGAACCCTGCTCGATTATTACTTGCAGATTCTACAAGAGCTCGGACCCTACGCCGATATTAGCCGCTCCATCCTGATGGCTGGGGCTGAAGGCGAATCCAAACGCGACCACATTATGAAATCCCTGAGGGACTCCCCTCCAGAGGCGTTGGCGGGGCAAGAGGTGACGCGCATCGTCGATCACCACGACCAGGAGGTGTTCGGCCCGTTCGTCAGCAAGACCGATATGCTCCCACGAAATGTCATACAGTTCTTTACCTCGGACCTGATCATAACCGTGCGCCCCTCGGGAACGGAGCCGAAGTTGAAATTCTACTGTCAGCTGTTGCCTGGCTCGAATCCGCCAATGAGAACGGGCCTGGAACTGCTGCATGAGACGCGAGCCAGAGCAGAGGCCAAAGGCAAGCTGGTATACAACGAGCTGTTGTCGTGCATCGGATTGCGCTTGGAGGACGCGGGTTTGCTCCTACCCGATATCGTTTACCTTGAGCAGAAATTGGAATTCGAACAGCACACGATACCTCGACTCCGGGAAGCAATCGCGAGCAACAGGTTTCAGAGCCTAAGTGAGCTTTTGGATTGGCTCCGCCAGGAGGTGGCGGCGATGACCCCGGGAGCCGACCCCTTGCCGGCTCTCAAAGGCCCCATGGGCTCGCTTTGTCGCACCTGGGCCAGGGAAGGCGTTGTCAGCCCGCTGCTCGCGCAATTGACGAATTGGGCCGAGCATGATCAGCGTTAGGGCGGCGAGGACCGGCGGAACTTGCAGAGTTCCGTGTAGCTCAGTGCCTCTGCCCAACGATGCACCAATAGCGAGGGCAGAACGCTTGGGCAATTCTCGATTGAGGGCTTTCTTACCAAACTTGGGGAAGGAGTCCTGAGGGCATATGAATCCAGAAAGCGCCAAGTCTCCGAAAGCCGTTCCCGCTGCCGACATGCTCACCCACGACGAACTGCAAAGGATGAACGCCTATTGGCGGGCAGCAAACTGCCTGTCGGTCGGGCAGATCTATCTTTTTGAGAATGCTGGAAGAGTGGATGAGGAGCTACAAGCCCGAAGAACTCTTCGACGAAAACGGGAAACTGAAAGCGGAGCCGGCGGAGCTGGCGCCCAAGGGCGGACGCCGCATGGGGGCCAGTCCTCATGCTAACGGAGGGACGCTGCTGAAGGACTTGGTGATGCCCGACCTTCGCGATTATGCCGTCAAAGTGCCCAAGCCGGGAGACGCTGTCGCCGAAGCTACGCGCATCATGGGCGGAATGCTGCGCGATGTAATGAAACTGAATGCCGAGTCGAAAAACTTCCGCGTCATGGGGCCGGACGAGACAGTGTCAAACCGTCCGGGCGCCCTGCTGGAAGTAACCGATAAGGTCTTCATGGAAGAGGTATTACCTACGGACGACCATCTTTCTCCGGACGGGCGGGTGATGGAGGTGCTCAGCGAACACCTGTGCCAAGGCTGGCTGGAAGGATATCTGCTCACGGGACGCCACGGCTTGTTTTCTTGCTATGAGGCTTTCATCCACATCATTGACTCGATGTTCAACCAACATGCCAAATGGCTCAAAGTGACGCGGCACATCCCCTGGCGGCCCATTGCTTCCTTGAATTACCTGCTCACGTCGCACGTCGGGCGGCAGGACCACAACGGCTTCAGCCATCAGGACCCGGGATTCATTGATCACGTGGTGAATAAGAAAGCGGATATCGTCCGGGTCTATCTGCCTCTTGATGCGAACACCCTGCTTTCGGTTACCGATCACTGCCTGCGCAGGCCGGCGATGTCGTCGACCGCGCGCCGAGGCTGCAGCGCTGGGGCGCCCACTTCAGGCAGCTTCTACGCAACAAGCTCATCGAGCACAAACAATACATCGGGCGTTACGGCGACGACATGCCGGAGATCCGCGATTGGAAATGGCCGTATTGAGGTAACGCTTCGGGCCGCCTCGTCCGCCCGAGGGCGCCGCGGTTCTGTAACCCCGATCCGGCTGCCGGAGGGTGGTTTTCGCGCACAGAATTTCTTGATTTACAGGAAAGAAAAGTGAGATAATGAACGTGGTTAATCCCCTTCGATCAAGTCGAGCAGGGTGGGTAGGACGAACTCCGAAGACGAAGTAGGGTCAGTAGGACAAACTCAAGAGAGGAAACCCTATGCGAACATTGCGTCAAATGCTAAGCGTACGTTTTTGTGGATGGTATTCCGGTCGGGCCGGGAAGCGGGGTCATCTGGGCCGACCCAGGCGAGCATACGCTGGCTGTTTACAACTACGGATACAAGCCCTATAGCGCCAAATTCACGGCAGAGAGCGGGAAAACCACAACCCTGTCGGTGACGCTGGAGCAGATTCCCGGGACAACCCCCGGCCCTTGGGGACGGATCGAGCTGAAGGGCGGGGCAGGCGGCGCAGTGCTCTTGAACGGAACTACGCCGGACTATTTGGTGGGCGACGTGGGTGAGACCAAGGGCGGGAAGCGGCGCCTGCTGGTGCCACCTGGCGACTATCAACTCACGGTACTGGGCTGCTGCTCAGGGACGCTCTATTCCGGGCCGATCACGGTCGGGGAAGGCCAGGCAACTATTATTCCACTTGCCAATCCGGGAGGGAAAACCAACGGCGACTTCGCGGCGGGGAAAACCCTGGGCGCTCTGCCACGCTTCCAGGCAGTGGGTGCGGCCGTGACCATCGCGGTGGCCAAGCCGACGGCGCAGATGTCGGCTGCTTCCTCGACGATTGACTGCGGGGCCTCGACGCAACTCAATTGGTCTACGACGGACGCTCCCAAGGTCGAAATCAGCGGGATCGGAGCGGTGGCCGCCTCCGGTCAACAATCGGTGCAACCCAACCAGACGACCGACTACAAGCTGACGGCCACCGGGCCGGGCGGCATTGTGACCAACGACACCTCGGTGAACGTGAATGCGAACATTCAGAGCACACTGAGCGTGGAACCGTCTCAGGTGCGTTACCACAAAGTCGGAGACAAGGTCGACGAGCAAGGCAGCGCCACGCTCACCTGGAACGCGCCTGCGGCTAGCAGCGCCACGCTGGATCCACTCGGATCCGTGTCGCCCAGTGGCACTCGCACAGTTCAGCTCACGCCCACCAAGTCGGACGTGGGGCCCGTTGACGAGACAATCACCTACACATTGCACTCCTCAAATGCTTGCGGCGGCTCAGACACCAAGACCGCCAGCGTGCACATTGTGGGGTCGATTGAGTCGGGGCGAGAAGCGCAGGCGGAAGTTCTCGCGGCCAAGCTTCCTGGCAACAGCATCTACTTCGCAACCAACCTCCCCACCAAGAACCGGCCGGAAGGCGGCTTGGTTTCAAGCCAGGAACAAGTCTTGCAGCAACTTGCGGACATCTTTAAACAATATAATTCGCTTCTCCCCGATGCCCACCTGATCCTGGAGGGCCGGGCGGATCGGCGCGGATCGGTAAAATACAATATGGCGCTTTCACAGCGCCGTGCTGACCGCGTCAGGAGCTTCCTGGTATCACAAGGACTCACCGGCGGGAACATCGAGACAAAGGCTTTCGGAAAGAGCGAACAGATGGATTCCGCGACCGTGAAGCAGTTACTCGAACAGATTCCCAACCTTACGGATCAAGACCGTAAAAACGTGCGCCGCCGGCTCCCAAGGTTTGTACTGGCGAACAATCGCCGCGTGGACATCGTTCTGAGCACCACGGGGAAGAGGTCGACGCAATACTACCCGTACACTGCGACAGACTTGAAGCAACTTCTCAAGTAGATTTGGAATGGCAAGTTGGGACCCGAAGAGCCTTGAAGGGCGCGCGCAGTGAGTGCTTGAGGCGTGCGCCCTTTCGTGTCGCTGTTTTTTCGGGCTTAAATGTTGGGCAAGGCTGTAGAACGGTTTAGGGTGCCCCTGGTTTTTCATCCAAATGAGTAAGTAACCGTCCACCCAGCTCACACTGTTCAACTTCAGAAACCGTGCTCGCCGGGGCGCACAAGATGGCCCCGGCGAAGCCACACGTCTTCATTTCGTCGAACCAAGCTTCGGTTCACGCAGCAGCACATTCAGGTGGTCGGAGTTATAGGGGAAGTAGCGGTGTGACGTTTGGCCTGTGGCAGTGAGGCGAACGTCTACCCGGCGATTAACGGTCATGCGGAAAACAGCGAGATTGCGGCGCACACACTTTCGCTCCTCCGGAGTGATGTTGGAGTTCCGGCTCCGCAGGAGTCGCCGGTGGTCTTCCCTCCCAGGTTGGACAACGGGATAATGGTGGCTTGGCCTTCCCCGACCGTAGTCGGCCGGGAATAGAGCGTTCCGGATTTGCCAATTGTGGAATCGGACTAAGGGGACGGGTCGATGGGGGGGGCGTTCTGATTTGGTGAACCGGAAAAGAAATCCTGGTCGATGAATGCGCCGGAGGCCTCCATGAGATGTTGAACGACTTCGTAGGCTTTCGATTGGCGCAGTTACGATTCCAAGCCGGGCTTGGCTTCCTCGAATGTGTCACACGTTTTTGCTCGACCTTTCGATCTTTATGATGGAAGGCAAGGTTCGTTTGGAGACGGACGCCGTGCATAGCACGTACCGTTACAGCATACCTGGCCTGGGGCGCAGCAATGGGAGCCGCAGCAGACCGCGCTTGGAGCGCAACACTGGCCGTGGCAGCAAGCGTGGCCGGGCGAGCAACATTGAGTGCCACAGCAGGTATCCGTCTTGTGACAGCAGTGGTCGGTGCAGCACTGTTGGGTAGGCTTCCAGCAAAGCCCCCTACCGCAGCAACTCACAGACGCTGCGAGCTTAGGCGGGAGGCAAATTTCCATTTCGCCGCAGCACGTCTCAGACGGGTCGCAGCACATCCTGCCGCATCGGACCATGCCGCGTCCACACGGCAGTGAATCCTGCGCGAGAGCACGCGAAGTCCTCCCTAAACCCAAGTAGGCTAAGATGCCCCCACCTACCATGTTCACGGCCAGCCGTAGCGCCTTGCGGCGTGGAATAGAACTGGCTATAATTCGAGATAGGCCATCAGCAAGAGCATCCATTCGTCACCTACCCTAGTGCAAGAATGGTAGTTCCTTCCGCAACGTCGCGTTCGCTGCGGACGATCTTAGACGCGCAAACGATATTTACAGCGGGTGGATTATAGCTCATCAAGATTTCAAAATCCACTGCCTTCTGGAGCCCATACAATGAGGTTTCTCTCCAGGCCCTATTGGGTCTGTGAAAGGCATAATCCAGAATGCATTGCGCCAGTACGGACCAGAGCGGCTACGGGCAACTCGCTCCGGCCGGAGGCGTGTAGGGACTCGGCTCGCCTTCCTGGTTCGCAATTACGTTCAATGCGCAACCTACCGCGTTCGACGCCGCGGCCGCTGCCGAAGCTGCTGACTCAGCCGCCGCCGCCGTGGAAGTTGCCGCTGCTGCCGCTGCCGCCGCCGCTGCCGCTGCCGAAGCCGCATCAGTCGCATTGGTGTTTGCGTTCCCTGCGCGGGACACTGCTACCCCTGCCAACACCGCTGCCGTGCCTGCGGCGGCCGCAGCCACGATGGGCCAAACGCCTGCGCTGCCACCGCAGCAACGCCCCGCTGATCCACCGCCTTGCGGCGCCTTCATCTGCGGAGTCACCGTCAATGTCTTCCCTTTGGCAACATTCACCACCTTGCCGTTGCCCTCGTCGACGCGCAACCGTGCCATTCAGCATGGCCACTTCACCCAGCGTTTTGAAACCGGAAACTGGAACCACGGAGACGTCGCCGATCTTCATTCGAACCGGAGTTCCGGACACATCGTGGAAGACGGAAACGTTGCCTTGGCCCAGCAGTACTGTTACCTCATCGGAATCCCGCAGGAACGAGGCCACGGTGTCACGGCCGAATACCATGCGGCTCGCATTCCCCAGGGCTACCACGGCCACGCCATCTTTCACCTGGAGGCTGTCACCACTGAAAAGGGTTGTGTTAGGAAGAAGAGTCTGGCCGCCCACTGTTGCGTTCATGGTGCCCGCCACCGATCCGACGACCGCCGATCCCGCAAACACCGGCGCCACAGCGACCAATCCCAGGAGGATCAGGTACAGCGAAAAACGCGCGATGCAATTCCTGCTCAACATTATTGGTTCTCCTTTTTTTTCTGGGCTGGGTTGCTGATCGCCTCCCTAACCCATCGTGGTTTTTCCAATCTCTTCGATTTCGCCTTTAAGGTACTATGACCAGTGAAATCTTGTCAAGACCTTTTTTGGCATTTTTGAAGTTGTCGTCCCGTCCACTCGCCCCCCTCGAAGTGAATGTTGAGTAGAGGTTGGTGAAGACTGCCTCACTCCAGTAAAACCAAGCCCCGCGGTGGCACCAGGATCTTGCCGTCATGCGACCACCCAAGGCTTCCGATATTCCTTCGTCAACAATTTGTTAGCTTCCGCATCACCCGGAAATTGTTCTTGCTCTTCATCCCAGGTAAGCTTGCGGCCCAGTTTGTAGGCAATCCCCCCCAGCAGGCCGGCGCTCGTTGAGCGGTGCATGGTTTCCACATCCGAATTCGGCTTCTGCCGGGACTTCAGGCAGTCCAGGAAATTAAGCACATGTGGATAGTGCTGAGGGGAACCCCCGGCGCTGATCGCGCCTTGCGAGTTGAATCGCTCCGGGCCGAGTCGCGACGCTTGCGGCCACAGAGTGTAGCCTCCACGGTCAATGAACAATGTCCCATCGGTCCCGCAAAACTGAATCCCGTAAGAGTGGCCGTCCGGACCGCGGTCGTTGGCGACACGGTTGGAAAACCGGACCAGAAATTCCTTTCCGCTCATGGCCGACGCGGGATACTGGTACACGACTTCAAGCGTATCCGGCGTCTCGCGATTATCGCCGAGAACGTATTTCCCGCCCGTTGCTACAATCGTCTTCGGCGCCTCAACTCCCATCGCCCAGTGCACGATGTCGATGAGGTGAGTACCCCAGTCCGTCAGAATCCCGCCCGAGTAATCCCAGAACCACCGGAAGTTGTAAATCCCGCGATTGCGATTGTAGGGTCGCGTGGGCGCCGGGCCCAGCCACCAGTCCCAGTCGAACCAAGGGGGAGGATCGCTGTCCGGCGGGTTGCCGATTCCTTCCGGGTACTGGTTGCCGTGAATCCAAGTTTCGGCCAGCGTTACCTTTCCGATCTTCCCGCTGCGCACCAGTTCCACGGCCTTCTGAAAGTGCTCGCCCGATCGTTGCTGAGTCCCCACTTGCACAATGCGATTGTGCTTTTTCGCCGCCTCCGCCATCTTGCGCCCTTCGAATATAGTGTGAGACAGGGGCTTTTCCTGGTACACGTCTTTCCCGGCCTCACAAGCAGCGATCATGGGAATAGCGTGCCAATGGTCGGGAGTGGCCACAATCACCGCGTCGATCTCTTTGTGATCAAGAACCCGGCGGAAATCTTTGTAGGTCTTCACCTGGCCGGAGGCCATCGTCGCCGCCTCATCCAGATGGGGCTGATAGGGATCGGCAATCGCCACACAGTCGACTTGGCCCGTATGCAGGAAATCACGCAAGTCCGCCTGGCCCATTCCTCCGGCTCCGATCAGCCCGATGCCGACCCGCTCGTTGGCTCCAAGCACATTGCGCACCACCGGCCCCGCCGACAACGCCAGGCTCGCGGCGGCCATCGCCGCGGTCTTGTTAAAATCTCTGCGAGAGACTCTTGGTTTATCCATGATTCCCCCTTGTGGCGCCGGCGCTCTTGCCTCTGCCGGCCCGGCCCTCCGCTCTCGTCCGGTGTTGAACTACCGGGAACCGCCATTCTGCGGGCACTGCATCATACTCTTCCCGAGCGAAATTTGCCACACGGTTCGCGACAGCGCTAGAGAGGCACGGCGTGCTCTGCGACGTAGTGGTCGAGCATCGACTCGACGGGTCCAATGTAGTGAAACGCCTCCGCCCACTCGAGACCATAGGAGCGGCCGACTTCCCGGTCCGAGGGCACACCCCGGAGAAACCTGGAATCCTGATCGAGAACGAAGTGCTTGATATACTCGCGATTCGCAGCCTCGTCGTTATCACCGAGAAGGGGAAGGCGGAGTTTTTGAGCGGCCAAGCGGGATCGCAACCTGGCGCCATTTGGCTCAATAACTGCGCGTCAAACCTCGCGACAGCGCTTTCAGTAGCGTTCAACCTACTGATATACTGGTTCCTCGCAGTTTCAAGGACGGCCAATGGTGTTCTTTCTCTTGCTTCCCTTGTGGTTTCTCTGCGTGGTCGCTGGCGTGGTCCTGTGTTGGTTCAAGAACTCGCGCTTTCTATCATCCTATTTCTTCCTCTGTCCCACCGTCGGCATTGTCGTTGCGCTTGTGCTCTCAACCCTCGTGCTGTGGGTTGCTCCGCGAATGCTGAATAGCACGGATTCATGGGCCAAATGGATTATCGTCGCGTCCTACCTCTTGGGCACTGAAGTGGGAGGAGTGATTGGCGGAGTGGTTGGCTTCAGCGCCGCCCGCAGGGTAAACCGATTGCTCCGCTGGCAGTAATTGCGCCCAAGAGAAGGCAGGCTGTTTCCCAACAGAACCTGCGGCGGGAGTAAAATGACTTACTGAGACGCTCTGGAAGGACAAAGGAAAGTGACTGGATTTAGCGAGATTTTTGTAAGTCAGCAAGCCCGCCTCGAACGCCTGGCGGCAATCTCGGAGCCGCTACGGCAGCCGCAGGAGATCATTCGCATTGCGGACCAGGGGAGGGGTCTCGAAGCTGAAGATGTAGCCTCTCTCTTCGCTGCGGCACGCGATCCGGCCTGTCGAGCCGAGCTTCAGGCGGCAGCAAACCGGATTCGCATGCAATGGGCGAGGAAGACAGTTGAATTCATCATCCCCGTCTACCTGACCAGCTTCTGCCAGAACGAATGCCTCTATTGCGGCTATCGCCAAAGCAATCCCATCGCCGACCGGGTGCGGTTGAGCCAGGAGGATTTCGAGAAGCAACTGGACCTGATTCTCTCCTGGGGGCACCGCCAAATCGAGTTGGTGCTCTCCGACGACCCGGAGTTCGGCCCGGAAAGGGTGGCCCGCTATGTCGCCGCCACGCGCCGCAAGCTCGATGCCCTTGGCGGCGGCCTGGTCGCTTTGTGCTCCCCTGTCTACAAGCAAGAGGATTACGTCCGCTTGCGGGAGGCCGGACTGGATTGGGTGGTCGAGTGGCAAGAAACCTATCATCGCCCCCACTTCGACCGCTGGCACTATGGCAGCTCACCGAAACGCGCCTTCGAGTCGCGCCTGGACCTTTGGGACCAGGTGATAGCCGCAGGCATTACCAGGATTGGCATGGGCGCCTTGTTCGGGCTTTACGATTTCCGCCACGACGTCTTGGCAGTTATCGAGCATGCAAACTATTTGCGCCGCACTTACGGAATTGAACCGCACGCCCTGGGCATCCCGCGTCTGAAACCGGCGCGGGGCGTCCTCGCCTCGCAGAAGCCCAATCGCTTCACCGTCTCCGACGACGACTTCCGCCTCGTGGTCAGCGCTTACCATATGGCCTTTCCCACCTCTCGCCTGTTCTTTAACACCCGGGAGAGTTACGACCTGAACATTTCGCTCGTGTCAGCCGGCGATCTCTTCACCGTGGACTGCGAGACGCTACCGGGCGCCTACTTGCGCCGGCATCTTCCTGGCCAGTTTTCGACTCATGATTATCCGCCGCGCCGGGAAGTGGCCGCTACGCTCGAGCGACGGGGCCTAGCCGCTCAGTACCTCGCCGAAGAGACGCCCTGTTGTGTCGAGTTTGCGGCGCCTGCCAAGGAAACGGCGATTGATGCGAAGGGCTGGATCGACGAGCGCGCTCAGATCCGCGCGAGGCTACAAGGCTGGGAAACCGCGCTCCGCCGGCTTTCCGCCCATGGCGCCCGAGCCATCGAGCGCCAGGCGGCGGACGCCTGCTTGCGCGAGTCGCTGGAATACTTCAAGGCAGTCCTGACCACACATTGCCGGCGCGCGGAATCGGAATCGTTCCCCGCCCTCCTCCAGGATGCCGATGGCGCTTCCAAGCTGGCGGCCCTTCGCGCCGAGCACGAACGTTTCGCCGTGGACCTGGATAAATTCGAACGGCAGATGATTTCCTA
>JBELAJ010000139.1:0-17549 GCA_049508935.1 Terriglobia bacterium | reverse complement strand
TCACCCGTCCGGCGGCGGCTGGAGAAAGCGCCGTCGCCGGACACCCTCTCCCCAAGGGAGAGGGCTGCTGTCCAGGAGAACCTTCGCGCGCCGCGACCGTGAAAACGGCGTATATTGTATGGCCCTGGGAAGCAAAAAGTAAATTCAGGTGCAAGGTTCTGACGTATGGCACAAATGGAGGATTGTCGTTCCGCGCGGAGCGAGGAATCTCGCCCTGATCTTTCTTCCTTGATCAGAGCGACTCCGAGCGAGTTCCTCGCTTCGCTCGGAATGACATCTCACGACTTTCCGTGGGGGTTAAAATGCGTGCTTGTGTTTACATTTTCGTCGCTCTGTTGGCGGCCGCGGCTGTGGCCTTCGAGCCGCCGGTCGATACGGCGGGGCCTCTGACTGTCCGCATTGAGGAACCGGCACTGGGTTCTTACGGCGCTGGCGGTCGTGTACGGTTCGATCAGCCCGATGCGCCGTTTACGTTGAATGTTCACCTCAGCAGCAGTGCGGACCAGCCTCTGAAGGGCACACTGCGCGTGCGTGTCATTGATCGCTGGCGGGTCAAGCCTGACGGACCGGTGCCCTTCACGGTCGATCCGCACGGTTACACGACGGTCTCGTTTCAGGCCAGCTTCGGTACGGGCACCTACAACGCGTTCTACCCGATTCATGCCTTAGCCGAGTTCGATTACCAGGGCCGGCACATGGTGGCGCACCCCGTCCTGCTGGTCAGCACGACGCAAGCAAACATCCCGCGCGCGCCGTTGCCGGTGGAGTGGAAACCCGTCCCTGTCACCGTCAACCATCCCTTGGGTATCTGGAGAGAACCGGTGAGGCGCGAACGCTGCGTGGTCAGCGCGGAACCGCCACAATCCGGGGCCAGCGGGCAGGAGGTATTCCAGTTCAGCCCCAGCATTCAGTATTCCGAGCACCGTCGCGCCATTGTCATGACGCTGGGGCCGCGCCCACCTTCGCTGCGCGAACGCGTGGACGCCTGCATGGTCGAATACCCACTGGCTCTGCCGCAATATACGCCTCTGGTTCTGCGTTTCGCCGCCGCCGCTCCCAGTGGCACGCTGTTTCGTGTGCGCGCCCTCCCGTTCGACGCTCCGGCCGGCGAGGATGGCGCAGTCCTTCTCGAAAAGCGTGTGACCTCGACGGCCCACGAAGAAGTCGAGGTGGATCTGGCATCCTACGCGGGACGCAAGGTGCGGTTACAACTTGAAAGCTCAGGCGATGCGGGCCAAGTCTCTTGGGTCGCGCCAACAATCGTGGCCGGCAAGGAGCAGCCTCTCTCAGAGTTCCCGCCGCACCCTGATGCGCCCTCGCGCTTGCTTGGCGCCGTGCAGGGCTACGAGGTCCGCGTATTTCCGGGCTCACGCGGCGCGCTCGATTCGGCGATCGAGCTGGCAAAAGGAGATCGCAAGTTGTTGTTTCACGGCTTCCGCGTTCAGGTGCTGGGTGACGACCTCGCAGACTCGAACTCGGCCAGCGAACTGGTCTATGCTCGTGAAGAGCCCGAGTCAGGGCGCTATCGCGTCCGCCATCACTTCCAAAGCTGGGCCGGTGCCTTCGACGTTTTCACGGAAATGTGGGTGGATGCACGTGGCCTTCAAGCTCATTTCTGGCTGGAAAACGAGCCCGCCGCTCGTCCCTGGCTCCGCGTGTACCTTGAGGACGTTGCCGCCGGGCCGTGGACCCAGCGCGCCGAGAGGATTTACGCCGGCCCTGGCAACGTCATTCAGGATCCGGAGACCTTTCGGCTCGGCTTCGACGGACACAACCTCGCCACCTCATTCGTGGGAATCGATTTCGGTGACGGCGTCTCGCTGCTTCAGGGCGTGGACGCTGTCCCCGACCGGCTCGAAGTCTTCCCGCAGGGCCGCCTCTACACGCTCCACACGCCGCACGCACAAACCCTCACCTTTCTTCCGGCGGCAAACGTCTGGCAGGCTGTGAAGCTGTGGCGGGCGAATGAGCTGCGCGCAGCGCCTGGTGTTCCCAAGTTGGCAGGGCGATTTGTTTTCGATCTCTGGGAGGGTCGCTACGTGTCGAGCGCCCAAGCGCTCGAGCGGGCATTCCGCTATGGCCTGACTGATGCGGTGGTAGTTTGGCACGATTGGCAACGCTGGGGCTACGATTTCCGGCTGCCCGATATCTACCCTCCCAACCCGCAGTTGGGAACGCTCGCGGATTTCCAGAAACTCGTCGACACTTGTCGAAGACACGGTGTTCTGTTTGCCCCTCACGACAATTACATCGATCTCTATCCCGACGCCGAGGGCTTCAGCTACGAGAACGTCGCTTTCCAGAATAACGGTCAACCGCAGCGCGCCTGGTACCACGCCGAACGCGATGCGCAGTCTTACCGCGCGCGTCCCGATCGCATCCGCCCGCTGGTGGAGCGCAATCTGAACCTGATCAAGGCGGGTTTCTCGCCAAGCGCCTATTTCATCGACGTGTGGTCGTCCGCGCCTCCTTACGACTTCTGGACTGCGGACGGCCAATTCGTGGAGCGCAACGTCACGCGTAAGATGTGGGGAGAGACCTTCGCCTGGATCCGCGACTACCTGGGCGATAACGCGCCTCAGATTTCTGAAGCCGGCCATGACCGCTTGATTGGCTGGTTGGATGGCGCGCAGGCCAACATTTTGCGCGTCGATGCCCAAGGCAACGGCTTCGTGTGGAAGATCCGTTGCGCCGACGCGGAGCGCATTCCCTGGATCGATGCCGCCTACCACGACCGCTTCGTGCTGCACGGAGCGGGTTACGAGGACCGCTACGCTGCGGGCCTTGATTTGGCAATCCACGGCATTTACAGCGACGATTACATGGCAACAGAGATGCTGACCGGCCACCCCGCGATGGTAGAAGCGCCCTTCTCGCGCGATGTGGTGCGCAAGTACTGGCTGTCGCACGATATGATGCGGGCACTCGCACTGCGTCGCATCGAATCCGTGGAGTTCGCCGGAGGTGACATCCACCGGCAGCACGTGACCTGGGATAACGGAGCCGAGGTGTGGGTTAATCGGGGCGCGAGCGATTGGAAAGTCGGCGAGCGCACCCTTCCGCAGTTTGGTTTTTACGCCCGCGCCCCGATGTCGGGAGGGCCGATTGAGACCGCCATCGAACGCCGATCCGCCGGCATAGTCGAGTGGTCGAGCTCACCCGATTCTTATTACTACAACGACCGCCAAGGCGCCGCGTACCGCCTGACACGTGAAGTCGCGACATGGCGCGTGGTAGCGGCCCCCGAGAGTGCCGCATTCACCGCCCGCATCCCCTGGACCGGCCCGGCTCCCACGCAGGCCACAGCGATCGACGAACAGGGCAGGGAACTGCGGCAGGTTGCCGTTCGGCCGGAAGGAGCAATTCTGATGCTCGCTTATGATTCCAAAACATTCGCCTATGTTCTGAAGTGAAGTGCAGGTCCGATGACAAACGATGGCTTTTGCGCGTTGGGCGTTATAGAATTCACCTCGCGTTTCGCTCTCAATCGGCCCGGAGATAGAAACACCTACTTTGGAGGGAGTGCCATGGAGATTAATCGAGTTGTTCGTGTGCTGGGATTGTTTTCTCTTTCGCTCATTGTTCTGCTTACTGGCTGTGCGCAAAAAGAAACCGCACCTCCGCAACAGGCTGCGGTCGAAAAAGCCAAAGTCACTATCAACTGGGACAAGGTGGTGACCGTCTCGAAAACCACGCCAACACTTCAGGTCGTGGTCAACCCTCCCCTACGCCGCGGCTCGCAGATTCACGATCGGGTCTTTCAGGCCCTGCACGAGCTAGGCGCTGATTACGTGCGCTACGTCCCCTGGCTGCCTTACCCGAAGCTGGGAGTTGCCGAACTCGAGCCGCCCGCCGACGGCAAGACTTCCTGGGACTTTTCCCTGATCGATCCCATGATGGAAGACTTCATGAATGCCCAGACCGGCCATTCGGTGATCATCAACTTCAGCACTATCCCGCAGTGGATGTTCAAGACGGAGAAGCCGGTGGCGTATCCTGCGGATCCGAACCAGGTGGTCTGGGATTACGAAAAGGGGACGGAATTTCGTGATCCAAGCCTGAAGGAAGTGGGGGACTACTACGCGCGTCTGGTGAGTTGGTACACGCAGGGGGGCTTCACGGACGAGTACGGCAAGCGCCACGACTCCAGCCACCATTACAAGATCCCCATCTGGGAAGTGCTCAACGAAGTCGACTTTGAACACAAGATGACACCCGAAACCTACACTCGGGTCTACGACGCCATTGTGACTGCCATTCGACGCGTTGAACCTCACATGAAATTCATGGGAGTGGCGCTGGCAGGCACGTCTCCGAACATCTTCCTTTCGGAGAATGTGCCCGCTTATTTTGAGTATTTCCTCAACCCCAAGAACCACAAGCCCGGGATCCCGCTCGACATGGTTTCTTACCACTTCTATGCGAACCCCTCCGCTGACCAGAGTCCCGAAGTGCAGCAATACACGGTCTTCGACCAAGCCGCGGGCTTCCTGAATTCGGTCCGCTACATCGACGCCATTCGGCAGCGCCTGTCTCCAAAAACGCAAGTGGATCTGGACGAGTTGGGATGCATACCGGCTGACGATAACGTAGTTCCACGGAAACCTATTCCCGATTCTTACTGGAATCTATGTGGCGGCGTTTACGCGTATCTCTACGGAGAGTTGGCGCGGTTTGGGATCGACGTGGCCGGCGAGTCGCAGCTAGTCGGTTACCCGTCGCAGTTTCCGGGCGTCTCGATGGTTGACTGGAACAACGGCCAACCGAACGCCCGTTTCTGGGTGCTCAAGCTGCTGCGCGACAACTTCGGCCCCGGGGACAAGCTGGTCGACGCTAATTCCGGCATTGCTCAAGTCTTCGCTCAGGGGTTTGTGACTCGCGATGGCAAGCGCAAGCTGCTCCTGGTTAATCAGCGCGACCGCGATTTTGAATTGACGGTTCCGGGTGGAAGTGGGGCAGAGGTGACGTATGTCGATCAGACCACGGGCTTTCAGCCGCCTGCAACCGCTCACATGAACGGTGAACAAACAACCCTGCATGGGCTCGCGGTGGCGGTGGTGACGCTTGCGCAGTGAGCCGAACCACCCCTTTCCCCTCCTTAGAAAGGAGGGGAACCAACCCCCCTCCTCTCTGAGGAGGGGTTCGGGGGTGGTGGAGGCATAGTGCAGGTCTGCGCTGCCTTCCTTTCCTACATGCCGTACAGCGTCTCCGTGTTCACGGGCAGGCCGAGAAGCTTCAGGTAGGTGAAAAGCTGCATCTTGTGGTTGATAAAGTGCTCGAGGAAGGCGATGGTCATGCGCTCCATCTTGGCCGTCATACCCCACGGCACGGTGACTACCTTGTTGGTAAAATCCTCCTCGCTCAGGCCATCCAAGACCTGGCGTAGAATTTCTTTGTCCTTTTTAAGTTTGTCCAGGGCCTCCTGGATGCCACAAGAGGGGAGCTTCTCGAGCTTCATGCCCTCTTCCATTTCTTTCATCGTGGGCCACTTGCCGCTAACCAGCATCTCGAGCCCGCCGCCGACGCCTTCGCTCAAGTGGCATAGCACCTGGCCCGTGTTCATGAACGTCGGCCCCGGCGCCCATTCGATTTTGTCTACTGGGACCATGCCGATTAGTCTTTCGGCGGGCCGGTAGGCGTCCATCACCATATCGTAGTAATCGTTCTTGGTCATCGCTCCTCCTCTCGAGTCTCCGGGCGCTCTGCATCGTTCCGCATGCGCACCCTCCCGCGGTCGCGGGCACAGGTAAGCGCCCCGTTCGCACGCCTCTCTACATTTTTCTGGACAAATTGCAAGCGAGTAAATTCTACCGCACTCTTTGCCGCAAGGGAATTGCGAACCCGCGAAGCCGTGTGCCTCAGGCTTTCCTCAACTTCCGCAGCGGCACTTGAATCAGGATATAAGCGATGATCGCGAACGCCACGAGGGAGATCCACCCGCCCCAGTTGGCCAGGAAAGGTAATTCATCGTGGCCAGTTATTACCTTGGTAATGGACGAAACGCCGGTGAGGAACAGGGTTGCGAGGAGGATTCCCGTGATGGCCTCGCCCGCGATAAATCCGGAGGCCAGCAGGGTTCCCCGCTCCTCGACTTTGGCCTTTTCTTCTGGTGATAATTTCTTGCGCGCCACCCAAGTATCGGCGGCCCATTTCAAGACTCCGCCTACAAATATGGCCCCGCTGGTTTCGAGCGGCAGGTACATGCCCACCGCGATCAGCATGGGTGAAGGCGCGCCGATCATCACCAGCGCTATGCCGAAGAAGCATCCCATCACGAGCAGCCCCCAGGCCATTTGCCCGCCCACAATTCCCTGAGCAAGTTGGGCCATCAGTCCGGCTTGCGGGGCAGGCAGCAGCTTGCCGCCGATACCGCCTGTGGCGAGGTTGGCTTCGTGCAGCGCGATGATGGGCAACAACAGGAAAAACGATACGGCGGTCACGCTGAGGACTTCGACCACTTCCATCTTCCAAGGTGTCCCGCCCAGAAGATAACCGGCCTTCAGATCTTGAATCAGGCTGCCCGAGACGCAGCACGCGCAGCAAACTACGGACGCCACGCCCAGAACCGCAGCAACTCCTCCCAAGCCCTTCACCCCGATCGCCACCATCATCAACGCGGCGACCACCAGCGCCGCCAGGGTCAGGCCGCTGACGGGCTGATTCGAGGAGCCCACCAAGCCCACCAGGTATCCGCCCACCGCGGACAGGAAGAAGCCGGTGAGCGTCATCACAATCGCCGCCGTAAGGGCCGCGCTCCAACTCTGCGCGAAGTACTTGTAGATGATCGTAATAGGAATAACAAGTACGGCAATAGCAAGAATGATCCATTTGATAGGAATGTCAATGTCCAGGCGCGTGCGCCCGGCGGCGTGTTCCCCGCCCGCGGCTGAGGCGTGGAAGGCGCCGCGAATCGAGGTGAGAATCGACTCGCGCATGCTATAGAGCGTGTAGACGGCGCCCACCAGCATCGCTCCCACCGCGATGGGCCGAACCACGTTGTACCACACGGTGTAGCTCGCGAGGTCCCAGGGCGCCGTGCCGCCGGTGGTCGAGCCCAGGCGGCGCGGCAGGTCGGGATCGATGAATAAAACCAGGGGAATCAGCACCAGCCAGGCGACGACGCCTCCGGAGAAATTGATCGCGGACAGGCGCGGTCCGATGATGTATCCGATGCCGATGAGCGCAGGAGACGCGGACGGCGTTGAATAGGCGATGCCCCCGGTGTACTCGACGCGGCCCAGAAGCTCTTTCTGGTATCCGAAATAGCTGACCACGGATTTGGGGAATTTCCAGAACGCGCTGATCGAATCCTGGAAAACCTGGAAGCCCTTATCGTCCTTGAGCAACTGGAGAAGGGCGCCCAATCCCAGGGCCCCGAAAATGTACTTGGGGGCGTCGGTGGCGCCCTGCTGGCCGGCTTTGACGATCTCGGCGCTGGCCGTGCTTTCGGGAAAAGGCAGGTCGGTTGAGTCGACGCAGAGCGGGCGGCGCAAGACGATGATGAAGAAGACTCCCAACAATCCGCCCGCGAAGAGGATGAACGTGCCAGTCCAGTAATGGCCGCGCAGGTCGGTCCAGAGGCGTTGCCCGCCCACGTTGACCATCATGAAAGCGGGGATGGTGAATATCGCGCCAGCAACCAGCGCTTCACCAACGGAGGCGGCAGTGCGGGTCAGATTCTGCTCGAGCACCCCGCCGCGAAAGAAGGGCAGGCGAAATAGCGCGATGGCAATCACCGCCGCGGGAATGGTGGCGGCTACGGTCTGGCCGGCCTTCATGCCCAGGTAGGCGTTGGCCGCACCGAAAATGGCGGCCAGGAGGATGCCTGCCAGGACCGATTTGAGGGTGAACTCCGGCTCTTTCGAATCGTGTGGAACGAAGGGCTTGAATTCGGGCATGGGAACGCTCCGCTGCGTCGTCGTGCCGACCTTCCGGCCGGCAGGCATGGTGCTGACCTCGTCGTAGCGCCGACCTTCAGGTCGGCAGACGCGGTGCTCACCTGAAGGTGAGCGCTACGAATGAGGATCAGGCCGTTGGGCACTATAACACGATGGACGACACCGAGGAAAATGCTTAAGTCGCTATTACTTAAGTGAGGAGCGCAAGAAAAGCTCCACCGCAGAGCGCTCAGAGATCACAGCGCGACCTGTCGGCCGCATCCAAAATTCCAGATTCAAAATTCCAGACCAGAAATTCTTGCGCGCCGCAAAGAATCTTGGGAATAGTAGTACACAGAACAATGCTCGGCCTTTCCTCTGCGCACTCTGTGGTGAGCCTCTCATACAGTATCTGAAGAAGAGCCGCAGACCTTGAGAGGCAGGTCTGCGCCACAGGTGTTACAATGAGCGAGAAAAGGCTCCCTTGCGGTGGGTTTAACGAATGCTCGCGAAGTCAGTAGTGTACTCCCGCTGGTTGAAAGACGCGAAGCGCCAGGGAATTCTCCATGCCGGGCAGCGCGTCGGCGTGGCGGTTTCAGGCGGGCCGGATTCGGTAATGCTGCTGCACTTCATGAAGGATGCGTCTTCGGAGTTGGGGATCACTCTGGCCGTGATCCACTTCAATCATCATTTGCGAGGGGCTGAGTCGGACACTGATGAGCGGTTCGTCCGCAGTCTGGCCGATTCCATGGGTATCGCGTACCTGGGCGGACAGGCTGACGTGGCGCGAGTAGCCCGCGAAAGAAGACGGAATCTGGAGGCCACAGCACGCGAGTTGCGCTACCGGTATTTCTTCGCCCTGGTGGATCAGGGCCGGCTGGACTTGGTGGTGACGGCGCACACCGCGAACGACCAGGCGGAAACCGTGCTGATGCGTCTGTTGCGCGGCGCCGGGACGCGTGGCTTGAGCGGAATCTACCCGCTGCTGGAGGGCAAGGTCGCCCGCCCCTTTCTCGACGTCACGCGCGCCGGGATCATGCGCGAGATGGAAGCGCGAAAGCTCGAATACCGGATCGATTCGACCAATCTCGATTCCCGCCTGAGGCGCAACAAGGTGCGCCGGGAACTGCTTCCGCTGCTGGAACGGGAATTCAACCCTGCGATCGTCCCGCTCCTCAAGGGTCATGCCGACCGGGCCAGAGACGAAGAGGCATTCCTCGAGCAGCAAGCTCTCGAGCGCAGCCATCCCTGGCGGCTGCGCGAGGGCGCGGAAGAGAAGATCTCAGTGCGCGCTCTGGCAGGGTTTGCGCCGGCCATTCAGAGGCGGGTCCTGCGCCAAATGCTTCAATCCGCCCGCCCGGGATTTCACGGCCTAGCCTACTGTAAAATTGAGGAACTGCTGCGCTTTGCCCTTGGCGCACAAAGCGGCCGTAGCCTCGCCGTGCGCGAAGAGATGATAGCAAGAAAGGAATTCGACTGGCTTGTCCTGGGGCCGCAGCCTATTTCATCCGCAAGCGATGCCTATGCTTACCCGATCGATGTCCCAGGAGAGACCTCCGTACCCCTGCTAGGGGTTACTTTCGTGCTAAAGATTGTTGAACCTGGGGGGCGTGCCGGGGAGTATAATCAAATGACGGGCAGCGCCATCAATGCCGAGAAGCTGCCACGCCGGCTGGTATTGAGAAATTGGAGAGCCGGCGACCGCTATTGGCCTTCGGGAAGCCGAAAGCTGCGGAAATTGAAGGAGTTGTTTCGCCAGAGGAAGATTCCACGCAGCCGTCGTAAGCTCTGGCCGGTGCTAGAGTGTGGGGAACAGATCGTGTGGGTGAAAGGATTTCCACCCGCCGCTTCGGTGGCTGCGAGCCCAGAGACGCGAACGCTGCTGGTCGTTGAGGAAACCGCAGGGTAGTCGCCCGAGTATGGGGCCGCAGAGGCTGCCTTGGCTGCGCCCGTGGCACGATGACCCGGCTTGAGCTGGGGCAAGAGGGCCGGGTGCTACACTGCATGCGCCGTCCACGGCAGCGAAGAGATTTGAATTAGCCCGGTTCGTCAGGGCAGTGTGAAGCATCCAATAGTCTGGCAATTGTAAGCGCCCCGAAAGGTTCAGGGGCCGGAGGAGGAAGCGCCGTGAATTCGGCGGTAAAAAACATCGTTTTCTGGGTGGTAATGGCAGTCACCGCCCTGCTGATTTGGGCAGTCGTCAGGGGCAGTGCGAGTGGGAACGTTCAAGATCTCAGTTTTTCTGCCTTCATCGACCAGATTAACAGCAACAACGTGCATGAAGTGCAGATTACAGGCACCGACGTTGTCGGCACGCTCAAGAAAGACAACGCCAAGTTCAAATCCACTATTCCTGCAAACTATCCCGACCTGTACAAGACCCTGACGGAGAAGAACGTTAACGTCACCATCAAAGATAGTTCGGGGAATTCCTGGGCGACTTGGCTGATTAATGGCTTGCCCATGATTTTGTTGCTGGGCCTCTGGATCTTCTTCATGCGCCAGATGCAAAGCGGCGGCAATAAGGCCCTTTCGTTTGGGAAGAGCCGCGCCCGTCTTCTCTCCAGCCAACAGAAGAAGGTCACCTTCAAGGACGTGGCCGGCGTGGAGGAAGCCAAAGAAGAACTGCAGGAGATCATTGAGTTTTTGCGTGAGCCACAAAAGTTTCAAAAGCTGGGCGGACGCATTCCCAAAGGAGTTTTGCTGGTGGGGCCGCCGGGGACCGGGAAGACTCTCTTGGCGCGCGCGATTGCCGGAGAAGCCAACGTTCCCTTCTTTTCGATCTCCGGCTCTGACTTCGTTGAAATGTTCGTGGGCGTGGGCGCATCGCGCGTTCGTGACCTTTTCGAGCAGGGAAAGAAGAACGCCCCGTGCATCATTTTCATTGACGAAATTGACGCAGTGGGCCGCCACCGGGGCGCCGGCTTAGGTGGCGGGCACGACGAGCGCGAGCAGACGCTGAATCAGTTGCTGGTGGAGATGGATGGATTTGAGTCGAACGAGGGCGTTATCCTTATCGCCGCCACCAACCGGCCGGATGTTCTGGATCCGGCTCTATTGCGCCCCGGCCGGTTTGACCGGCGCGTGGTCGTTCCGCGGCCGGACGTGGGGGGACGCGAAGCTATCCTGAAAGTGCACACCAAGAAGATCCCTCTTGCTGAGGACGTCGATATCCCCGTGCTCGCTCGCGGGTCGCCGGGCTTTTCGGGCGCGGACTTGGCCAACCTGGTGAACGAAGCGGCTCTGCTGGCCGCCCGGCAAAACCGCAAGATGGTGGTCATGCACGACTTCGAGACCTCCAAGGACAAGGTCCTGATGGGGGCCGAGCGAAAGTCCATGATCCTCTCCGAAGAGGAGAAGAAGAACACCGCGTTCCATGAGGCCGGGCATGCCCTGGTGGCCTCCATTGTTCCGCACGCCGACCCACTTCACAAGGTCACTATTATCCCGCGTGGCATGGCTTTGGGAGTTACCATGCAGCTCCCCCTGGATGACAAGCATACTTACACGCGCGATTACCTCGAGTCGCAGCTGGCGGTTATGATGGGCGGGCGCGCGGCGGAGGAAATTTTTCTGAACCATTTCACCACCGGGGCCGGCAACGACATCGAGCAGGCCACGGAGGTTTCGCGACGCATGGTGTGCGAATGGGGAATGTCAGACCTCGGCCCCCTGGCGTATGGAAAGCACCAGCAGGAAATCTTCCTGGGACGCGATCTGGCGACCTCGCGCGATTTTAGCGAGGACACCGCCATCAAGATCGACCAGGAAGTGAAAAGGTTTGTCGCCACTGCCTACGAGAAGGCCAAGGAAGTCCTTACGACCCACCGTGACACCCTGGTGCGCATCGCGGAAGCTCTGCTGGTCCGCGAGGTCCTCGATGCGAGCGAGGTCAAGCTGCTCCTGGAAGGAAAGCCCCTGCCGGAAATGGTCCGGCCGGCGCCTCCCAAACCTCCTGCCCCGGAGACGACGCAGGTACTGAAGCCTCGTCCCACACCGGGCTTGCCGTCGCGCGAACGGCCGCAGCCGGCGTGAAGAAGCACTGGTTCGTGCCCAGTGGTCAGTAATTCTGAAAATTGCCTAATTGACTGGCTGCTGGTCATCGGCCGGCGCGGAGCGTACGTTTAGCAAGCGCTCGGAAACAGAGCGTGGCTGAGGTACAAGTTGGTACGAGAGCGAAAGGACGTATCTGAGATGGTCGGCGAATTCCTGAGGGAGGCCGGTATGCTATTGGGTGTGTTCCTCCCTCTGGATACGGTCTTCTCGGGGAAGGCTATTGCCACGAGGACACTTGTTTTGGGCATCGTGACCAGCCTCGTGTTTTTGGTCCTAGGAGTGACGGTCGAGAGGTTGAGACCATGAGCATAGTCAGCGAGTGGTTGATTTTCTTGAGCTATGGCATCCTGATATTCTGTGTCGGCGTACTTTGGACGCGAAAAGAAAAACGAGACCGTCGTGGACGGTCTTCGTCTCAGCTCCGCAAGAACGAATCTTCAGGGCATATAGGGACAGATTTTATTGACAATGATCGACAACTCTAATAAATAATGCGGGCATGCTTTCTAAGCCTGCTGTAAGTCCCTCAGAGCCGCCCAAAACCCGTGGAACCGAAAAGGGAGTACGTGCTACCTGCCAGTTACGTCCGTTGTCAGACGACTAGCCGGCAGCACTAACCGCTAAGTCAGTTGCCTCACATGGCACGTCGCCTGGCGTTCGATATCAATCTCGGCCATCGAAAAGTGCGTCTTGGCGAACGCACTCTCATCATGGGCGCGCTCAATGTCACACCTGATTCCTTCTCGGACTGCGGGCTGTACCTGGACCCCGCCTCGGCCGTCGAACACGGATTGGACCTGGTGCGGCAGGGGGCAGACTGGATCGACGTTGGCGGGGAATCCACGCGCCCGGGGTCGCAGCCCGTTTCAGCCGAACAAGAGTTGCAGAGAGTCCTGCCAGTCATCAGGTCTCTGCGGCGAAAATTGCCCTCCATCCCCATCTCCATCGACACCACAAAGGCGGAAGTGGCCGAGCAGGCCGTGCAGGCCGGGGCCAACATCCTAAACGACATAAGCGGTCTACGATTCGACCCTCGACTGGCTGAGGTGGCGCGTTGTTACAAGATCCCCCTCATCCTGATGCACATCCGGGGCCGGCCGGGGACGATGCAAACGCGCCCGTTCGTGGCGGATATCATACAATCAGTCACGCGCGGGCTAGCGACTTCTGTTCGCCGTGCTGTCTCTGCGGGCTTGCGCCGGTCGCAATTGATCCTCGATCCCGGCCTGGGCTTCGGCAAATCGCGCCTTCAGAACTTTCAAATCCTCTCGCATCTCGGCAGCCTGCGCCGGTTCGGTCTCCCAATTCTAGTGGGCAGTTCACGCAAGTCGTTCGTTCAGGCAGTCGCCGCCGGCACGAACCCTGATGGAGGTGTGCCGCAACGGTCTCGAAGCGCAAGATGTGCTGCGGCTTACTGGCCGATGATGGAAAGGCGTGTAGGGACACGCCATGGCGCGTCCCTACTATCTGGCGATGCCGCCGCTGTAGTGTCCGCAATTCTCGCCGGCGCCCACATCGTGCGCGTGCACGAGGTCGACGCAATTCTGCCGGCAGTGCGCATCGCAGATGCTGTGCTCGAGGCAGGTGGGCAGAAAGGCAGATAGGCAGATGGGCAGGTCGGCAGATCGGGAATTGTGTTTCGGTGCGTTTGCCGCACGGCCGGCGCTGTTCCGCTCCGCCCTCCGTCTGTTTTTCCCATTTGCTCAACTGCCGATCTGCCTGCCCACCTTCCCATCTGCCGACCTGCCTACTGCCAAGGCTTTTTAGGCATCAAAGGGTTTGTAGTCTACAATAGTTAGGAGCATGGTGGACAAACCGAGGCTGTTTGGTACGGACGGGATAAGAAGCGTGGCGGGCGAGTACCCCCTCGACCACTCCACCGTGTGGAAGCTTGGCCGCAGCCTGGGCACCGTCCTCCAAAGAATGGATCCGGCCGGCCCGGTGCGGGTCATTTTGGGACAGGACACCCGCGAATCGGGAAGCTGGATTGCCGGCCGTCTTGCCGCAGGGCTGCGTTCGTCCGAGGCGGAAGTCCTCGAAGCAGGAGTCATGACGACGCCTGGCTTGGCATTTCTGACGCGTCAGCACGGCTTTTCTGCCGGCGTGGTCATTTCCGCGTCCCACAACCCGTACCAAGATAACGGTATCAAGGTATTTTCGAAATCCGGAACAAAACTCTCCGAGTCCGCGGAGCTTGAGATCGAGCGTGAATTGGACGAGACAGGGTCCAACGGGGAGAAGGGCTCCACGTTTCTTGACAGCAGTTCCGGAGCTTCCGGTTCCGCACTCCGGACGGAGCGGCAACTGCTGGAGGACTACCTGGAACGGCTGATGCAGATTATTCCGGCCGGCCTGATGGTGTCTCGATACAGGCTGGTCGTCGACTGTGCTCATGGCGCAGCTTCTCACATAGTCCCGAACCTCTTCCGCCGACTGGGCATGGAGGTGCAGTTCCTGCACACAGAACCGAACGGGCGCAATATCAATCTCGGTTGCGGCTCGCTTTATCCGCAGGCCATGGCGGAATCGACGCGGTCGCTCTCCGCGGACCTTGGCGTGGCCTTCGATGGTGACGCGGACCGAGCCATCTTCGCCACGCGCGAAGGCAAGTTGATCGATGGCGACTATATTCTCGCGATCATGGCGCCTTTCTTTCAGCGCAGGGGCACGCTTCAGGGCTCCGCGGTAGTTGGCACGCAAATGACCAATCTGGCGCTCGAAATAGCGCTGGCGGATCAAGGGATCGGCCTGAAGCGTACTCAAGTCGGCGACAAGTACGTCCTGGAGGAAATGCAGCGTTCCGGTCTGAACCTGGGTGGGGAACCATCGGGACATATTATTTTCGGCCATTTGTCACTGGCTGGCGATGGCATCATCACGTTCCTCCAGGTGGTGCGTCTGATGGCAGAGACCGGCCAGCCCTTCGATGAATTGACTCGAGCCTTCAAACCCTTCCCACAGATTATCCGTAACGTGCAGGTCAGGGAAAAGCCGGTCCTCGAAACCCTTCCGGACGTGTCTCGCGCCATAGAAGAGTGCCGGAGGGCAATTGGCGAGCGGGGTCGAGTGGTGGTTCGCTACTCGGGGACGGAACCGCTAGCCAGGGTAATGGTCGAGGCAGCCCGAACCGAAGATGTGGAATACCATGCGGCCCGCATCGCCCAGGCCATTCAGACTGCCTTGGGGAGCGCATAATCGGGAGGTGAAGCAATCGGGTGATCGGGAGATCGGGTGATCGGGTGAACGGCCAATCCGAAATTCGAAAATCGAAGTTCGAAAATCGCCGGAGACGCGAGTTCCGATTTTCGAATTTCGGGCGTTCGGTGTTCACACGATCTCCCGATCACCCGATCTCCCGATTATTGCCGTGAGGTCATTATGAAAAGCCCGCCCATTCTGATATGTTTGTTTTCGGTCGCCATCTTCCCAACCAGCCTGCTTCCACAGCAGAAACTGACGTCCACCAACTTGCCCGATTTCCTGGCGCGATACGACACAAATTTCGGACCAATGGAAGCGGTGTTCAGGGACCTGACGAACGAAGACCTGCCGCTCACCGACGAGACGGGACAGCCGCTGGCGCGCAGGCCGTTGACAGACCGTCTTCAATCTTTAGCCAATCTGCGCCAGACGGCTCGCCAGTTGGCCGAGAAACCTGACGACTTGGTCCTGGCGACCACGGTGGTGATACGCACGGAGAGTCTGGCTGACGATCTCTTTGATCTCTCCCAAGTGGCCTACGACAACGACCGCGAAGAGCTCGGCAACCGACTCAACAATCTTCAGATCACCATGGAAGATAACAAAAGTTTATTGGCGGACTACCTTCTGGCGCTGGCCGCAGACAAGGAGAGTCGGCTGCAACAGCTCGAGAAGGAGGTCGAGGATCTGCATCAGAAACTGAAGGAAGGGGAAAAGTAGGAGGAGTCTCGGGCCGCAAGCGACACTAAGAGATATCGAGAATAACCGTGTCATTCCGAGCGGAGCGAGGAGTCTCGGTCTGCTTCGCGTGAGTCGAAGGACAAAGACCAGGGCGAGATTCCTCGCTTCGCTCGGAATGACAAGGCACATTCCGAGCGGTTCCCGGTCGCGAAAGTCGATAGCGCGATCCCCCAATTCTCGCCGACCGGGAGCGGATGGGCCAGGAGGGTTTACCATGAACAAGCGTCACCTATTTGCGATTCCCTTTGCCATCGCCCTCGCCGCGACAATTTCTGCAAACTGCAGCTATTGCCAAGACCCACAAGCGAATTCGCCGCAAACAAACGCGCCAGCCACGCCGGCTCTTCGGGAGACTGCGCCAACCGCGCCCACCGGGGCAGCGCTGGTAGTACCCGCCGAGACCACCATCCCGCTGCGGCTCATGAACACGATCAACTCGAGGACAGTACAAGCCGGCCAGGCGTTATACTGCGAAACCATCTTCCCTATCACGGCAGGCAACCAGATCGTGATTCCCCGAAGCACAAGAAGGCGCAAATGGGACTTCGGTTTGAAACTCTCATCCTGCCCAACGGCACTACACTCCCTCTGCGCGCCACGCTTTCCGGGTTTGGGTCCACTGGGAATGAAGGATTTCAGCCCAAAGAAGGAAAGATCGAGGGCGCTTCAACGAAGGGCGGGGACGCGGGCAAGGTTGCTGAGACAACGGTTACGGGCGCGGAACTTGGTACGATCGTGGGAGCGGCCGATCGGAGTGTTTGGAAAGGGCTTGGAATCGGCAGCCTGGCCGGCGCGGGAGGTGGACTGGTGTGGATCTTGGCGAGCCGCGGGAAGGAGATCGTTCTCCCGTCCGGAACAAACTTTGACCTGCGTTTGAGCGCGCCCCTCACCTTCAACCGGGATGACCTTAATTCTCACTCCACGTACGACCAGGGGCAAGCGCCGCCGCAGT
Organism: Terriglobia bacterium; assembly: GCA_049508935.1. Classification (GTDB taxonomy): domain Bacteria; phylum Acidobacteriota; class Terriglobia; order UBA7540; family UBA7540; genus CAVROP01. Next base: position 722 of record JBELAJ010000139.1, on the reverse strand, counting down.
AAGCCGGTGGCTTACTAACTGGCACTACCCGTTACCTTGCCGTTGTTCCTTGCACTCGCGGCAGAGACGCGACCAAGGCACCGCGTCCAGGCGCGCAGCGGAGATTGGCTTCAAACAAGCCTGGCAGACACCGAAAGTGTTGTGTTCGATTCGTTCCAGCGCTTCGTCGATCGCACGCAGAAGCTTGCTGTCCGTCTCGCGCAAGCGCACTTGCAAATCTGCTTCCAGCGCCGCCGACGCATGGTCCCCCAAATCGCCTTTGTCTCCGCCCGAGGAAGGGGCGGGGCTATCGGTTCCGGCCTTTGCTGCGGTCAAAGCCCGCCGCTTGGCCAACAGCAGTTCCTTATAATGACTTAGATTAATGGCATTCATGAAAGGACCTCCACAGCAGGAAGGAATGAAGTCGAGCCTTTCGCTCCTGATGTTACCACCTCATGGGGAATTTGGTGCTGTAGCTGTGAGGTTATTGCACCAAATCGTCATTTGCATTCTGCGCGCTCTAAACCGAGATTGCAACCCTTTGGTGAAAGTCTGGAACTCATCGCGGATTTGTTGTATAAAAGCGGTGGGCGGCTTAATCTCGCGAAGGGCTGAGAATTTGTTAAGCTAGGGCTACTCCTTGGCTGCAAGGAGGAGCATGGCGGACCGCGACGCGGGCGTCTTAGGGGAGATACCATGCAGCTTCGAAGGGATCCCATCACTCAAAGTTGGGTGAATCTGGA
>JBELAJ010000138.1:0-16588 GCA_049508935.1 Terriglobia bacterium | reverse complement strand
TGCTGCCGCACCGGAAGATTGTTGTAGTCACGCGCAAAAAACTGCCCGAGCGTCGCAAACCTCGTTAGCTTGCAGCAACTTGCACGTAAAGCGTCACTCCAACTCAATGGTGAACACCCGTCGCAAGGACAATTACAGGAACTCACGCCTGAAGAGAAGAAGAAGGCGCATCAGGGAGAGCTGCGAATTGCCTTCTCTCTTCCCCGTCACGCCGTCTCGCTCATACAAATAAACTGGTAGTTCCACTAAGAAGCGGTAGGGCTTGCCCTACCCGCGCGCCAGCAACCGGTAAAAGGGGACGGTAAGCCGTCCCCGTATACCGTTTTATCGCGAATTTAACGATGGCAGACGCTACGGTGTAGTGTCTATCCAGACGGCCATCTTCCCCAACCCGCGGTTTCCCCACACGCAGTAAGGAACGGCAGTGACTGAGAGTGGCTTGTTACTGGGTGTACGAACCGGCTGGTACAGGACGTTCTTCCAATCGTCAAGCGGGTGCAGAAGACCCTGACCCTTGATGACTGTTATGCCGCCCAAGAGCTCGGGCGCGAACTGGCTTTCAAGCTGTGCTCCCAGCGGAAGGATGATCTCGTCGAGCGGCGCCTGTTGATCGGCCTGCTCCAGGCAATAGATGAGAGGGCCGCGACGCACCGCAGATTTGCCATGGTCGTATACAACTTGAGGATTGGCCTCGAGCCGCTGAATTTCCATGGGCAGAGTCAGGTCAATCGTGTCCCCGTTCGACCAGGACCGGCGGATCTCGGCGTACCCGTTCACGACGCGAGGAGAGAATTCCTTTCCATTGATCTCAAAATCCGGTCCAGCGGCCCATCCGGGAATGCGCACGCGCAGGACGAAATCCTGCGGCGCTTCTACGCCTATCGTGAACTTGATCTTCCCATCCCACGGGTAGTTGCCCGACTGCCGCAGCGTGACCTTCTTGCCCGCGAGGTTTGCGGTCACCTGGCCGGCAATGAAGAGATTCACCCACAGGCCATCCGGCGACTCACTGTAAATGTATCGGCCGAGGGCGGGCAGAAATCGGGCGACCGTGGTCGGGCAGCAGGGTACTCCGAACCACGGATCACGCTTGAAGTCGCCCCTGCTGGCGAGTGGGGTGACATAGCAGAACGTGTCTCCCGTTAGCGAAACTCCCGCTGCCAGCGCGTTATACAGTGATAGCTCCATGACATCGGCGTAGCGCGCGTCGCCGGTGAGCTTCAGCATGCGATAGTTCCAAAACACCATGCCCGCCGAAGCGCAAGTCTCCTGGTAAGCATTCTCGTTGGGAAGGTCATAGTCTGCGGTGAAGCCTTCGTTGCGCTCCGAAGGGCCGATTCCTCCGGTCACGTACATGCGGTGATTGGTCACACTGTCGTGCAGACTTTCAAGAGCTTCCCACAAGCCCGCATCGCCGGTTTCATAGACCAGGTCTGCCATGCCGGAGTAGAAGTACATGGCCCGCACGGCATGACCTACGGCCACGCGCTGCTGACGCACCGGCAACTGATCCTGTGAGTAGCTGGTGTCAAACTTCGACGGGTTCACAAGGAAGAACCGCCGGTAGAAATCCTTTATGCTCATCGGGTGGCCGAGCAGATCCACCTGCCTCTCCGGCAACTGATCGTATTGACGTTCGAAGATGGAAGGTTTTTGACCGCGGGAATCAACGAAGTATTGGGCGAGCCGGAGGTATCTCTTCTCCCCCGTCAGCCGATAGAGCCTGACCAAAGCCAGTTCCACCTCTTCGTGACCGGGGATGCCGGCCTGCATGCCTGGCCCGAAGGTGGCATCGAGGTGATCGGCGAGTCGCAAAGCGATCTCGAGCAGAGAACGCTTGCCCGTAGCCTGGTTGTGAGCCACGGCCGCCTCGAAAAGCGAACCCGCGCAGAACATCTCGTGATTGAACGCCAGACTCTTCCACTTCAGGTCAGGCAGCCTCAGAAGAACGTAAGTGTCCAGATATCCGTCTTTCTGCTGGGCTGCTGCGATCTTCGCAATTAACTCGTCCACTCTGGACTCGAGTGGAGCGTTGGGGTGCAAGGCGAGGATATACGAAGCGCCTTCGATCCATTTGTACACGTCCGAATCCGCCCACCAGGGTCCGCCGAACTTGCCCTGCGCCTTGCCGCCGGCGATATCGAAATTCCGAATGCACCCGGTCAACTCCAGTTCTTTGTAAACGTGATCGAGCGTTCGAGTGCGATTGACTTCCAGGCGAGGCGACCAGAAAGCGTCCTCGATCTGCACAGCGGTCAGAGGTAGTTCCCTGAGCCTTGATCCCGCGGGAAGCAAAGCAGCCTTCCCGGTTGCCGGGTCTTGAACGTCTCCGGTTCTGCCTGCCGCCGGCGCAGCCAACAAGGCAAAAAGAGCGACAAAAGTAAGCACTGACTTCGCGGTTGAGTTGGGTGTCATTTCGAACACCATCCTTCTGGAAGTGTGTTTATCACATGGGGCGGTGATTTTGCAAACGCTTACAGCAGCCCGGCCTCTACTGCTGAGCACCCTTGACTTATTTTTCACGCCCGTATAAGCTGCCCGCGACTCCTAATTCGACTCTGCACTCCGGAATGTTGGAAGCAGAGGCAGGGCTGTGTCAACATGGTTTGTTTAAGCGCTTACAGCTATGATTTCTGTGCACTTGATCCACAAGTAACGTCGCGATCCTTCATTGTCACCTAAGGAGGCCAACATGAACTGCTTCTCGAGACGCAGGTTTCTCCGCGGCACCGTGATGGCAGGCGCTTCGCTCGCAGCGCGCTTTCCCTGGCTGGCGAACTCCGCAGAGGCGGCGCAGGAAAGCGCCGGCCCAGCGCGCGTCATGATCGATCCGGACCGTTGCATTTCGGCGCTGGACAGGAACATCTTCGGGTCCTTCATCGAACACCTGGGTCGTGCGGTCTATGGAGGGATCTACGAGCCTGGCTCAAAGTTCGCAGATGCCAATGGATTCCGCACCGATGTTTTGAAAGAGATCAAGGGAATTGGTGTTCCGATTATTCGTTATCCCGGAGGAAACTTCGTTTCCGGATATAACTGGCTTGACGGTGTAGGACCCAAAAAGGATCGTCCACGAGTGCTCGACCGCGCCTGGGATACGATCGAGACCAACCAGTTCGGAATCAACGAGTATGTGACGTGGTGCCACGCTGTGGGAGCAGAGCCGCTCATCGGCACCAACTTCGGCACCGGAACGCCGGAGACAACCCTCGCGCTCCTCGAGTACTGCAATGTGGATAAGGGAACCAAGTGGAGTGATTTGCGCCGCGCCCACGGGTACGAAAAGCCTCACGCCATCAAGTACTGGTGCCTCGGGAACGAAATGGACGGGCCGTGGCAGATCGGGCACATTCCCGCCATTCAATATGGCATCAAAGCGCGCGACGCCGCCCGCCAGATGCGAGACATGGACCCCTCGGTCAAGCTGGTCGCCTGTGGATCCAGCGGTCCTTTTATGCCGACTTACCTCGAGTGGGACCAGCAGACACTGGAACAATGCTATGACGAAGTCGACGCCATCTCGCTGCACCGCTACTTTGGCAATGCGGAGGAAACCGGAGGAGACACTGCCAGGTATCTGGCCATGAATCTTGATATGGACCGGCAAATCCACGAGATCATGGCCGTATGCGACGTGGTCGGAGGCCGCATGAGGTCCAACAAGACGCTGTGGCTGTCATTCGACGAGTGGAACGTGTGGTACCGGGCACGCAGCGGAACCGCTGTGGATGGCCAAAGGCAGGTAGCGCCGCACCTGCTCGAAGAGATTTACAATCTCGAGGATGCCCTGGTGGTGGGTGGGCTCCTGAATACCTTGATACGCCGTTCGGATCGCGTACGCGTGGCGTGCTTGGCGCAGTTGGTAAACGTCATCGCGCCGATTATGACCAACGAAAACGGCCTGTTCCGGCAGACGATCTACTACCCCTATGCCTGGGCTCTCGAATATGCCCGCGGAAAGGCGCTCGAACTGGCAGTGACATCACCGGCTTATGAGGTTCCCGTTGCAGGACGCCCTGCGGCCCGATCCCACGAAAGCATGTCCGTGCCCTACCTCGATGTCGCTGGGACGATCGATCTCGAGAACAAGACCGCCAGTCTGTTTGTCTTGAACCGGGACTTGGAGAAAGCACGCGACCTCGAGTTGGTTTGGCACGAGACCACTCCCACGCGCGTGAATACTTGCCAGGTCTTGACGGGCTCCGATCTCAAGGCGGAGAATGGCTTTGACGCGCCAGATCGGGTCGTGCCCAAACCGCTTGACCCTCCGCAGCTCGGTTCGAAGATGGCCTTGCAGGTCCCGGCGAGATCCTATGTTCTGTTGAATCTGGGGCTGGCGTAGGCGGGAACGAACTGATCGGCATAGGCCGGGAGGCCGCGCGAATCTGTCATCCTGAGCGAAGCGAAGGATCCCGGCAGTTGTTCGCAAATCGATGGACCATCGGAAACTGCGGAGATCCTTCGCTGCGCTCAGGATGACAGCTAATTGACGCAAGTCTCATCTCTCAGGAGAAGGCCATGACATACCTCACTTGCACTTCCTCCATACTTCTCGTGCTTGCCATCGTTGGCGCTGCAGGCGGCGCAACGGATAAGCCCAACTCCGGCATCAGCAAGAAGGCGTTCGGGACAATGCCGGACGGAAGAACCATTGACCTCTACACTCTCACCAACAACCACGGGATGCGAGTCGCCATCACGAATTACGGCGGAATCGTGGTTTCAATCGTGGCGCCGGATCGCAACGGTAAGCCGGGCGACGTCGTGTTGGGCTTCGATAATCTCGAGGGGTACCTCGCCAAGGAGCCTTACTTCGGCGCACTCATTGGGCGGTACGGGAACCGCATCGGGAATGCCAGGTTCAAGCTGGACGGGGTGGAATACAAGCTGCCTGCTAACGACGGGCCGAACAGCCTGCACGGCGGCCTGCAGGGCTTCGACAAGCGAGTCTGGGCTGCACGCGAGGTCCCCGGCGAGCACCCGGCGCTGGAGTTGACTTACCTTAGCAAGGATGGTGAAGAGGGCTACCCGGGTAACCTGAGCGTGAAGGTCGTTTACTCCCTCACAGACGATAATTCGCTCAGAATCGATTACTCGGCGACGACCGACAAAGACCTGGTGCTGAACCTCACAAACCATTCCTACTTCAATCTGGCCGGGGAAGGCAACGGCGACATCCTGAAGCACCAAATCATGATCAACGCCGACCGCTTCACTCCTATCGACGGCACGCTGATTCCGACGGGCGAGCTTCGTAAGGTCGCCGGCACCCCGTTCGATTTCCGCAAGCCCGCCGCGATCGGGGCGCGGATTGATGCGGACGACGAGCAAATCAAATTTGGCAAGGGCTATGACCATAATTTCGTCTTGAACCGCTCCGGCGCCGGCCTCGGCCTCGCGGCTCGAGTCACGGACCCCGGATCGGGGCGGGCTCTGGAAGTGCTGACGACCCAGCCTGGGCTACAGTTCTATACCGGTAATTTCCTCGACGGCAGCATTCACGGCAAGGGGGGCAGAGCATACGGCCGCCGCTCGGCATTCTGCCTGGAGACGCAGCACTTCCCCGATTCTCCCAACAAGCCGAGCTTCCCCTCGACCGTCCTCAAGCCCGGCCAGACCTATCGCGAGAGCACGGTCTTCAGGTTCTCCACAAGCAAATAAGTAGACTCTCGCCTGACTCGTGACCCGGAGTGGCGGGCGTGGGCTTGGGCAAAGGATGGACCAGCGAACCAACGTTCCCATCGACTTCACCCACCGAATCGGTGAAGGGACCAGTTCGCTGCCCTGCGTCTTGGGCTTCACTAGCGCATCGCTTGCCCCTCAACCTATCGTCGTCTGTCAGATTAGGTCGCTTGTTCTGCCAACCAGGCCCGGAAAACAGCATCCTAGTAAAGGGCTCACAGCGAACGCGAAATCATCACGATGGACTCGAGCCATCTCAATCTGAGGCGCGCTATCGACAGCAGGGTATTTCTCGCCCTGATGGTGGTGACGTCGCTTCCCGCATTCGGGCAGCGCGAGCACGGAGAAATGCGGCTGCGGGTTCTTGACCCCAAGGGTGGAGCTTTGCGAGGCGCAATAGAACTTACGAGCACCATAGGTCAATTCCAGCGAAACCTTCTTACCGATCACGAGGGGCATTGCACCATCCGTGAGATTCCTTTTGGCGTTTACCACCTGCGCGTGTCTCATCAAGGATTTGCCGATGCAGACCGACTCATTGAGGTCCGCTCCGAAGTAGGACTCACCATCTCGGTAACGCTTGGGCTAGCTCGCCTCGAGAGCCAAATCAAGGTGACGGGTTCTGACACTCTCCTCGATCCCAATCGCGCCGGGCTCGCTTACTTGATCGGCTCCATGACGCTTAACCAACGGATTCCCGCCCAACTGGGCCGGAGCGTCACCGACGCCGTCGACGACGAGCCGGGCTGGCTTTACGAGGCCAACAGCGTGCTCCATCCCCGCGGCTCGGAGTACGACGTGCAATTTGTGGTCGACGGCTTGCCCCTGACCGAGAATCGGTCACCCGCTTTTGCTCCACCTCTCGAATCGGATGATGTCGAGTCCATGCGAGTTATGACGGCGGGATTTCCGGCCGAATACGGACGCAAACTGGGTGGTGTGGTGGACGTGATAACGACCGAAAACCTTCCCCGCGGACTTCATGTGACAGCGGGTGCCGACGGCGGCAGCTTCGCGACAATGGCGGGTGATGCCGAGATGGGATATTCCCAGGGCAAGAATCAGTTCTTGCTCACCGGAGACGGAGGTTTCACCGACCGCTACCTCGACCCGCCGGTGATCGCGAACTACACGAACCGCGGATCCACAAACGGCCTCCAGGCAGTCTATTCGCGCGAGCTGACCGACCGCGACCACCTGCGAATGTCATTTCGCCAGGACACTGGCCGCAACTCGGTTCCAAATGAACTGGTTCAACAGCAAGTCGGCCAGCGCCAAGATGCCGCGGATCGGGAAATCACCGGCCAGATCGATTACGACCGAGTCCTTTCTCCGACGTTGCTTTTCAGTGCCGAGAGCAGTTTAAGGGATGAGTCATTCCAACTCTGGTCGAACTCCCTGTCCACGCCTGTAGTCATCAGCCAGCAGCGGGGTTTCACGCAAGGATACGGTCGCGCCACCCTGGCCGGCTCACACGGCGCCGAGGATTGGAAGGTCGGGGTCGATACAATTTTCAACCCAGTGCACGAGGCTTTGCAATATGCCATCACGAATCCTTCCCTCTTTGATCCTGGGACGGCACAGCATTTCAGCTTTACCGATCGTCGAACCGACCTGGAACCCGCTGCCTTCGTACAGGGGAGCCTTCACTGGGAGCATTGGAGCGCCAGCCTCGGCCTCCGTTATGACCACTATCACTTCGTCCTGGACCAGTCAGGCTGGAGTCCCCGGGTGGCCGCCGCTCGCTACTTTCCCCGGACGGGGGTGCTGGTCCACGCCAGCTATGACCGCGTGTTCCAGACCCCAGCCATCGAGAACCTCCTGCTGGCAAGTTCTCCCTTGCTCGACCAAATTAGTTCCCTGGTCCTCCGTCTGCCGGTTGAGCCGGCTCGTGCAAACTATTACGAGGTCGGTGTCGCGCGGGCATTCGCGGGGCACCTGCGAGTGGACGCCAACCTGTTTCGAAGGGATTTTCGCAACTATTCGGACGACGACACGCTGCTGAACACCGGGGTCAGCTTCCCCATTGCTGACGCTAGCGCCCGCATCGAAGGTATCGAAGGGAAACTATCGGTGCCGCGGTGGGGAAGGTTCTCCGGCGCGGTCAGCTACGCTAACCAGTTAGGTATCGGGCAGGGTCCGATTACCGGCGGTCTCTTCATCGGCTCGGAAGCCGTGGCTAGCGTGCCCGATAACAGCCGTTTCTGGGTGTCCCAAGACCAACGCAATACAGCCCATGCCCGAATTCGCTACGAAGTGACAAAGCGATTGTGGCTGGCAACGGAAAGCTCCTATGGAAGTGGCCTGCCTGTGGAGCTCGATACCGGGGACACGAAATACAACTTTCTACTGGCGCAGTACGGCCCAAGTGTCTTGGGGCAAGTGGACTTTGCCCGGAGCCGAGTTCGGCCGTCTTATTCGTTCGACGCAGGCGCCGGATTCGACTTGTACGACCAAGATAACAAGAGGGTCAGCCTGCAATTCCAGGGCTCGAACCTGACAAACCACCTCAATCTTATCAACTTCGCCAGCCTGTTTTCAGGTACGGCTCTTGCAGCACCCCGGAGCCTTGGAGTACGGCTGAAGATGGCCTTCTAATGTGCTTGTAGTCCCCGCCCTCAGTGGTGCCAGCCGGTTCTCACAAGCCATCATGTTATTCCAAGTTAGACAGGCAGGAAGACCAGTTTCAAAGCCCGTTTCCCGCATTAGCTCGGAATAATCCCGGTCTTGGAATAATGTCCCCAAAAAAACCGCGCTTCATTCTTGCCCCTAACGTTCGGCGAACTCACTTGGCTGGTTTGCTCGTCCGAAACTGGCCGCTGCCGCCTACACGTATCACTCCGAATGCGCTCCTACTTGTCGCGTTGTTCATCAACGCTCAGTCTGCGATCCAGTTCGGAGTGCGACACTTCCTATCACTTAGGATCATGGCCTGTGGCCGACTTTTGGGGATAAGGGGGAGGGGGGGGTGGGACAGCCATGCGAGCGATTTGAATGAATCGTATTGCAATATGTTGACATACCGCTTTAAATCGTTTATTTTTTGGAGTTCTTTCGTATTGTTTCATTGATTGGACGTTCCGTTGTGAGCGGCGTTCAAAAGCTCGCGGGTTTCTTCGCGCAAAGCCCGCCCCGCTCCCGGATGGAGGGTGAGTTTCCGGCAAGGCTGCATGAAATTGCCGTCGGATAACTGTTAAGGTCGTTCTGCCGCTTCCCATGATCTCTCGCAAGCTACGTTGGGGCCTATGCATCAGCCTCGTCGAGACGCATTCTCAGGAAAGGTGATCCATCGTGAAACGCTCTGACCGCTCGCAGATCCTCTTCCGGTACGGCAGGCGAAGGAAAACTTTGACGCGCGCCGGCTACGTTCCAACGGCTGCCTCACTGCTGCCGGCCCAACCCTTCTTGCTGCTTTTGTGGCTTGCGATGGGGGCGTTCCCGGCGTGGGCCCAAACGGGAGCGAGCCTTTCCGGCGTGGTGACGGACCAGACCGGCGCAGCCCTTCCCGATGTCGCGGTGACAATCAAGAACGCCGACACAGGTGCAACGCGCACGATCGCAACCGACGGCGGGGGGCACTTTCAGGCGTCCGGCCTGCCGCCGGGGCGCATCGAGATTCGAGCGGCAAAACAAGGGTTCGCCGATGAAACGCGCACGGGAATCAGCTTGGCCGTTGGCCAGGACGCCACGGTCGACATTAAGATGCAGCGGAGCACTCCCGACGCCTGCGCGAGCGGCCACGAGTTCGCCTCGACCGATTGCGCGCTGACCTGGCACGGCATCACGCTGTACGGCGCCTATGACGTCGGCGTCGGCTGGGTCAGCCACGGCTTACCGGAAAACGCCGTTAACTATGAAGGCGAATCTCTGGTGAACCGAAACGGCTATCAACATCGATTCCTCATCGCACCGAACAACCTGCAGCAGACGGGTCTGGGCATCAGGGGCAAGGAAGAGTTTCTGCATGGCTGGTCCGTTGTGTTCAACGCTTCAACCGGCATCAATCCGCAGTCCGGCCAGCTCGCCAACGCGTCAGTCACCGACATCGCCAACAACGGCCTTCCCAGGAGCAGCTATTCGGAAGCCATCGACGGCGCGCGCGCGGGCCAACCCTTCAATGACGAATTCTATGCCGGTGTATCGTCCGCGTATCTCGGCACGCTGACCTTCGGTCGTCAACGCGCTCTCGGTACCGATGCGATGCTCGTTTACGATCCGGCCGGCGGCGGCTATGCCTTTTCGTACATCGGATATAACGGCACGATGGCGGGCGGCGGCGACACCGAGGACACCCGTTGGGACGACGCCCTGAAGTATCGCCTCACCTATGGCCCGGTCCATTTCGGCGCGATGTATAAATTCGCCGATGGTTCTGGCGGCTGCTACTCGGCCTCCGCAACCTGGACTGCCGCCACTTGTACGCCGGAAGCGCCGCATAACACCGCCTATGGATTTGACCTCGGCGGAGGCTACGGCAAGTTCTCCGCCGACCTCGTCTACCAACATTACAACCAGGCGATCAGCGTATTGAACCCCTTGCTCGGGCCTCAGAGTCCGACGGCGCCATATCAGTCGACCACCGACAGCATCAATACAAACCCCATCACCGGGGCCAATCTGATCGGAACGACCAACACCGTATATGGCATCGTGACCGACAACCGCGCCATTATGGGCGCTGCCAAGTATACGTGGGACCCGATTAAGGTTTTTGCCGGCTACGAATACATCCGGCAGGCTAACCCGTCGAACCCGTTGGGCGTTGGCGCCTTGGACCAGGGCGGCGATACCATGAGCGGCGTCGAAGACAACAATCTTGATTCTCCCAAGCACGTGCAGATCTGGTGGACGGGCGCGAAATACGCCTTCGACCGCAAGACCGACATCACTTTGTCCTGGTATCATCAACTGCAGAACGACTTCCGTGTTCCAACGACCTGCTCGCCCGAAGCCGATTTCCGCAGTTCCTGCGCGGGCACCCTCAACGAGGAGTCGCTCTATGCGGATCGTCACTTAACCAAGCGTTGGGACGCTTTTGCCGGAATTGCGTATTCCTACGTGAGCGGCGGTCTGGCCATCGCCATTCCTCATGGCCCCGGCGTCCCCTATAAGTACGACAACAACCTTGCTCCGGCAGTCGGTGGTCGTTTCACCTTCTGATCGTTTTCTGATCGTGCATGGACACCCTCGCATATCGGGTGGTCTTCGCGTTGGCGGAGTTGGACCCGGGCTATACTGATCGAGTCATTCTCTTGGCGGATCGCGCTGACGGTCAGCCTCTGGACAGCAAGACGGGCCCTTTTCGGATTGTGGTCCCGGGCGAAAAGCGAATGGCGAGACGCCTTGAAAGGAGCATTTCAATCCCATGACATCGCGTCAGTTTGCAAAGAGCTGGAAACTACACCCGGCCGTTCTGGTTCTGCTGATCTCGACTGTTATCCCAAGAGGAGGTCGAGCTCAGGAAATCTCCATACAGAATGAAGCGAACGCACCCGTCAAGATCACGGCGGCTGAAATCGCCGGGATGCCTCATCAGAAAGTGACCGTTGACGACCATGCGAAGAGTGTCGTGATGGAAGGGGTTCCCCTCCGTCAGGTGTTGGAAAAGGCAGGCGTGACCTTCGATACTTCGATGCACGGGAAGAGCCTCACGAGGTGTTTGCTGGTGGAAGCGGCAGACGGTTATCGGGTGGTCTTCGCGTTGGCGGAGTTGGACCCCGCCTTTACTGATCGAGTTATCCTCCTCGCGGATCGCGCTGACGGTCAGCCTCTGGACAGCAAGACGGGCCCTTTTCGGATTGTGGTCCCGGGCGAAAAGCGAATGGCGAGATGGGTCCGCCAGGTAATTGTCCTCAAGGTGGTGCAGGTCCAATAGCTCCCGAGCCTTCGGTCGCACCCGAATCGGGCGAATTCAGCCGTTAGCCTAGGTCGAATGAGCTTCAGGAGGATTCGAAATTGAAAAAGCATCCGGGACAGCGTGGCGCCGCGCTTTTGCTATCCTTGCTCATCCCTTTGATGGTTGAGGGCAAATCCGCACATACGACGAGCGCGCAGGCTCGCGAAATTGTGGTCGCGGCGGCTATCAGCCTAAGCGAGGCTTTCAACGAAATCGGACGCCTTTACCATCAGCGAACGGGCGACACCGTCACTTTCAGTTTCGCTTCGTCAGGTGAGCTGGAGAAACAGATCGAAGCCGGGGCGCCAGTGGATGTGTTTGCCAGCGCGGGCGAAAAGGAGATGGACCAACTCCAGGCGAAGCAACTCATTGACCAATCGACACGCGCTAACTTCGCTCGTAACACTCTGGTGCTTGTGGTACCAGTTGACTCCAAGGCGGCACTACACTCATTTGCTGAGCTCGAGGAGCCGAGTGTGCAACGCATCGCGATTGGCGATCCCAAGACAGTGCCAGCCGGGCAGTACGCCGAACAGCTTCTTCGCAACATGAAGCTTTGGCCCAAGGTCGAGTCGCGGCTTATTTTGGCCGAGAATGTGCGTCAGGTTTTGGACTATGTTGTGCGCGAAGAAGTTGAGGCTGGGATCGTTTACGCGACTGATGTTAATATCGCCAAGGGCAAAGCTACTGTCGTCGCTTCAGCTCCTGACCAGGGTTATCGCCCCATCTTGTATCCGATTGCCGTCGTGAAGGAAAGCAGCGGTGCGCAAGCTGCCAGAGGCTTTGTAAATCTCGTGCGAAGCCCGGACGGCGTGCGGATCTTGACGAAATACGGCTTTCTGGCTCCAAAATAGCCAATGATTTGGCCCGCATTCAAGCTCTCGCTGTTGGTCGTCACCGTCGCTACTTTCCTTATCGGAGTAGTCGGGACCGGCTTAGGTTATGTCCTTGCCAAACGCCAGTTCCGAGCCAAGGAACTCTGTGACGCCATCTTGACGCTGCCGATGGTGCTTCCCCCGACCGTGACGGGTTACTATCTGATTTTGCTTCTCGGCAGGCGTGGCTGGATCGGTCGATACATTTACAGTTTGACGGGCTGGTCGCTGGCCTTCACTTGGCAAGGAGCGGTGGTCGCCGCCGGCGTGATGGCGCTCCCTATCATGGTCAAGTCGGCAAGAGCCGCTTTGGAATCGGTGGATGCGCGATACGAGATGGTCTCCTTCAGTCTTGGCAAGGGCGAGTTTGAGACTTTTTTCCGTGTGACGCTTCCGCTCGCTAGGCGCGGCCTCGTGGCCGGCATCGTTTTGAGCTTTGCGCGGGCCCTGGGAGAATTTGGCGCCACCCTGATGCTCGCGGGTAACATTCCAGGGAAAACCCAGACAATGCCGTTAGCCATTTTCGAAGCGTTCATCGCTGGAGAAGACCGGCAGGCGCAGGTACTCGCTTTGATCCTCACGCTTGCCTCGGTCGCGACCATTTATTTGACTAATATCCTGACCCGCTCTCAGAAGAGCGCCTGACCCCATGCTCCGTGTCGATCTCAAGAAGCAGTTCAAGACCAACGGGCGAGTAACGTTTGCGCTGCATGTGAACTTCTCCGTCGAGCAGGGTATTGCCGTATTGTTCGGTCCCTCGGGCTCAGGCAAAACGACGATACTGCGATCCATCGCGGGCATTGAGGTTCCCGACGAGGGGCATATCGAATTGAGCAATCAGGTCTATTTCGATTCAGCCGCCGGCATCAACCTGCCCATGCAGAAGCGAAGAATCGGGTTCGTCTTTCAGGATTACCTGCTGTTCCCGCACTTGACTGCACTTGAAAACGTTGGATACGGCATAAAGTCGTCCAATCGCACTGAAAGGCGTTATCGTGCGGGCCAGATATTGAAGCTGCTCGGAATCGCTGGGGTGGGGGACCGCTACCCGCGGCAGCTTTCCGGGGGTGAACAGCAGCGGGTAGCGCTAGCCCGCGCGCTGGCATCAGACCCCGCCGTCGTATTGCTGGATGAGCCGTTGTCTGCCCTCGACGTATCGACTCGCCTCCGATTGCTGGAAGAGATCGTAGACGTTCAGCGCAAATCGGCGATTCCTTTCGTTTATGTGACCCATAGCCCGGCAGATGCCGTTCGTGCCGGAGATTCGGCTCTGATTCTCGATTCCGGCCGGATTATTCAGGAAGGCAAGCCGTCGGAGGTCTTCAACGCACCCCGAAGCTCAGCGGTCTCCCGAGCTGTCGGGAGCGAAAACATTCTGGTGGGGAAGATAGCGGACCACAGCGAGCACGAGGGAATTAGCATCGTTGACTGTGGTCCTTGCCGGCTTGTCATTCCATTCTGTTCGCTGCCGAAGAACGCCTCCATCACGATTGGAATTCGCTCCGACGACATTATTGTTTCGCGAGAGCCGATCGGCCAGACCAGCGCGAGGAACATGCTGGAGGGCAGCGTCACCAACGTCATTCACGACGGGCCGGAAATCGACTTGTTAACCTCGTGCGGAGTTGACCTGAAAGTCCGCCTGACCGGTCAAGCGTACAAGGCCCTCGGCCTCGGCTTGGGGGTGAAAGTGTATCTTCTGATCAAGGCAAGCTCCTGCCACGTGCTCTCTTGAGGGATTGGGTTCTTCCTGGCATTGGTTCTCGTCGGAAAAAGCAGAACTGAGCCGTTATTGGAGCGGGATGTAACATTCCTACAGATCCGCAAAGTCCATTTTCGGCGGTTCGACGCGGAAGCCTCTTGTCCTGATCGCGGCATACGCCACCCCGACTGCGAACCAAACGCCGCCCGCCCACTTGGCTGGAGCTGGAAGGCTCCACCAGATGCCCAGGCAAAAGAGGAATCCCAGGCCGGGCACAATCAAGTCGGTAACAGGATTCCGCTTCCGTTGTGCCTCACGGCGGAAGTAGAACTGCCGGATACAACTGAGATTGACACCCATGAAAGCGAGGAAGGCGCCGAAGTTGAGCAACTCCGCGGAGCGTTCGTAGCTGATGACCAGGGCGCCGACCAGCGTCAGAACTCCCACAACTAAAACGTTGAACACAGGCACCTGGCGTTTCGCACTGATGTGTGCGAAGAATTTTCGGGGCAGGACATCGTCCCGCCCCATGCCGTAAAGCAGGCGGGCCGCTGCCGCCATGCCCGCCAAGCCTGAACCGATGCAGGCGATGATCAAAATCACTGCCATGGCCTGAAAGAGCAGAACACCTCCTATTCGCAGGCATACGTCCATGAAGGCAGTCTCCAGATTCGGGAAGGTGCTGTAGGTGGGCCAAGCGAGGTGCCCCAGATAAACTTCGAGCGTACTGAGAATTCCGCAAATCAAACAGACCAACACGGTGGCGGCGGGAACGGTGCGCTTGGGATTCTCAACCTCTTCGGCCAGCGTGGTGACCCCGTCAAACCCGATGTAGGTGAGGGCGGCCAGCGACGTGGCGGTCCGCAGAGCCCCGAAGTTGAACGTGGACGGATCATAAAAGGGTTGTAGCGAAACCAATCCGCCCGCCCCGTGCAGGTGAGTGAGAAAACGGACCGCGGTGACGACAAACGCAACGACCACCGCGCATTCGACGGCGAGCAGGGCCTCATTGGCGCGTGCCGTAAACCGGATGCCGATTAGATTCATA
Organism: Terriglobia bacterium; assembly: GCA_049508935.1. GTDB lineage: Bacteria > Acidobacteriota > Terriglobia > UBA7540 > UBA7540 > CAVROP01. The sequence continues at coordinate 1,385 of JBELAJ010000138.1, read as the reverse complement.
TAAATGATCGCACCCGTCACCAGCGCTGCCCAGGCGGCATAAGGTATGTGCGGGAACAGTCTTTTGAACGTCAGAGCCGGGTAGATGACGTTGACTATTGGGATAACGAGATAATCGAGGACCATCGCCCAGCCGATCAGGGCTCCGAGATGGGGATGGAGCGCGCGACTGACGTAGGTATAGGCGGAGCCCGCAGAGGAATAGATGCCGGCCATGCGGCCGTAGCTGAAAGCGGTGAGCATCATGGCTACCATCGCCACCAGCACGGCAGTCGACATATGGCCCCGGGAGAGCTTTTCGGTGATGCCAAAGATCCCCACGGGTGCGATGGGCTGAACGAGGACGATCCCATAGAAAATCAGATCCCAAACGGTCAGGACACGCCGTAACCGTGGAGGTGCGGCGGTGGTTGTCATTTTCGTTTTCACGAGTGGCTACTCCGTCACAAGCGGGCGTAGAGTGTCGCGCCGCGCTTGACTCCACATGCAACTATCAGATGCCGAGCATAAAAAGGAATTCCAGGTTAGCCTTCTTTCTCCCCCGCCGGACGCCTCATCCGCACACCCCTTCCGCGGCCGGTGCTTTGTTTTCTATGACATTCTCGCTTTGTTCCGGCGATTTTGGTGTTTGGAGCGCGTTTTCCTCTGTCGGACTTTCTGTCTGAGCAGCGCTGGCTCGCCGGCGCAGACCCCCGCCGTTTGGGGTCTGCGTTTCCCGAAGGGAAGGTGGCGCTTCACTACCCTGCCCTGAATCGCAGACACTGGACGGCATGTCTGATGCCCCAGCCCCGAGCCCCACGAGGTTACTGAGTTCCTCGGCTTCCCGGGCGTTCGACTCATTGCCGGGAGGGCTGGCCTCCTGTTGCGTAGGGGCGGTTCGCGAACCGCCCCTACACAGTTGCGCATGTTCTTTGCGCATGGTCAGGAGAATTTTCACCTTGCGGTCAATCGAGCGGTCGAGCGCCATTTCCTGCCGCGCCAGCATCTCCCAAGTCTCCCCCGCCGGAGCCAGGCACGCGTCACGCTCAATCGCGTCCTTCTCCTCCTGCGCCTTCACCTCCGCCGCGAATGCCGCCTTCACCGCCGCGATCTCCTCTTCCAGCAGGCGCACGAGTTCATGGTGCAGGGCCTCCACACCCGCCGCGCCGCCCATGCATTTGTTCTCGTAATCGCGCAACCCTTGCTCGTCGTTCTTCGCCTGGTACTCGGCCCGATCGATGAACAGCCACAGCAGCCAGCGCAGGCGCGCCGGCCGCCACCCGATCGCCCCCGGCTGATAAGTTTTGAGCACCCGCGGCTGCCCCCGCGTGAAAACCCCCCGGCCGGCCTGCTCGCGAATCACCCCCAAGAGCGACAGCAACAGGCGCAGTTGCACGCAGCGCTCGG
>JBELAJ010000137.1:0-16629 GCA_049508935.1 Terriglobia bacterium | reverse complement strand
CCCTCGTCTCAGTTCCCGCTCATCCATCCTTGTCCTCTTCACTGTGGCCTCCTCCGAGGCCATCAGCTTAGGGGACATTTCTATCCGGGACAGTAGGGGACATTATCATCCGGGCACAACATTCAAGCAAAATCTTACCTACCCCTCCCCCGTTCTCGGACGTTCGTCGTCTATTCACTTGGATGCTGGGACAGGGAAGAAGTAACCTCACCCCTGACGTCTCTATCATAGCATTTTTCGGACGGATTGCTACGGTCAATGGTTTTTTCTTTGCAGTTGCTCACTGCTCTTGCGGTGCTCGTAGATCACGACAATCGGCTCCCCTCCTTAGTTAAGAAGGGGTAGGGGCTGGTTGGTCATTGACTAGTCTGCTTCGGTAGTGTCTCGCTTTGGCGTAGCGGCGGCTTTACACCGCCAATTGGCGAGGTAAACTCGCCGCTACAAATTCGAACTGAGACAATACTGATTTCCGCTTTTGCGGGAGGGAAGCCTCAGGGCGGCCGCGAGGGCCGCCCCGACCCTGCGATCAGGTTGACGAGACCCACGGGGAACCTATTCGCTGAACGCCACCCCGCTGAAGGAAGCAACTCCAGCGTAGCTGGCAGTCGCCACGGGCGTCAGATCGCCAAAATTGTCGATCGAGTAGACTGCCACGTAGGCTTCACCGCCGGCACTGTAGATAACCGCCAGCAGTTTGCCATCGGGTGAAACCGTAATATCCGACGGCGATCCCGGCAAGGGTATCGACTTGTAAAACGCCCCGCCTTGGCCGTCGCTGAAGAATATCGAGATGGCCATGCCGGGGGAATTGCCCGTGTACCAAATATTGCCGGCGCCTTTAGCCACCCAGCAGGGCGCGTTTGTGGGGTACGGTGGCGTCGGTCCGGTCACCGGGAAAACCGTCCCGCCCTTGTTCAGGATCGCGAAGCTATCCGGACTATGGGCCGGAGTGAAGCCCAGAAGGTCTCCCCAGAAGGCCTCCCCGAGCGGGACCACGTTTGCGCCGGGCGGGAGAGTTACGGTAGCGCTCGTCCCATTCAACGCCCCGAACTGAGTGAGACCGAGTTGAAGGACGGATCCTGTGCCCGTGGGCGTGGGGTCCGCCAGAGTGACAGCCGCCCAGGTCTGTCCGGCTGCGATCTGAGCGGCCGTCGGATCGGTCAGACTAACAACCCTGCCATCCAGCTTGCCGGACGGCCATTCATGACTCTCGGCGCAATTTGCGCCCACCACGAGGAGGTGTCCCACGAAGAAAGAGAAGGGTTGCCCTCCGCTGAACGCCACCGAAGCGGGCTTCGTGCAGCCCTGCGCCAGGTTGATGGTTTGCCCGATGCCGATGGACTCGCCCTCCCGCACCAATTGGGTGACGGTGTTTGACCCGTAATTGGCTACCGCCCCCAGACCGTTGTTGAACTGTAGAATTCCAGCGTTGGTGCTGGCGCCGCCGTTACCACCTGTCGGCAACATATTCACCATGTTTAGCGATGGCGTCCCTCCCGTGGTCAGCTCGAACACCCCGACCTCGTTACCGCCGGGATTATTCGTGCTGGTCAGCACATACACGCCTCGCCCGAACTCTCCCGCAGCCGCCCAGGCAGTCGCGAGAAGTACCGCCGCCAGCGCGCTGCCGGCGCGACACAGATTGATTTTCAATGTACGCATCTCCTTTTCTTTGATTTTGACTAGCCCTGTTTGACTGGTGGAGCAGCTCCATCGATGAGTGGCTCCTCCCACACTCGGGTAATACCATCAGGGTTCGGATCTATTCCCGGTTGCAAAAAAATAGCACAATTGCCAGTCCGACGCCAGGAGCGAACCGTGTTATTGGGGAGGGCGAAATGAATTAATAGCCCTCTCCCTGGGGAGAGGGTGTCACGTTCCGGCGTTTTCATCAGCCGGAGCGTGACGGGTGAGGGGTCAATTGCGCGACCCGCATAGCGACTCAAGGGTGAATTGGCAAGAGGCAAGGACAAGAACAATTCAAAAGTCAAATGGCAAAAGTCAAATGGCAAATGGGTTTGCAATTTGGAGAAAAGGCAAATCGTAAACCATTTGAATTTTCCCGTTTGCCATTTGAATTCGCCTATTCGTTGCACTCAGAAGAAGGGAAGACACCCCTCACCCGTCCGACGACGGCTGAAGAAAACGCCGTCGGCGGACACCCTCTCCCCAAGGGAGAGGGCTGGATTCGTAGGCGTAGGCGGGGAGGCGGAAAGCAACGAACAATTCGCGCTTCGGATTAACCGGCTGCCTGAAGCGCCGCATTCAAGGGGGGAGCAAGCTGATCTGCAATCTGCAAGGTCGTGCTTGTGTCGAGGTCCGAAACCACAAACCCCAGGTATCCTCGGGATTCAAACCCCGCGACGTTCATGCCCTGCTCGTGAGCCACATACAGATTGACATGGCCTGCGACCACGGATCGGAATGCGCCTCCGCTGGGCAGATGCGCGCCGTCGTTCTTGGTCAATATCACGGAGAGAATCGGGCCGCGGCCCCGCGTAATGAAATGCACGTACTTCCGCGAGCTTCCTGGAATCGAGCAGATGTGGGCTTCGAGGATTTCGAACCCGGGGAGGTTCTGATGCACGACATCGAGCAGCCCGGCATATTGCGGCCCAAGTTTCTTGCGCAGCACCTCGGGGGGGTTCGCGACCTCCGGGTAATTGTGCCCTTTGATGGCGCACTGGACATGGTCCGAAACCCCCAGGGCAAGCACCCCGGCCACAATTCTCTTTCCCCGCACCACGCGCACCCATTGGTGCGCCACAATGCCTCCCAGCACGATGACGACTATCCCCGCCAGCGCCACAGCCCAGTTCAGCTCTCGAGATCCTCCCCACAAGCCTGGTTGGGTTTCCCTCAGCCGGCGCTGAATTGCTTGACGCAGTTCTTCGGGCGGAGTCTGGCTCGTGGCGGCGCGGCGCACGAGGTCGCGTACCCGAGTGCGGGTTTCCAGTTCCCGCGCGCAGGCCTCACACGTCTCCAGGTGCCGCAGAATCTCGCTGGTGGTTTCCACCAGGAGTTCGTTGCTCAGATACGCGTCGAGGTGACGTCGTATCCGTTCGCACTGCCGGGAGTCGAAATTCAAGACGTTCATGCGGATTCACCCGCGCTCGCCTGGTCTTTCGCCGGCTTGATCCCATAAGTACTTGCCACTTCGGCCAACTCTCGCCGCAGCAGCTTCCTCGCCCGGCTAAGCCGCGACATCACCGTGCCCAGCGGCAGCTTCAGGGTATCGGCGATCTCTTTATATGAGAACTCCTGCACGTCCGCCAGCAGCACGATTTCGCGGAAATCGTCCGGCACTTTCTTGAGCGCCCCCAGCACGTCTTCGTCACGAATTTCATTCGGCACCGAAGGCTCCGCTGCGATGCTCTCCTGCTCCTCGGGATTGTCGAACCCCTCCACCTTGGCCGCTTTCGCCCATCGCCGTCTGAAATGATGCAGGCGATGGAAAAGTATCTTGAAGAGCCAGGCGCGGCAGTTCGTTCCCGTCTCGAAGCGATGAAACGACTTCCACGCCTCGAGATAAACTTCCTGCACCAGGTCCTCGGCCTCCGCGGTCTCCTGCGCCAGCAGCCGCGCAGTCCGGTAAAGGGCAGGGAAATGCGCCATCGCCGCCGCTTCGAAGTCCTCTACCCGGACCTTGGGACGAAAGAACAAGTCGATCTCCAGTAACTCCCCTCCTCACAGAGGAGGGGCCGGGGGTGGTGCTCCCCACGGTCTCCAGAAGGCTCGTGGTGCACCACACTTGCTCGCCGTTCTTTTAGTACGTGAACTGCTATTATACGACCACCGGCGCGTTCTGGCCTCCCCTTATGTTAATACCAATTACCTTGATGGGTATTCCCGCACGACGAATGATGATCAGCCCTCTCCTCTCGGGAGAGGGCTGTCTAATCAATTCTGCTCGCTCGTCACTTGTCACTTGCCGCCGTCTTTCAATCTCTGTTTCTGACTTCTGCTCCAAAAGGCAACTCCCCTCCTCAGCGGGAGGAGGGGCAGGGGTGGTGGGTGCCAGCGTCGCGACGAGACCAACCACCCCCTACCCCCCTCCTTATCCAAGGAGGGGAGTCATTCTCGCGGTTTCTGCTCGCCCCGTCGATGTACGGGCATGCACGGCTGCCTTCCCCCCTTCTTTCTCCTGACTCCTGACTTCTGAATCCTGACTCCTGACTCCTGAATCCTGACTCTTGCTCTTGTCACTCCTCACTCGTCACTGCTATGTTAATTGCCCTGAAGCCTGTCGGCTGAAAGCTGAGAGCTGGCGGCTGATAGCTTCTTCCGAGGAGCCCGCGTGGCAATTAGTTGGCCTGACCTGCTGGTGGTGATTTGCTATCTCGCCGCCATCACCATTTTTGGTGCGCGTTTCCGCAAAAGCCAGCCGACCCTGCGCGAATATTTTCTCGGTGGGCGCCGCCTACCCTGGTGGGCAATTTCCTTTGCGGTCGTCACCGCCGAAACCAGCATTCTGACCATCATCAGCACACCGGGCATCGCTTACGCTACCAACCTCGGCTTCCTGCAACTGGTCTTCGGCTACCTGGTGGGCCGGGTTGTAGTCAGCTTCGCGCTCATTCCCCGCTACTTTGCGGGCGAGATGTTCACCGCCTACCAACTCATCGAGCAGCGCTTCGGCAAGGTTTTGAAACTGTTTACGAGCGGGCTATTCCTTACCACGCGCGCCCTGGCCGAAGGCGTTCGCGTCTTCGCCATCGCGATTGTCATCGGAGTTGTATTGAAGAGCGGCGTCGTCGCCTCGTTGCTCATCGTTACCGCGTTGACCCTTTTCTATACGTTCGAGGGCGGGCTCACGGCAGTGATCTGGACGGAAGTCGTCCAGCTTCTCATTTATCTCGCTGGGACTGTGGTAGCGCTGGTCCTAGCTCTGCACGCCATCCCCGGCGGCTGGGCGGAGGTAAGCCGGTTGGCACATCTCGAAGGCAACAAGCTGGCCGTCTTCAACTTCCATTTCAACTGGCACGAGCCTTACTTGTTCTGGTCGGGCCTGGTGGGCGGAGCGTTTCTCAATACGGCGAGTCACGGCACGGATCAGTTGATCGTCCAGCTACTGCTGGCCGCGCGTAAAAAGCGCGAAAGCCAGGCGGCCCTGCTGGCCAGCGGAGTGGTCATCCTGCTGCAATTCACGCTCTTCCTGGTTGTAGGCGTGACCCTTTTCGCCTTCTACCGGCATTTCCCACCGCCGCGCCCCTTTGCACGCGGGGACCAGATTTTTCCCACATTCGTGGTGACGCAATTGCCCCGCGGGCTGTCTGGCTTGCTGATCGCAGCCATCATTGCGGCCGGCATGGCAAACCTCAGCGCCGCTTTAAATTCCCTGGCGTCGAGCTCGGTGATGGATTTCTATAAGCCGTTTATTCGCCCCAACGCGGATGAGAAGCATTACCTTACCGTCTCACGCGGCGTGGTCTTAGCCTGGGGCGCGGTGCTGACGATCATTGCGCTGGTTGCGCAACTCCTTCACCGCAGCGCTATGGAATTGGCCCTTACCATTGCCAGCGTCCCGTACGGCAGCATGTTGGGAATCTTCCTGTTAGGCGTGCTGACCAAGCGCGCCAACACCAGGGGCGCTTTGACCGGCGCGCTGGTCGCCCTGGCCGTGATGTTTTTCGTGGTGGCTTACACACCTCTCGCCTGGACGTGGTATGTTGCCCTCGGGACGGTGGTGACGTTCGCGGTGGGCTGGGTAGCCAGCGGACGGCGAATCGGCTGGAATCCAGTGGCGCCCGGGCACCGCGAAGCGCCATGATCGCCTACATGCCAAACCGCGGATGTAGGCGCCACCTGCGAGGTTCAGCTCAGAGACCCACACGCCGCATTAGATCCTGGAAGTGCGGATCCGAGCGGAGGGGATCGTAGTCCGGCTCCGCCTTCAGCAGGAGCATCCCCCACTCGTGCTGCTCATACGCCTCGTCGAGCAACGCGAGGGCTTGCTCTTTATTGCCCAGAGCTATGTAAACAACCGCCCGATCTAGTGGCGAGACCAGCCGATGTTTAGACCTCTCGCTCAATTGCTTTAGGATCTCGAGCGCCTCAGGTCGCCTTCCTGCGAGGGCATACACATAGCCCAGATCGGATAACCCTTCGGTCTGCCCTCCGGAAAGCTCGAGACCCTTCCGATACTCGCGGATCGCCAGGTCATACCGCCCCTGCCGTGCGTATACATCGCCAAAACCGTTGTGCGGATTAGCCCGCTTCGGGTCCATTTCGAGCGCCTTCCGATATTGCTTGAGAGCTTGGTCGTACTGCCGCGTCTCGTAATACGTAAATCCGAGCGCATAGTTAAGGTCGGCCGACATCGGATCGTTTTCCACCGCATGCTCCATTTCGGCCACAGCTTTCCCTCCTTCTCCGGTGAACGTCAAAAGGTCGGCGTAAATGCGGTGCGCGGGAGAATAGCTCGGATTGAGCTGAATGGCCCGTTTCAATTCGCCCTCGGCCCCCTGCCAGTCCCAGTCGCAGAACAATCGGATGGCGGCCAGAGAGGAGTGAGTTTCGGCAAGCGAATCGTCAAGCTCGACGCCTTTGAGCGCGGCAGGCTCTGCTTCCGGACAAGTTTCGTTACGGGGCAGAGCGCCTATGCCGGCGTACATCCAACCGTAGTAATCGGCCAAGCCGGAATAGCCCAGGGCATAGTTCGGGTCCTTTTCGATCGCTTGCTGGAAGAATCCGCGGCTCTTCCTCGCATTTGCCTCGGTGTCCTGATTCCAGTAATAGCGGCCCTTGAGGTAGGCTTCGTGCGCCTCCGGGTTGATAAGGTGAGAACCGGCCAAGCGCGCTCGCTCCTCGGGCGTAAGCTCGACTCTGATCTCATTCGCGATGTCGCGCGCGACTTCATCCTGCAAATTCAGCACATCCCGCAGGTCACGCTCGTACGCATGCGCCCACAGGTGGTGATCGGTTCGGGCGTCGATCAGTTGGGCAGTGATGCGCACCTGGCTGCCCGAGCGGAAAACGGCACCCTCCAAGATGGCGTCGGCGCCCAGTTCCCGCCCGATTTGCGGCAGCGTCTTGACGGTTCCCTTGTACTGCATGACGGAGGTGCGGGAGATCACCCGCAAGGCACTCATCTGTCCAAGGTCGGTGATCAGTTCATCGGTCATCCCTTCAGCGAAGTAGTCCTGGTCTTTATCGCCGGAAAGATTCTGGAGTGGCAGGACTGCCAGCGAGCGGATCGGCGCCGCCGAGACCGCAGCCGATGGCGTAGGAATTTGCCTGCGGGCCAACCTATACCAAAATGCCGAAGCCAGGAGGGCAAGCACCCCCAGCGAAAGGATCACGGCGGGCGTTATCCAGCGGGCCTTCCGTGGGTTGCCGGTTACAACGGGATCAAGCTGAGCCACCAACACCGCTGGGGGGCCACTGGGCTCCGATGGCGGCGGGGCGATGATGGCCGGGGCGATGAAGCGATAACCGCGCCGTGGCAAGGTTTCGATGTAGCGCGGCGTTTCCGTATCGTCGCTGAGGGCCTCTCGCAGTTTATTGATCGCTTTGTTCAGGCCGTGCTCGAAGTCCACGAAGGTGTCTGCGGGCCAGAGCTTCAGACGCAACTCCTCGCGCGTGACCAGTTCGCCCGTCCGCGCGAGCAGCAGGCACAAAACCTGAAACGGCTGTTCCTGAAGCTTGATTCGCAGGCCGTGCTTGCGCAGCTCACCCGTGACAGTATCCACCTCAAAGACACCGAAGCGGATGACCTCTGCCGAGCTGCTGGCTTGTTTCACGGAGGGGCGACCACCTATGCGAATTCAATCTAACACTCCTTGATTTCCGAATCAATCCGAAATCCTGCCCGGGGATATCTGGCCCTAACTCACCTGTTTAGAGGAAATTGCCCGGGGACTTTCAATTCCGCTATAGGGGACTTGCTGTCCATTGAAGCGCTTTCTCAACCGGCGCATAGTCCACTCACGCGAGCGAGCCAGGCGACGGGAGCAGGACGTTCCCGAATGAATGGTCGCCGCGAATTTGAATGGAGGACATGAGATGCAATCCTGTCCCTGGCAGGATAACCCGAGTTGATTCTGGAATGCTGACAGGAGAAATCCCATGCCAACAAAAAGGGAGAATCCAATGAAAACAATGTTCGGAACGTTGAAGGCGACCCTCGGGGTGGCCATACTCGCAACAGTTTTTGCCTCGTTGGCGAATGCCCAATGCCTGAATGTGGGCGTGTCCAAACGGGGCGCATCCATGCTGCGGCACCGGTCCTGGACCGGTGAGTTTAGTCCAGCGTTGTTCAAGTTAGCTGCCTACGGCGATACGGAAGCATCACCAGACGCCGACCGGGATCCAATCGTGGGTTTCTGGAGGGTGGACCTCATTTCCGAGGGTAATTCCGGCATACCCGACGGTACGGTGCTCGATGCGGGATTTACCCAGTGGCACAGCGACGGAACAGAAATCCTCAATTCATCGCGGCCACCAGCCATCGGAAATTTCTGTCTTGGAGTGTGGGAGAGAACCAGGCCATCCCAGTACAAGCTCAACCATTTTACGATAAGTTGGAACCCCGACGAGACTTTGCAGGGGCCTGGCAATATCCGCGAAGTGATCACCCTGAGCCCCGACCACAACAGCTATGTGGGGACATTTACGCTTGATCAGTACGACCCGGAGGGCAACCTACTCGTACACCTCGCCGGCCATGTCAAAGCGAATCGCATTACCGTGAATACGGGTATCACTGACGTGCTTTGAACCCGAACCCAAACCAGCGGGATCTCGCGACGGACAGAGTCCAAAGGGCAACACGCCGGTGGTGGATTATCACCCACTGCCGGCGTGGCGCCAACGGGATCGCATTAAGTGTCGAGAGGCCCCTCAGTGCTTATCGACATTTCGTCGTAGTCACCCCTCTTCCCGTGGTCTCGCCCCACAGGGCGAGGAAAATCGGGAAAGTCCGCTCACTTTTTTGCATTTTCCACTTGACAGCCGCACGGTGTTGTGATAGCCTACTATGGTGGTCTTGTTGTGGACACATTGTCGCAGGCGAGCGCCGGGGCGCGCCGAGGCGCAAGGGAATGCGGAAGGGTCCCGGCGATGAGGGAAGATGGGGCTTGCAACAAACACAAGAATAATACGAACGAAGCCAGTACGTCTATGAAAACAAAGGAAGTCAGATTGTGTTAAGTGCAAAACGAAGCCAAAACGAAGCCAACTTTGAGCGCCGAATGCGCGCACTAGGTGCAAAAAGCGGCTTTCTTGAAACCTCGCCAAACCGTCTGGTTCGTTTCTCAGCGAAACAGCCGAACAGAGCCAGATTCCGCGCTTCGCTCGGAATGACAGCGCAAGGAAAAAACACCAAATCGTGGGAACGAAGCTAATAAGTACTTGAAAACAAAGCACATCACTTTTTTGAATGGTGCAAATTATGCGCGTTTAGCGCACAAATTAGCACAAATTACGCGCTGAAAGGAGCAAAAACAGCACAATTTGCGGTAACGAACGGAAACTCCCGAGCCGCAACGTGAGGCCGGGCAAATGACACGAAGTCCGCTACAAACGACCGCTGTTGAAAACTCGTGTAGGAGGGCGGCCACAAGCGCCGCCCCTACGCCGGTGCAGAACGAAAACTGCGGCGTCGGTAGGATTAGCCTTGCAGAATTTGGCGGAACAAAGCGAGAATGTCTATGAAAACAAAGAGTCGAGAAGTCGAGAAATCAAGGAGTTGAGGAGTTGGGAAGCCGAACCAAGCGGCTGCAGGTCGGATGCCGACGGTTTGTTACTCTTCGACTCTCGACTCTCAACTCTCGACTTCTCGACTCGAATTTGCGGGAACAAAGCGAGAATGTCTATGAAAACAAAGAGTCGAGAAGTTGAGAAGTCAAGGGGTTGAGGAGTTGGGAAGCCGAACCAAGCGGCTGCAGGTCGGATGCCGACGGTTTGTTACTCTTCGACTCTCAACTCTCGACTTCTCGACTCGAATTTGCGGGAACAAAGCGAGAATGTCTATGAAAACAAAGGAAGTCGACTGAATGGAACGGCGGCCTGACCTTGTCAAAGGACTGAGCGTCTATGGCGCCACATCGGTTGTGGCCGGGACGATGATCGGCGGAGGGATTTTTGTCGTAGCCAGCCTCATGCTCCGGCAGGTCGGCGCACCCATGCTGGTTCTTCTGGTCTACGTTCTCGCCGGAGTGCTCAGCTTGTTCGGGGCGCTGGGTTACGCGGAGTTGGGGGCGGCGCTTCCGGAGGCGGGTGGCGAGTATGTCTACACGCATCGCGCTTACGGACCGGCGATGGGCTTCCTTTACGGCTGGTCGCAGTTTGTGGTAGCCAAAAGCGGATCGATTGCCACCATCGCCGCCGGGTTCTTTCTGTATCTGGCATACTTCTTCCCCGGCTTGAAGGAAGTGCTGTGGGAAGCGCCTGTGCAAATCGCGGGCTACTCCGTGAGGTTGCAATTGACGGGCGGGCAGGTGGGCGCGGCGATCCTGGTGCTGCTGCTTTCCGGCTTGAACATTCTGGGGGTGCGCCGCAGCGGACGCACGCAGACTTTCTTCACCGCCGCCAAACTGCTGGTGCTTTTCATCATCATTGTGTTCGGCCTGGCGCTTGGCCACGGCTCGTTCGAGCACTTCCGCGCCCACGTGCAGCTTGGGGCGCAGGAAAGTCTGCTGGCCGCTTTCGGCGCGGCCACCGTCGCAGCGCTCTGGGCTTACGACGGCTGGAACAACCTGAGCATGGTGGCCGGAGAAGTCGAGCGCCCGCAGCGCAATATGCCCATCGCCCTGATCCTGGGCACGCTGCTGGTGATCGCTGTTTATGTATTGGTTAACATTGCCTATTTTTATGTTTTGACGCCGGCTCGTATCGCCTCTACTAACACCGTCGCCGCCGACACCGCCCGGCAGTTTATGGGCAAAGCCGGCGGGGCGTTCATCGCCGTGGGCGTGATGATTTCGAGCTTTGCGGCGCTGAATGGCTCGATTCTTTCGGGGTCGCGTGTTCCGTTCGCCCAGGCCCGCGACGGGCTCTTCCCGGCGTTCCTCGCGGGCGTTCATCCTCGCTTCCGCACCCCGGCCGCGGCTATCGCCGCTCAAAGCGTCATCGCCGGACTATTCGCCCTGACCGGCCAGTACGAAGGGCTCTTCACCAAGGTGATCTTCGCCGAGTATCTCTTTTACGCCCTGGTCACCTCCGGGATCTTTATCTTGCGCCGCCGTGAACCCGGCCTCGAGCGGCCCTACCGCACCTGGGGATACCCAGTCGTCCCTGCGATTTTTGTGATTTTATCCGTTGTGGTGCTGGTGAACACCTTGCATAATCAGTGGTCGGACGCCGCGTGGAGCGTGGCACTGGTGGGCAGCGGCATTCCGGCGTACCTGGTTTGGAGCGTCTGGAGACGGCGCCAGGGGCAGACCCGCTGATGTGGCGCGGGCGTCCCGCCCGCGGTCTCGCGGGCATTCCTTCGCTCCGCTCAGGACAGGCTTTGCCCGCGAGCGGGAGCGGGACGCTCCCGCGACCACGGGCGGGACGCCCGTGCCACAGCGGGCAGGATGCCCGCGCCACGGAAAGCGGGACGGCCGCGTCACACGCCAATTGGGAATCGCGCCGTTCCAGGACTGTGTTAGAATTCGTTTGGCCACGTACGACCTGGAACCATTCACAGCTCGGGCGCCGTGCCCAACGGATAAGGAATACTCCGATATGCGATTGACTGTAACCCGCCTTACTGTAATTATAATATTAACATTTTTGATAATGCCCAATCTGGCAGCGACCGAACCGTCCCGCACCGCCGCGAAGCCCGCAGTCAGGCCTGCCGTCAAGCTCGATCCGGAGCTGCTCAAGGCGCGCTGGCATGTGCTGGCCGCCCGTCCTTTGGCGATGTACTACTATGCGCCCGGCCCTGTGGGTCTTGAGTCGCTCGAGGAGCATGTTGCGCAGATGACCGTCATTGCCCCCCAGTCGTTTGCGGTGGATGAGGAGGGCGCGGTGGAGGGCGAAGTCCCTCCCGCCATCCTTGAGGCCGCGAGGCGGGCCGGAATTCCCGTGATGCCCCTGGTCGTCAACCCTGGTTTTGACCGGGACGCGGCTCGGATGCTGCTGCGCAGCTTCAAGGCGCAGCAACGGGCGGTGCTTAACCTGGCCCGTCTTGCTGAGCGTTATGATTTCGTCGGCTGGCAGCTTGACTTGGAGTACATCGCCCCCGCCGACAAGTCGTACTACACCCGGTTTGTGCAGCGCGTGGCGGCTCGGCTGCACAGCGAAGGACGCCTGCTCAGCATTGCCGTGGTTCCTCGTTTCTCCGATGTCTATCCCGATGTTAATCCGAGGCGCGAGTTTCACGGCGGTGAGTGGGGAGCCCCGTTCGACTTTCGAGCCCTCGGCCGGGTGGTCGATTTCATGACCTTGATGACCTACGACCACCACTCGAGCGCCACGCCTCCAGGGCCGGTGGCGGGCTATGACTGGGTGAAGGCGGCCGTTGAATACGCCACCCAGCGCGTGCCCCGCCAGAAGATCCTTCTCGGCATTCCCTTCTACGGCAGAGAGTGGGTGAAAAGCGGGGAGGAAACCTCAGCCCACGCCCTCAGCTTTTCCGACGCCCGGAATCGAATGGACCACTTCAGCCTGGATGGACTTTGGGATGAACGCTGGCGCACCCCCTGGTTCGAGTACAGCGACGCCGACGGCGTCCATACCGGCTGGTATGAGAACAGCCGGAGCCTGGAAGCTAAATTGGGACTCATGGAGGAGTTCCACCTGCGAGGCTTTGCCGCGTGGAAGCTGGGTGTCGAGGACCCCGCATTCTGGAGCCTGACGTTCCCGAAAGAACGGCCCCAACCTCAGCGTCGACGGCGCACCACGCATCCCGCAGCAACCCGCGCGGCACTCAAGAAGGATTGACGGTCGACGATTGACGATTGACCATTCCCCTCCTTGGTAAGGAGGGGTCAGGGGTGGTTGGTCGCGCTGTGATGCCGGTCCCACCGACCCTGCCCCTCCTCCCGCTGAGGAGGGGAGTTGTTTTGATCGTGCCGAACATTCTCCGCAGTTCCAATCGGCCATCGACAATCGCCCGTCGTCAATCCACCGTTAGTCGTCCATCGGCAATCGGCAATTGCGACGCTCGGTCGCGGTTTGCGAAGGCGGCCCATTGCTCGCCCACTCTCTTCGAAAGCGAGAAGACGTCCCCGATCTGGACCAACCCCGCCAGTCTATAGTTCGAGAACGAGGCAAGGCCGGCGGAGGCGACGCAACCGCACTCCTTGCAAACCGGCCTGCCGCCAAATTGGCAGGGTGAGATGCGGGTGGTGAGGTCGGCAGATACGCAAGCCGTGGCTTGGGCGAACAGGCACTCCTGTGGCGATTCGGGTGGATGCAGGAATCCCGCCAGCACCCGGTCCCCCAGTTCCATGAGCGGGAAGCTGAGGCGCAGGTGGGAGAGTTCCTCGAGCGCGTTCGCCCGGTCCTGTGGGGTCAGCCGTTCCGCGCTCTGTTCGCCCTCCTGCGGCGTATAAAGGCTGAACCAGAGCCTGCGCACTTCCAGCCGCCTTGACCAGAACTCGGCGAACTCCCGCAAGTAACCCGAGCGCTGGAGCAGGTGCCTGGTAATGGTGCAGTGGACCAAGATTCTGTGTCCCTCGATGTGCTTCAGGATGCGGTCGTAGGTTGCGGGCGCGCGGCGGCGGTCGTGTTCGGGCTGAAGACCGTCAATTGAGACTGCGAGATAGAGATTGGGCAGATCGTTCCACGCGGCGGGGATGGGCCGTACGGCGCTGGTTACAAGCAGGACTTCCACTCCCATGTCAGCCAGTTTGGGGAGGATCACCTCGAGCTCCCGGTATCGGACCAGAGGCTCACCCCCTACGATCGACACATGCAAAGGCCGGAATCGCCGAACCAAACCTAACACGCCTCGCACCAAAGCTTCTCCCCGGTAGTCGCTGAGCTGACGGAGAGGCCCGGCGCTGCCGAGGTGCCCTGGCTCATAAGCGTAACAACCGGGACACCTCAGAGGGCACTCGCGTGTGATCTCGATTGACAGGAAAGGCTTGTACCCGCGTAGTACACGTCCCCACGCCGGAAACAGATCCGTAGGTCTCATAGACGTTTTCCTTTTCTAATGAACGTATTAGGCAGCCCTGCTTGCCATCTTACGTGTGAACGGAAAAGCCCGCGTCGCAGCGGACATTAAGTCTATTAGATTGCTTGTTTTCAGCCAAGGTTGCAGTGCCTGTCGAACTTTGCCAAGTGGCGTGTTTTCAATGCACGTTGCCTTGCGCTCCGCCGGGCGCGAGGCCGCAGGGATTCCGGCCTTCTGGATGCGGGTGAAACCTTATGGTACGACAATACGTCCTCTGTCCATGTAGGATTATTCTGAATAGAGGAGGCGTAACAATGTACAGACGGTTCCTGACCGTTGTAGCAAGCGGATTGCTCGTTTTAGGGGTAGCGTTGGGCGTCAACGCTCAAGAGGCCGGCCCCCCACCGGGTGGGCAAATGGGCCGAGGCCATCGGATGAGTCCAGATGAGGAACTCAAGAGACTGGACAAGTCGCTCAAGCTCACTGACGATCAGAAAGCCTCCATCAAGCCGATCCTGGAGGACCGTCAGAAGAAGATGGAAGCTCTTCATTCCGACACGTCTCTTTCCCGCGAAGACAGGATGGGGAAGATGCACAGCATCATGGAGGAAAGCAACGGCAAGATTCGCGACGTGCTGAACGACGACCAGAAGAAACAGTTCGACGAGATGCAACAACACATGCGTGGCCGCATGCAGGGTCACGGGCCGGGCGGGCAAACACCCCCTCCGCCTCAGCAGTAAGACTGGTGGGCGGCGCATGCACAGGACTCTATGCGTGCGCCGCTCGCGCGAAAATGCTTGAACACTGTCATTCTGAGCGAAGCGAAGAATCTCGGCAGTTGGAAGTTCACCGAACTGCAGAGATCCTTCGGCGCCGAGGGCGCCTCAGGATGACAGTTAAGAGAGTACTTACGCAGACTTCGGAAAGCAGGTCTGCGCTACGCAGCCGCCGGGTTGCCATTCCCCTGATAGCGCTTGGCCATCTCTTCTAGTGGGACGGGAGCATAGTCGCCGACGTGGCCCGCCTGTCCGAATTGCGTCATGCGCGTCGCCACGACCTTCTTCATCGCTTCGCGCGCGGGCTTCATGTAGCTGCGCGGATCGAACTCTTCCGGCTTCTCGAAAAGGACCTTACGGATAGCGCCGGTAATGGCCAGCCGGTTGTCCGTATCCACGTTGATCTTGCGCACGCCATTCTTGATGCCGAGTTGGATTTCCTCGACAGGCACGCCCCAGGTGGGCTTCAGCTTGCCGCCGTACTGGTTGATGATGTCCTGCAAGTCTTTCGGGACGCTGGACGACCCATGCATAACGAGGTGAGTGTTGGGCAGCTTCTTGTGGATTTCGATGAGACGCTCCATCTTGAGTGTCTCCCCCGTGGGTTTCTTGCTGAACTTGTAGGCCCCGTGGCTGGTGCCGATGGCGATAGCCAGCGCGTCCAGTCCGGTCTGCTTGACGAACTCGACAGCCTGATCGGGATCGGTGAGGTGGCTGAGCCCGTCCAGGCCGGCGCCGTGGCCGTCCTCAATGCCGCCCAAGCAGCCGATCTCGCCTTCGACCGTGACGCCTTTGGCGTGCGCCAACTCCACGACTTCACGCGTCGCCGACACGTTGTACTCGAACGTGGAGGGCGTTTTGCCGTCGGGCATCAGCGACCCATCCATCATGACGCTGGTGAAGCCCATGGCAATGGCCGATTTGCAGGTGTCCACGCTGTTGCCATGGTCGAGGTGCAAAACGGTGGGAATCTCGGGGTAAAGTTCCGTGGCAGCCAACATCAGGTGATAGAGGAACCGGTCCTGGGAATAGCTGCGCGCCCCACGGCTGGCCTGAATGATCACAGGCGACTTGGTTTCTCGAGCCGCCTCCATTATCGCTTGGATCTGCTCCATATTATTGACGTTAAAAGCGCCAACTCCATACCCGCCCCGCGCGGCTTCGTCGAGTAGTTGACGCATTGATACTAGTGGCATGGCAAATAGTCTCCTTCGATTTCTGCGGATTCTCTAATCTGAAACCTCAAATCCAGAATTTCCACTTGCAACCGGGATGCCTTAACTCGTTCCCGGGAACAAAACACCATACACCAACTCGTGGTCTCTTGGGAAGTTCGGCGAACGTGGCGTAGGGGCGGTTCGCGAACCGCCCCTACTCGAAAGTCAGGTCATTCCCGAGAAAGCGGGAATCCATCTTTCTCCCGACCCACTATGGGTCCCCGCGTTCGCGGGGACGACGCCGCAGGTAAATGCGGATGCCTGCTTCGATTTTCGAATTTCGGCTCTCAGACTACTCGGAAGGTGCGAAATACCCTGGCCTAGCGCGTACCTGCAAGCCCTTTTGCAAGGGTTCGATGGTGATGTTGCGGAAGGTTCCGTCGTGAGCCCGGTTTGTGGAGACGTACGCCAAGCTGTACTGGCCGCGAAGTTCTCGTGCGATCTCCCGGAAATCCGCGGCAGTCTCATCGGCCTTGAAGGGGAAAAAAGCCCGGCCTCCTGTCTGCTCGGCCAGGCGTTTCAAAACCTTGTCTCCGTGCGTCTGCGCGCCGGGTTCGCTGGTACTGACCGCGTAGAGGGT
>JBELAJ010000136.1:0-16636 GCA_049508935.1 Terriglobia bacterium | reverse complement strand
CGCTTCTGTGGTCCGCGGCTTTTTCAAACGAAGAACCGCGGACCACAGAAGCGGCGGTCCGCGCTACTTGCTGCTTCGTTCTGAAATCATGGCCGGCTTCGAGCGTCGTTGTCGCGATCTGGGAGACCCTCAAGAGGGGCTCTGGGATGCATGCCGGGCCCCGATAGCTTTGGCCCGCGCTTCCATTTCCGCGGCTTGGCTCTCGCGGCCGGTTTGCCGGAGCAAAGGAGCGTAATTCTCAAGGACGGTGGCGACTTTGGGGTGCTCGGGCCCCAGCGCCTTCTCCCAAATCCTCAGCGCGCGCTGGTAGAGCGGCTCCGCCTCGGCGTACTTCCCTTGGTCGTCATAAAGCACCGCCAGGTTGTTGAGGCTCTGGGCCACGTTGGGGTGCGCCGGCCCCAGCGCCTTCTCCATGATCCCCAGCGCCCGCTGGTACAGCGGCTCCGCCTCAGCGTAGCGAGCGCGCTCATAGAGGTAAATCCCAGCCTCGTTGAACAGCCGCGCGGCTTCAGCAAACTCGAATCCAAATTCATCGAAAAGGGCAGCGCAGGTCTGAGCATGGGGCAGGGCGCGCTCGCATTTCGGCCAAATCGAAAACTCTACATCGGGAAAACTTCGGTTCACGGCTCGCACCGCGCGCTCCGCCCACTGCCGCCGTTCGGGTTTTTCCATTCCGTCCCTCACCACTGCCTGAACCAGGCGGTGGATGTCGAGCGTCTTGTTCAAAGGATTGCGCTCAATCAGCGAATGCCGCCCTGCCTCCTTCAGCACCTGCGCGAACTCCACGGGCGTCTCTACCTTGGCGAGGTTTTCACCCAACTCCGCCGCACCCTCGCGGAAGATTTCCTCCGGGATCGCATCCGGGGCAAGGAAGGCGCAAACGCGGACCAGGTCCGCAGCGGCGGCGCTCGCCTCAGCCACTTTCTTGAAGGCGAGGGAGAAGGTGACGCTCACGGAAGGATGGTCGCCCAGTTCGCCGCGCTCGGCCAACAGCTTCGAGCGTTCCGATCGGTAAAAATCCAGGTATTCGGCCAGGCTCGAAGGCGCCTCCTCGATAAAGGCTCCCGCCTGGTCGAGCGCCAGCGCCAGTCCGCCGAGTTCTCTCGAGATTTGCTCGGCCTGCTGCCTGTCGCCTTCGCTCGCGGCGCTGGGCGGCGCGTCCCTGGCAATAACTCCCGCCCGGCGAAGCAAGAACAGCGCGCCCTCTGCCGCTTCCATCTTTTGGATTTCCACGCGCTCGGCAATTACCGATGTGACCTGGGCGCGCGTGGTGAGGAGGATGTGCCCTTCCGCGTCGCGCGGAATGAAATCGCGCGCCAGCGCAAGGTCGTCGGCATTGTCGAGCACCAGCAGCCATCCGGAATTCGCTTCAAGCCAACGCTCGACGGCCGTGACGGCTTCTTCCTGCTTCTGGGCCGTGCTCTCCGGCAGCTGGAGCGCCGTCGCGATGGCAACGAAATCCGGAAGCAGAGTGTCCCGCGATTCAGCCCTCGCCCAGAAAACCGACTGGTACTCCTTCCGATGCCGGTAGGCGTATTCCGCCGCCGTCTGCGTCTTGCCCACTCCGCCCAGGCCGTTGAGCGCCGCCCTGCCTCTGGTTTCGAGCGCTGCCCGCAAGGCCTCCAGAATCTTCTCGCGGCCCGTAAAGAACGGATTCCTCGGGTACGGGACGGTCCAGGGTTGGAGAAAATCCTGTTGCCGCTCGAGCTTCGGCAGCGACGGAAGTTCCGCCCGCGCCGGCATCGGCTTCATACTGCCGAGCGGCGGCATCGTAACCAATGGCTGATCGGTGAGGCGCCGGTAAAGCAGTTCATACTCATCGGGGACCGCGTAACGGGTAGCACCCTGAAGATCGATGGGGATGTGTGCAGCATCTTCCCTGAGAAAGATGATCGGTATGAATTTACTGTTTTTGCCCTGAGCGTTGTAGAGCTCCTGGGTAATGAAGTGGCCCTCCCATGTCGCTCCCAACCCGATTCCGGGTGCTTCCTCTCCTTTGAACCGGCGCAGGTAGGTCTCGGTGCAGGCCACCAGAACGAAAACCGACTTTTCAACTTGCCTGTCGCACCACAGCGGCCATCCCTCGGAAGGCGATTGCTCGTGCTGATCGATGCGGCAATCGATCCCCTCGAGGCGCAGACGATTGGACAAAGCCAGGACGCGATCCATGTGCTCCACCGAATCGTGAGTGTAGCTGATGAAAACCTTCGGCGCTTCGGGCATTACGACGGATTATACCGCAGAATCCGGTAACCGGCTGGCGCTGCGACTGCACCCAGCGGTCAAAGTCAGCGCGCGGCTCGACGTAAACCCGAAGCAGCATCTTGGCGTGCTGCGTGCCGCAGTATTGTGCACACTGGCCGAGATAGACCCCCGTCTGGTGCGGGTCAATCCACATATGATTAATCCGATTGGGGATCAGGTCAGTCTTGCCCGCCAAGCGCGGCACCCAGAAGCTGTGGTCCGTGTCGGCGGAGAGCAGCGTCAGAAAAGTTGGAGTGGGCTGCTTCGCATCGCTCACCGGCACGTGCAACTCGTTGGCGGTCACAAAGCCGTATTGCGGATACCGGTACTCCCACCAGAACTGGTGGCCGACCACCGTCACCTGGATCGCGCCGGGTGGTTGCCGCGCGTCTTGGACTTCGTGGATAACTCGCGCTGTGGTCAGGAACAGCACCACGACGATCAGCACCGGAATCACGGTCCACGCCAGCTCTAGTTGATCGCTGCCGTAGATCTGGGGTGGTTCGCGGCCATCGTCGTCTGCCCTTTTCCTAAACTTCACAGCAGAGTAGACCAGCAAGCTAAAAACGGTCAGGAATATGGTCGCTGTGACCGCGAGCACGAAAAGAGACAACCCAAAAATCGAATCGGCCGGCGTGGAGACGGGCGAGAAGATACTGGTCGAGCTCGAGGGCTGGTTTGGCGGCACCCCGAAAGCAGCGGTGACCGGCCAAAAGAAGGCAACGAGTATCGGTAGTGCGCGCCGGGTGTTCGAGCTGTTGGAGTCCAGAGTTTGCATTCGGTAGTTCCTCTTATGCATCCCTCGATAAGTTCAAACGTCCATCGGTATTCAACAGCCCACTCATGCTTCAGAGGGGTTGATCAAAGTCCCCGGCCCCTCCGCCGACTACTTGCTCGAAACCATTGCTGCGTCAGGCGTTTCTGCCATCGCCCCGGACGTTCTGGCGCGTGATGATTTACATTATTAATACCGTTTCCTTCATTTCTAGTGTCCCCATCGACGAGAGCTGCGATCGAAGCCGGTTGCAGTTCTTGGAGGATCACTTGGAGTGCCAAGTTGGATTTTCATCAAATTCCCTGGAAGTGCCGGGAAACAAGAAGCATGCCGGAGCTGGGGATTGAGGTAACTCAGGTTCGGTGTCAGGCGCTTGGACTTGCCCCCGGACGACTGTCGGCATGTTGACAGGCAAGGCTGATCTTGGGACGCTCGGGTGCTGCGCCCAGGCACATCGGGATGGTCGGGATATTTTCAACCGGAGTGAAATCGAGAACTTGAACCCGGCGCGGCTAACTGTTAAGAGACGATGATTCGCACGGCCCCACGATTCCGGTGATCAGATTTCCTTATCCGGAGACGTTGTCAGGCTTTCCATGTTGCGGGACAGAACAAGAAAGGTTTGCAGTTCGATCGGAAGTAATTGTTGGGGACCTTCCGAACAGCACATCCGCACCGTCTGTTCTAGACTACCGAATAAGGATTTTAAATTGATTTTTTTCCTCCGGCCCTTTGTCCTGCATCCGACTTGCCATGTCCTCCAGCATTTTAGCTAACTCATCATCAAACTCCCGCTGTGCCACGCGTACGGCTTCTGGTAATTCGAAACCAGGGAGTTGAAGGCGGTATTTCAGCAACGCAATTCGCGTCACGAAAAGTGTGCGAAGTTGCGGTTGCAATTGCCGGATTTGACTGCGCAACGCAAGGTCCTGCTGCCGGGAAGAACTGAATTCGAATAGAACCGCATCGGCCAGGGTTCTCACCTTGTCAAAGTTTGTGTTGATCGTCTCGCGAAGAGAATAGCTGCGCTCGATGGCAAGCTCTTTCTCTCCCGGAAGCGGTTCCCTAGCAAGTTGAGCCAGTGATCGTAGGTTGGAAATGAATGTCCTTTTCATCTCAATCGCGGCGGGAGCGCCCCACAGCTGGTCATAGACAAGCCACATCATGAGGAGTCCAAGCATAATACCAGCAACGCGATCTCTTGCTACCGCAAGTGATGTCTGTATTTTGAACTCCTGCAAGTTGATGAGATAGAACGCGACGAAGAACTGAACCCCAAAATAAGAGAAACGCGGGCCTGACGTTGCGAGCCAGGCGCCCACGACGGTGACGAGGAGGAAAAGTACTGTGAATCCGGCGATCGAATCGAGATGCGGCAGAATGAAGATCTGCGAACCCATCCCCACAAGTACATCGGGCAAGCGCGGTTAGCACTATCGCCACGAACAGGCAAACCAGCCAGGCCGGGAAGAACGACCCCAGCACGTCAAAGGAAGGAGCCCTGGAGCAGCTCGTGAGCACGACCGACACAAGCATCAGCCCATACCTCCACAAACGACTATTTCCACTTCCCATCATGGTCGGGGCCTCGTGGCGCCTGACTGAATCAAATCTCCGGTTCCGAAAGCCAGAGCTGCCAAATGGGTGAGAACCTGCGTGCGCGCCAACACATCAGCCGAGCGAGCCTGCGCAAGGGCTCTCTGGGCAGCAGTAACATCCAATAAGTTACGGACACCGTAGTTGTACGATTCCAGAGCGGCGGCATAGGATTGACTAGCCGCTTCCAGTAGCGCGATGGCAGCTTGCCGCTGGCGAAGCGCGGTCTTTACATTCGAGTAAGCTCGCCAAACCTCATCCCCAATCTGATCACGTGCAACGTTTACTTGGGCTTCCGCCGCGTGGACGTTCGCTTCCGCTCGCGCCAGGTTATTTTTCCGCGCACCGCCGTCAAACACGGTCCAGTTCAGGTTCACACTCACCCCGCCCACCAAATCTGAAGTGTGCGCCCAGGAAAGCGATTGCTGTAACCCACTCAGCCATTGCGCGCTGGGGGCTGTGCTCAGAGTGAGAGCAGGATAGAAGGCGGCGCGTGCCTCTTTGACGCTGGCATTTGCCCTTCTTATTTCCGCCATTTGCTGCAGGAGATCCGGGCGTTGCTCGAATGCGCGATCGATCGCCTAGTCGACGGAATCACCGATCGAATCGGGAATTGGCAATTGGCCGATCGGCTGTACGTGAATCGCCACGCCGGGGCGAGTTCCCAGCGCGGTTGCCAGATCCCCCCGCGCGATCTCCTCGACTCCCAGGGCCGCCTGCAAATCGTACTCCGCCTGTGCCGTGGCGCTTCGTGCCTCCAGTACATCCGGCAATGTCGCAAGGCCGTGCCGCAGACGACCCTCAGCGGCCTGTTGCACGGCCTGAGCATTGGTCAGACTGGCTTGCGCGGCGTCCTCCTGACCCGAGGCATTCAGCAGCCGGTAGTAGGCTTGCGCGACCTGCTAAATGATTCTCCGATGGGTATCGTTAAAGGCGAAATCAGCGGCTACGAGCTCTGCTCGCGCAGCCGCGATGCGGCCCGCGCGCGCGCCAGAATCGAACACGGTGTACGACAACTGCAATGCCGGTCCGGAATTCTCGACCGTTTGGCGGAAGAAACTGTTGCCGAATAACACTTGCTGCTGGTTCACTTGGGAAAGGGCAACGGCGGCTACTGTGGGGTACAACTCACTCCGCGCAACGCCCAGGGCCGCCGCCTGAGCGCGGGCTCTCTCCCAGGCGACACGGGTCTCAGGATTGTGTGTCGCCGCCAAGTCCACTAGTTCCGCCAGTGTGTAAGTCCTGTCTGGTTCAATACTGAACCCCGACTCATGGAAATGTTTCGCAGCGTCTTCGATTTCTTGTCCTTGGGGAGCATGCCACGGACGATCAGGTGAAGCTGGCGCGCTTTGGGCGAAAACACGGTTGGCACTGAGGAGAAGGGCGAACCAAATTGCTCCACGAGTCAAATCCCGCGTCATGACGAGATCGCTGATTAGGCATGACATCGCCAGCCCGCTGCCGTAGATGGTGGCTTCAGCAGTCTTAATTGACCGACGCTGCGTCACCTGAATGTCTTGTCCCCGTATCCTTGTCGCAACCGCGATCTTCCTTCGCAACTATTCACTGTCAAATAGCCGATGCATGTGGTAAGCCCCGTCACCGGTACGCGCTATATGGACTCGCACCCTACTCCACCTTGCAAGCGAAATGCCGGCAGACGAGAACCGAGTGCCCCGTGGTGGGGGCATTCGGGGATGAAACACCACAATCCGGCGATCAATCCATACTCAGCACTGGCCGCGTCGTAAATGGTGAGACCCAAATCCCGTGCAGTATTCGACGACAGCACGTTCGGAAAGACTCCAGAGGCCACACTGGTCGACATTCCAAGCAGATATTGACCTGAGGCCAGAAATGCGCGCACAGCCTTGCGCTGAGAACTGAAGATGCACGCTCCCCTCATGCCTGCCAACGTGGCATCGCGGGCTTGAGCGTAGTGAATTCCCTGGACGGCGGGATTAATTCAACACACCGGGTCGCAAGTCCTGCCCCAGCAGGTGATTGTCCCGGTAGTCCACGGGGATACCAACGACCACGGGACCCTGGATATCGATGGCCTTCTTGAGCGTTGGTGCGATATCATCCGCTGTCTGGATCGTCAGGCCCTTCGCGCCAAATGCCTCGGCAAATTTCACGACATCCACAGGTCCGAAATCCACGCCCGACGCCCGCCCGTACTTCAACACTTCCTGGAAGCGGACCATGTCATACCCGCCGTCCATCCAGACCAGGTGCACGAAGTTGCACTTCAGACGTACGGCTGTTTCAAGTTCCGCAGCCGAAAAGAGGAAGCCTCCGTCACCAGACACTGAAATCACTTTCTCGCTCGGGCGGACAAGACAGGCGGCAATTGCCCAGGGTAGAGCCACGCCGAGAGTCTGCTGTCCATTACTGATCAGAACTTGACGGGCGCGAAAACTGTAGAGATGGCGGGCGAGCCAAATATGGAAAGACCCCATATCAGAACACAGGGTCACGTCGTCGCTCAGCAGGTTCTGCAGTTCATAGACGGTGCGACTGGGATGGATGGGGATGCCATTCAAACCGGCCGCTAGCTTGGAGAACTCTGCTCGGTCGCGAGCAACCTCGTCCAGAAGCTTTTTTTCCGAGGATAGCACTCGCGGCTTAACTTGATTCGTGATCGCTTGAAGTGTGGCGGCGATGTCGCCCGTTAATTCGACCTGCGGACGATAGTCCCTGTCAACATCTGACGGTACAGCATCGATATGAACCAGATTGCGCTTGCGACCTGCGTTCCAAAGACTTGGTTCGTATTCAACCGGGTCGTAGCCAATCGTAACAATCAGGTCGGCCGCATCCAAAAGCTTGTCGCCTGGCTGGTTATGGAACAAACCGATTCGGCCACCAAAGTAGTCGAAGAGTTCGCGTGGCACTACTCCAGCCGCCTGATACGTACTCACAACAGGCAGCTGCGTCTTGGTAATAAGTGTATGCACGGCCTCCGCGGCAGGCGGTTGGCTGGCGAGTAAACCGAGCAGCAATATTGGCCGTTGAGCGCGGTTGATCAGGTCAGCCGCCGCGGCAATCGCTTGAGTATCTGCAGGCCCCTGGGCTTCCCGGGCAACCGGGGTCAGCACGTCTCCATCTGCTCTCCCGGCCATGATATCTTGCCGAGCGCTAATGAATGCAGCGCCCGGCCTTCCCGACTCAGCGATGCGAAAGGCGTTTCCGACAACTTCCGATACCGTGTCCGGAGAATCGATTTCGGCACTGAACTTTGTGATCGGGCGGAATAGACTTACGGCATCCATCGTCTGATGAACATGCTTCAAGCCCCTCTCAACGGGCACGGCTCCTCCGATCGCGACCACCGGATCGCCTTCCGAACTGGCGGTAGCCAAACCGGTCGTGAGATTCGAGCAGCCCGGCCCGGAGGTAACCAATACAACGCCTGCCCTTCCGGTCATGCGGCCGATGCCCCCGGCGACAAATGCAGCGTTCTGTTCATGCCGGCACACGACCGTCTTGATGGTCGAGTCCAGCAAAGTGTCGAACACCTTGTCGATCTTAGCCCCGGGTACGCCGAATATATATTTGACTCCTTGCGCCTCCAGCCTCTTCACCAAGAGCCCCGCACCGGTCTCGAAGCCAGGTTTTGTCGCCGCCGAACTCATTTCTTTTCTCCTTCTGCTTTGGCGAGGTCCGCGCTTGGATCACGGCGCAAGTCGGCCTTCAGGAAATCTTCGGTTTCCGGCAAGGCGATGTGATACTCGCCCTCCCGCTGTATTTGAAGATGCAAACTGGATCCGCCGCATTGTAGGAGATGCCCACCTCGTGTGTGGTCCGCAGACAGGAAGTGCAAGTGATACCCTGGTACGTTTAGCGTCTTCGCATACTCGGGCGTCCAGAACCCCACCAGCGTTCCCAAGATGTCGCGACACTCGAATTCAGGTTGAACCGCAGCCGCCTTAACTAACGGCACCCCCTCCTCGGTTTTGCACATGGCGCGTGCGTGCACGTAGTCAAAGTGCCCGTCCACCCTTAGGGCATAGAAGACGTTGTCGGACTCCCGCAGCCCGTTGAACTTAGCAACCAAGTGACTCAAATCGGGACAATTCTCAAGATCCATTTGTGCGTCAGCAGAGAAGCGCGTTATCACGGCAAAGGGGGCAAGAACATCGTCGTCGACTTCCCGTACCGAGCCGTCGCATCGTACTTGAAAGAAATGACCATCAACGACCACCATCTCGCCATCGAGATCCTCAAATGTGCCCAATCCAAGGTTACCGTGCTCGCGAAGTGTTCCGATTCGTACTGCTCCCTGATATATGCCCTCGACCAGAGCGGTGGAGGTTGACACTTGATAAAGCGTGTGATGCATGACGTCGAAATAATCCGCGAGAGCTTTGCTTACGATGAGGCTAACCGGCTCCTGGGTCTTCTGCGATTGGCCTCGCAGAAGCTCCCATAAACCAGTCGACAATGTGCAATCGAGTTGGGGCATTGTGACCTCAGTGTCGTTCTCTGCGCGTCTAAAATATGACAGTGCTCATAGGCCCGTCTCCAGTGCGACTCCAGCGCTTCCTGTGCCAAACTTAAATAGTCTCCTTCGCCAACGCGGCATGATCTTGGCGCGTAGTCCGAGGCTGCGGCCAACGCGCTCGGCCGAAGCCACAGTTCGGTCCGTAGATTGACCGCTGACAAATAAAACTCGGGCAACGGCAAGGACAAGGTCGGCACGCTCCTCCGAGGTCATTAGGTTGGCGTCGGTATTCCAATATTGATCCATGGAGCATCTTTATGTGGGATCCGGTATGAAATGAGTATCGGCGCCTTCCTTGAAGACCACGTAAGCCCGCTTCCACGGCTCGTCATTGATTAAGCGCCACTTGTGGCCTGAGCCGGTGTGATCCACTGCCAGCAGGACTTCACCCGGATGGATCGTGAATGTCTCTCCGCCCAGGGTTGTAAATTCGAGCACACCAGCCAGCGTAATGACATATTGAGGGATTGGATCATTGTGCCAGTCAAACGACGAATGTGCCGGCGTTTCCTTAAAAAGGATGGATTCCGCTTTGACCAATTCACCTCCACTCACGCTGCCTCGTACCACATGGGAATTTCCGTCAGGGCCTGTATATAGACGATATGCGCGGATCACTGGGTGTTCTCCTTTATGTGACGTTGTTGATGTTCAAGACGGCCGCCGTCTCGGCCCGCACCTTCTGGCAAAGGGCTGCATTCTCGGAGAGAGATTGACCGTACGAAGGAATAAGTTCCTTCAATTTGACAGGCCATCCTCCATCCGCCAATTTTTCTTCGACGCAGCGCTCAATGACTTGAAGCATGATCCACACGGCAGTGGAGGCACCCGGCGAAGCGCCTAGCATCGCCACGATGGAACGGTCGGCGGCGATGACCAACTCCGTGCCAAATTGCAGGATGCCGCCGTGGGTTGGATCCTTCTTGATGATCTGCACCCGCTGTCCTGCTATTTCGACCCGCCAATCCTCCTGCTTTGCCCGAGGAAAGAACTCGCAGAGTGCGGCGAACCGCTCTTTGGGGGATTCGAGAACCTGGCCGATCAAATATTCGGTTAGTGCCACGTTATCCCTGCCGACGGCCAGCATCGGCAGCAAATTTTCCGGATCGATCGAGCCGAAGAGATCGAGATAGGACCCATGCTTAAGAAACTTCGTCGAAAAATCCGCGTAAGGCCCGAAAAGCAGAGAAACCTTGCCTTCGACGTGGCGGGTATCGAGATGGGGCACGGACATGGGAGGCGACCCCACCGAGGCTTTACCGTACACCTTGGCATCGTGACGGGAAGAAACCTCAGGATTGTCGCAGCGCAGCCAGACTCCGCCCACCGGGAACCCGGCGTAGCCCCGCCCCTCGGGAATGCCGGATTTTTGCAACAGGTGAAGCGATCCGCCGCCAGCACCGATAAAAACGATTTTGGCCAAAACATCGCGGTTCGCGCCGCTTTTCTCATCCCTGATTCGCACGCTCTATAGATCCCCATTACGGCGCAGATCTTGCACTCGATTGAAAAAGTGGATTGAGAATCCTTCCTTACCCCTCAGGGAATTAAGAAGATCCGTGGTGAGGGCGCCATAATCCACATCCGTACCGGTCCGCATTCGCGTCGCCGCAACTTCTTCGCCCGGATCGCGCCCTTCCATGATCAGCGGGAACCACTTCTCCATCTGCTTGTTGTCTTCGGAATATTCCATCCCGTGATAGCAGGGATGGGCAGAGAGCGCCTCGAAGCGTTTTTTAAGAAACGCGACGTTCTCCGATCCGCGCACAAAACTGAAGTGCGGTACGGGATGAATAAAGGACTGCGGGTCCTTGATCGCTCCCTTTTTCACCAAATAGGCCCAGAGCTGACGGGAAAGATCGAACTCGGTGTTGACCTGCAGAGCTTTCGAAATGTCGATACTGCCGTCACTTTTCTCTGGAGTGTATTTCAGTTCACAGAGTGCTGCATGGCCGGTGCCGGCATTGTTCCAGGCATTCGAGCTTTCCTGGGCCTCGCTGCCCAGGACTTCGTAGATCTCTATCTTCAGGCTGGGATCAAGTTCTTTCAGAATCACTGCCAGCGTAGCGCTCATGATGCCCGCACCGACAAGGACGACATCAGGATGGTTTTTGGAGGGCATGGGTATGGTCATAGTGTTTATCCTTTTGGTCAATTGGCTGCTGCGACGTAGGGCTTGACCATCTTCGCCGGATCAACCACACGATCGAACTCGGTCTCCGTCACGAAGCCTAGTTCCGACGCCGCAACCTTCAGCGTGAGGTCGTTGTCCAGTGCGTAGTGCGCAATCTTCGACGCTTTGTCATAGCCAATGACGGGCGAGAGGGCAGTCACTAACATCAAGGAGCGGTCCACATACTCCTTGATCTTTTTCAGATTTGGCTTCGTCCCTTCGATTAGGAATTTCCGGAAGTTGGTGCATCCGTCTGTCATAATGGTGATGGAGTGAATGACGTTGAAGATGATAAGAGGCTTGTACACGTTCATCTCCAAGTAGCCGCCAGCGCCGCCGAAACCCACGGCCACATCATTGGCCATCACCTGAACGGCGATCATGGTTAGCGCCTCGGCTTGGGTCGGGTTTACCTTGCCGGGCATGATCGAGGATCCAGGCTCGTTCGCGGGAATTACCAACTCGGCGAAACCCGCACGCGGACCGCACGACATCAGCCGGATGTCATTCGCGATCTTGTAGAGCGAGACTGCGAGAGTCCGCAATGTGCCGGAGAGCTGGACCAAGGCATCATGAGCTCCCTGCACTGTGAACTTGTTTGGAGCACTGACGAAAGGCAGGCCCGTAAGCTTTGCAATTTCGGCAGCGGCCGCCTCGCCGAATCCGGGAGCCGCGTTGATGCCGGTTCCTACCGCTGTGCCGCCGAGCGCTAGCTGGTACACACCTTTCAGAGCGTCCTCGATGCGCTCGATATTGTCACTCAGCATGCCTGAGTAACCCGACCATTCCTCGCCGAGCGTGATCGGTGTGGCGTCCTGCATGTGCGTTCGGCCAATCTTGACGACATCCTTCCACTGCTCGGCCTTCGAAGCGATTGCGTCGTGCAGCGCATTCACCGCTGGGATGAGCCGCTGCTTCACATTAACCGTTGCCGCGATGGCCATTGCGGAGGGGAACGAATCGTTAGAAGACTGGGACATGTTGATGTGATCATTCGGATGAACTGGTGTCTTGCTCCCGAGCGGCGTGCCGGCAAGCTGGCAGCCGCGGTTGGATATCACCTCATTCACGTTCATGTTGAATTGCGTGCCGCTTCCCGTCATCCAGACATGCAGGGGGAACATGTCCTGATGCTGGCCAGCAAGGATTTCATCACAGACTTGAACGATCAATTTGTGGCGCTTGTCGTCGAGCCGCTTGCCGGCATGATTGGGATTGGCGGCAGCTTTCTTCAGGAAGGCGTAGGCGCCAATCATCTCGCGCGGGATTAGGTCTTTGCCGATGCTGAAGTGCTCAAGGGAGCGCTGGGTTTGGGCGCCCCAGAGTTTGTCGGCAGCAACATCTACCTCGCCAAGGCTGTCGGTTTCCTTGCGAATGTCCGCCATCTTGTTTCTCCTTCGGCCAGCGGGTTAACCGGTGGCTTAGGCTGCGAGTGTCCCGCTTTAGCATTGCCCCGACAAAACTGGAATATGCGACACGGATGCCATATGCTTTGGAGTCTGTAACTGACTGAAAGCAGAGGCCGGGTCCAAGTGACGAAGTAATGTGGGTGCCGGCCGGTTGGACACCATGTCTCTCATGTGGACAGCTTATGAATTATTCGTTGCAAGTGCATTTACCCACATTCATTTGTCGGTTACGACGGCAACGCGGGCCATACAACCATCCCCTGCTCCACCGCTTCCACCCTAAGACTTGGCGTCGTGTGGCCCTCGCCAAGTGGCGCCGAAGCTTCTTCTCTACCTAGTCTCGAATATACGAGAAGCACCAGTCGCGCGCGATCCGCAATTCTACCTTGTCGGGCAATCGACGGCTCACTAACAGAGTTTTCTTGAGTACGACCTATTTCCACCATTTGTCTGTCTTTAGGGCGTGAAATCTTCCACGCGCCCACTTACCAACTTTCCCCGGTGCCAGACAGCTTCAATCTTGTGAATGTCCTGGATGTGCGCGGCCGGGTTTCCATCGACCACGACCAAGTCGGCTAATTTCCCAGGCGCCAGGACTCCCCGGTCATTAAGGTGAAGCAGCGCCGCGGCCTTGCCCGTGGCGAGGTTAATCGCTTGCAGTGGCGTAAGACCCGCAAACACGAGCAATTCGAGTTCCCTGTGTTCGGCAAATCCGGGGATGCGAACCGGGAAAGCGCCCGAGTCGGTTCCAAATCCAATGTTCACTCCTGCGTTGTAGAGTGTCTTTAGGTTGCGCTCATTCATCTGGACAGAAGCCTTGTCGACGTCAACCTGTTTCTGATTTTCCAAAATCCTGGCCCGCCATGCGGAATCATCGAACTCAGCAGCCAAGGCCGGTTGCAAGGCGTGCGCAAGGAACGGATCCATCCTCCAGCCTGGTTGTTCGGCAAAAATGTAGCTGGACTCGTCTAAACTGATTGTCGGGATATACCAGACGGAACGAGCCTTCATGGCGTCTATAAACTCCGCGTCCACGGGTTGGTCGCGCACACCGTGCGCGATCACGTCCACGCCGTGATTCACCAGAGATTTTGCGTCCGCAAGGTAGTAAATGTGGGCGGGTGCGCGCAGGCCAAGGCGGTGCGCCTCGTGGATCGCCGCCCCGTACACTTCCGGCGTCATCTTGACTCGCTCAGTTCCGTGGATATCGTCAACCCACACTTTGATAAAGTCAGGTTTGCGAGCCGCCATCTCATCCACGGCCTGGACTGCCTGTTCCGGTGTTGAGACGCGGTACAACTGGGTCTGGGGCAGATTAATTGGAGGGGCCGGCGGAGCACCGTTGGGAATTCCAATTCCCCGGTCCGCGCCAAACAGATCGGCTCCCGGCAAGGCTCCTGAGTGCAACTGTGGCCGCAACTCGTAGAAAAGGTCCCCATTCAAACCGAGAGCCGTTACGGTGGTAACGCCATAGACTTCATACTGCCTCAACTGGCGCAGAATGTTTGCCCGGTTGTAATTCTGCGAGCCGAGACTCACTCCGTCGACTTGGCCGACGTGCGAGTGGTCGGAGATAAGGCCCGGTAGAACGGTCTTGTTTCGATAGTTGATGACCTGGGCCGATTTCGGCCAGTGCAGCTTGTCGGCCGGCCCGAGGGAAACGATTCGACCGCCTTTGATCACGATTGCAGCGTGCTCCATCGGTAACCCGTCCTCACCGTTGATTAAACGAACGTCCGTCAACACTACGGTCTGGCCCACCGGTGCGGACGGTGCGCTCCCTGACCACAGAAAGACAGCGGTGGCCGTGAGAATACTGAGAACCGCCAGAGAGCATCGATAGATCATCTGATTCCCGACTTTCAAAAGTTACCGCCTCCCCTCGTTTTTCGGTTTCCTGGCGATGCCGATGAAAATGACCGTTGGCGAGATTTGTGTAAGCGAATTTACGTTGACCCCTATAGGCTTTGGGCCCGCGCCTGTTCTGCTTGCGGCATGGTGGGACCGGTGCCTGCACCTGTGCGTTCGATGGCGGACGCGATCTCCTCCAGGTCAGCGGCGGTCAGATCGAGGGAGGCAGCGCCGATCCATCCGTCAACCTGCTCGGGTGAACGAGCACCGACGATCGCCGCAGTCACACCGGGCCAGGCTTTCGTCCACGCTAGGGCGACGGCAGATACCGTGGCGCCGTGCCGCTGTGCGATCGGGCGGAGAGCATCTCGCAACGCCAGATTGCGGCTGAGGTTCGGCTCCTGAAACTCGGAAAAGCGGCGCCGCCAATCGTCGAGCGCGAACCTGGCGACACGCTCGCGGCTGAAATTCTCGGTCAGCAATCCGGACTGCATGGGACTGTAGCAGATCACGCCTGTGCCATGCTCCGCGCACCAGGGAATCTGACGCGTAGCGGCATCACGACGGATCAACGAAAACGGCGGCTGCAAGGAATCGACATGCCGGATGGCTTCACATCGCTCGAGCAGTGGCACATCGAAGTTGGAGACTCCCGCCAGTCTGACTTTTCCCTGCTCGATCAGCCGCATCATTTCGGTCCATGAATCCTCGACTGGCGTACCGGTGTCATCGGGCCAATGAAACTGGTAAAGATCAATACGTTCCACTCCCAGCCGGCGCAATGAAGCCTCGCATTCTCGCCGGATCGATTCCGGTTTGAGCACACGGCGCGGCTCTGCCATTCGGTTACGCTCATCCCAAACCAGCCCACATTTAGTGAAAATCAGCGGACGCTCGGAGGCCGGCATCTCGCGCAGCAATCGGCCGACGACTTCTTCGGAATGACCCAAGCCATAGGTCGCTGCGGTATCGATCCAATTGACACCCAACTCCAGGGCATGCCGCATGGCGGCAACAGACGCGTTATCATCCTGCGGTCCCCAACTAAAGGCCCAGTCACCACCGCCCAGGGCCCAAGCCCCAAATCCCACCGTAGTAATTTCGATTCCGCTGGAGCCAAGTGGACGTTTAGGTAAGTTTGTCGTTCGGCCGACCGTTGCGCCCGGGTTGCCTCTGGTCGGCGGAAGCGGATAATTGGTTGTGCTTTTCATCGAAGGTCCTCCTTCTTGTTCGTACGTCGAAACGGTGCTTACATTGGTTGTTCGCAAGGTGAATAACGAGAAATTCGGCTACGTTCATTCTTGCGGCTTGACCACAGGGTGTTGCTTCCCTATGATCTCTCCGATAAGAAACATATCCGTGAGTAGCGCGCGAAGATGAATGGAGGCATTCAGGTTGTCGATGAGTTGAGAGCTGATCACCGGTTGGGCGAGAACCAGTTCCAGGGCGGCAAGTGAGTCGTGTGCGTCGCGATCCAGAACGGCAAGGAACGCGCGGTATTTCGCGGCGGGTTCCAGGCGCTCCTCTTCTATCGACGCGCCAAAGCTCTCCGCCAATCCGTCCACTGCTTTGACGGCACGATTCAGGAATTCGCGC
The DNA here is from genome assembly GCA_049508935.1 of Terriglobia bacterium. GTDB lineage: Bacteria > Acidobacteriota > Terriglobia > UBA7540 > UBA7540 > CAVROP01. The sequence continues at coordinate 485 of JBELAJ010000136.1, read as the reverse complement.
ACTTGCTCGCCTGCCCGGCTGCCTTCGTCACGCGGAAGCCCCTGCGCTGCGTAAGCCAGCATGAATTCATAGCATTCTTCGATCGTGTTGCAGCGTTGCCCGATATCATTCAGCATCTGCCAACACCTCCGTCTTTGCTCCCTGGTGTCTCGGAGGTGACGCGGGAGTTTCGACCGGCCATCGCGCCGGATCGTGTTCTTTGAGATAAAAGTCGCGGCTCATCCAACCGAAGATCATCGACTTGGTGATCGGGCGCTTCTCCGGTCGAAGCCCAAAGTAGACGTGCATCATGATCATCGCGATCAGGCCTACGCCCGCCAGCCCGTGCAGCACATACATCATCCCCCAAGTCATATCGCTGAGCAGATACGGATTGCGGGGGAAGAAGACCGTGCGCACGCGAGACATCATGAATACACCTGTTACGATCGCAGACAACCCCGCGGCGATGATGGCAAGGTGGTAGAGTTTGTTCTCCAAAGGAT
>JBELAJ010000135.1:0-22969 GCA_049508935.1 Terriglobia bacterium | reverse complement strand
TCTCGCCCACCGGCCGCGCGTCTCCCAAAAGCTGTTTGTCGAGCGCCGCCGTAACTTGCGTGGTCGAGGCTTTGCCGCGTTCCACCAGGATCTCGCCCAGCCGCCGCTCCTCGTCCGGTATGCTGCCGGCTCGGGGGTCCCGAAAGAGCAGTCGTGGTGCGGAGGGTTCAGAATCGGCGCTCGCAGGCGGGGCATCAGGCTCAGTGACCGCGGGTGGGGCCTCCTGTTTGGCGGTCAGGACTGGGGCTTCGGGTTGGGCGGGCGGGGGCGGGGAACCGGGCTCGGGCGGCGAAGGCGGCGATGCAGAGCTGACGCAAGAAGGCGGTGGAGGGGGTTCAGGCTTCGAACTTTGCAAGCGCGTGAGGGATTCAATCAGCGCTTGGTAGTCCTGCTCGCCTTCCTGTCCCGTAGCCTCGATATTGGCCAGCATTTGGCGGACCGCGTCCACCATAACCAGCAGTCCTGAGGTGATCTCCGCGTTGAGGAGCAATTCGCCGTCCCGCATCTTGCTGAGCAGGCTCTCCCCGACATGAGTGACCGACTCGAGCTTGCTGAATCCCAGGAAGCCGCAGGTGCCTTTTATGGTATGAATGGTCCTGAAGATGCCGGCCAAGATATCGCGGGCCTTCGGATCCTTTTCCAAAGCCACCAGGCTGCGATCAAGTTGGTCCAGGTTCTCATTGCTTTCCACCAAAAACTCTCGAACGATGTCATCCATGACGGTTCATACCTTGTGGCGAACCACAGTTACGGTCGTGTCAACTTTCTATCGGCATTCCGAGCCGGATGGGTGAGCGCATCCCCAACCACGTGTGCGCTAAGCGTGAATTGCCGTGCTGGAGTCTTGTGCCTGGCTTTCTTGGATTGTCAACCACTGTTCTCCCTCTTTCCAGGCGTCGCGGAGGGCGGTGTAGTACTCAATCAGAGGGCGGAGGGATTCCATCGAGTTCTGGGCATTGGCTTGCAGAATCTTGGCGCGCGAGTAGGCATAAAACCCTTGGAGATTTCGCGCTATCTCGCCGCCCTCGTCGAAGTTCAGGGTCCCTTCGAGCTGGATGATGATGGCAAGCGCGCGATTCAGATGGCGGCATTTCCCTTCAATGTCATGCGTCTCGATCGCGTGAATGGCGCGGAGCAGAGCCGTAATCGCGCCGTCGTAGAGCATTACGACCAGGCCCAAGGGCGAGGCGCCTTGGACCGAGAGTTGACGATAGCTTTGGGCTGGGTGTCTCATGAGGTTGAGCTCGTTGTGGGATTGAGCGCATTCAGTTGCTGATTAACCTGGTTGATTAATTCCGGCATTTGTTCGAGCGTGGTGTTGATCGTGGAATACTCGTTGGTCAGTTGCGTCTGGGTCTGCTGCAGTTGATACTGAAACTCGCTGATCTGGTCGTTGAGATCGCTCTCCTGGCTGCTGATCGAACTCATATCCAGATTCAAAGGGCCGTTGGTGGCGTCGGTAAGATTAGTGAGAGCCGTGTTGAGCGTCTGAGCCACACCCGCCTGGGAGGTGGACTGGAAGAGGTTCTGGACGGCGGAGAAGTCGTTGGCCAGCGCGTCGTTAAGGTCCATGCTGTCGGACGAAGAGCTGCTGGCCACGGATAAGGTGCCGTCTTCCTGAAGCTGAATCCCGATCGACTGAAGGTTGACGGCCGCGCCATTGCCGCTGAGGCTGGTGGTGATGCCATTGAGCAACTGGGACTGTATCAAGTCTAAAGAAGGGTCGCCCATGAGCGGTGGCGCGCTGCCGGTGCCGCTGTAGGTGTTCTGGGTGTTGATATCGGTCATGAGCTGGTTCCAGGCGCTGACGAAATTGTTGATCCCCGTCGAGACCTGGGTCAGGTCAGGCTGCACGTCCAGAGTCACCGGATCGGAGGATGTCCCCGACAAGCTCAGAGTCACACCGGGAATAACGCCTGTCACGGTGTTGCTGCCGCTCGTGACCGGGACTCCATCCACCGTCAGGGAGGCGTCGCTCCCCAGGTTATTGCCGTTGGAGTCTTTGGCCATCTGGATGCCTAATCCGCCGCCCCCGCCCGTGCTGTCGGTGACCGTCAAGTCGCCTGCCGAGCCGGAGGTCTGGCTGACCAGAGACAAGACAGCTTGTGAACCGTCCGTAATAACAGAGGCCGTAACTCCTGCGTTTTGCTGATTAATGTAGGATGCCAGGGCACTCAGCGTGTCGGGGTCGCTGCCGTTGGTATCGACGGGAACGGTAAGTGCGCCCGCACTGTTCGATCCCACCTGAATGGTTAGTGTTCCGGTAGGGAGTGCGGAAGTTGCGGACTGCTGCGGAGCGGAGTAGGCTGCCGAAGTGGTGGCGAGGCTGTTGACGACAATGGTGTGCGAACCGGCCGCGGCGCCGTTATCCGCGGTCGCGCTCACCACATTGTTATTCGACGAGTCCACCGTGACGTCGCCGAAGGCACCCATGGGGTCACTGAGCGCTTGTACAGCGGTCTGGAGATTGCTCAAGTCGGTTTCAATGGTCTGCAGGGCGGTGGTCTGCGAGTTCAAGGCAGTCACTTGATTTTGCAGGTTTTCCTCGGGCTGCGCGTCGACTTCCAGGATGGCATCCACGGTTGACGTCACATCAAGGCCACTGCCGGAAGTGTTGGTAGCGGAGTTAAGGATGGCATCAACCGCTTCCATGACCGCCGAATCGCTGCTTGAGCTGCTTGCAGTCGAACCCGAGGTGCTGGATTCCCCCAAAAGCTCAGCCAGCGACTCGTTACTCGGGTTCAAGGTGTTCAGTAGGGAACTGATCGAGCTGGAGGTGCTCATTCCTTTTCTCCTTCAGAAGAGCGTGAGGCGTAAGATTACAGCTCATGCCAGCCTCAACGGATTTCTATCGGCATTTCTGGCGTTTGCCTTGAGCACCGTGGCTTGCGCCCCATTGGCTTTAAACTAATGGCTCAGCTCGCGCTACGTTGCACTCACTGACCGCTTCCAGAGGCCCGGAGGGCCGACAGAGATTAGCCCATGGCGTAAGATCGTGTGAACAAATCAGCCGCCTGTCATCCTGAGCGCAGCGAAGGATCCCCGCAGTTTCTCATGGTCCAACGAGTTACGAACAACTGCAGAGATCCTTCGCTGCGCTCAGGATGACACGTTCCGAATTCCTTCACACCTTCTAAGCCGTGGGCTACTTTCTGGCGCCGCTCCGCGGCTCTCGTAGCCCTCGCGTCTTTAGGTTAGCGCTTATGGGCATGCTCCCACCCGGTCTTGGCGCGGACTGACTCTCTTGCCTTGGCGGAAGGATGGCGTAGCGCGTCAGGCCGACCTCCGGGGGCTCTCCGACCTGCCCGCGCGGTCCAGGCCGTCCGCTTACTGGAGGAGGGGCGGGGGGATTGTGGCAGCGTGAGCAAGGAGAACAGGAGAACAACCCCCGCCCCTCCCTACGTCAGGAGGGGAACGAACTCGACGGAGGGGGCCCGGAAGGCCCCCTCCGTCAAGAAACAACCTGGCTGCGATTACTGGAGCAGTTTCAGAATCGCTTGCTGGTTCTGGTTGGCTTGCGCCAGGGCCGAGATGCCTGTCTGTTCCAGGATTTGATACTTGGAGAGGCTGGCAACTACTTGCCCGACGTTCGCGTCCTGGATGGAGCTTTGGGCGGAAGTCAGGTTTTGCACCTGGGTGTTAATGACGTTGGTGGCCGAATTCAGCCGGTTAATGCCGGCGCCGATGGTGCCGCGCATGCTGGCCACGTCGGAAATGGAGTTGTTGATGACGGTGAGTGCCGACGCTGCGCCGGACGCGGTGCCGAGGTTCTGGGTCGACAGGGTAGTCGTGTTGTTGCCGATCTGGTTGGCGTTGAGCAAACCCACCTGGACTTGAATGGTGTTGTAGAGGGGATTGGTCACGTTGCCATCGCTGATGAACACGCTGGCGCCGCTCGATCCGTTGGTTTGTCCGGGCGCCACGAAAGAGTCGGCGTTGCCGCCTTGCAGGGGATTGCTGGAGGTATTGGCAACATACCCCAACACGGAGTCGTTGTTAGCGACCGTCAGGTCGCCACGGTTCAGGGGGTCGCTGATCTCGAGTTGCGTGGCGGATGCGGGATTGGCGAAAGAGGTAACAGAAGCGCCCGCCATAGTGACACCGGTGTAGGTGGCGGAGATGTTGCCACTGTAACTGCTGTCGGTGACCTCCAACTTGCCGTTCTGGAGGAAGGCGTGGAACGGCGTGCCGGAATCGTTGATGGAATCGATCAGGCCTTGCACCGTGGTCGCCGTGGCGCCGGTGATCGGATCCTTCGTGGTGCCGGCAGTGAACGTGTATGTATTGGGGGAGGCGCCGTTGGCCCCCGGGGTGCCGCTGTTGAGGGTGATCGTACCGACAACGGCGCTGGCCCCCGACAACACGGGATTGCCAGTTACCGTGGTCTGAAGTTGGTTCGTGTTCGTTACCGACTGCAAGCTGGCCGTCACTCCCAGGCCGCTGCCGTTGATTCCGTTGATCAGGTCCTGGAGGGTGTTGGTTACCGCCACCGTGCCCAGGGCGGGGGAGATGGTGTTGTTGCTGACGGTCAGGTTGCCAGTCGAGCTGGTGACCTGGAACACGTTGTTCCCGTTGATGGACGCCGACATGCCGTAGCCGCTGGTGTTGATCTGGTTGATGAGGTCGCCCACCGTATCCTGCGTGGCGACCAGAGTGCCCACGTCGGTTTTGGACTGAGCGCTCTGGGTCACTGTCAGGTTATCGCCAGCCGCGCTCGTAATGGTCAGATGGCCGGCAGAATCGACGTACGCCTTCACATTGGCGTCGCCGCTTGCGTTGAGAGCGGTCAGGAGGTTGGAGACATGGTCGCCTGCCGTAAACGAGTAATTCACGCTCCCGCCGTCCGTACTGGTCAGCGTGAAAGTATCCCCGGCGGCGAGCACAGTTCCTGAATTCACTACCGTAGCGGAACCTCCCCATTTCTGTGTGGCCGCGGTGAAATTGACAGTCCCTTGGCCGGCCCCTGAGCCATTGCTAAGAGTAAGAGTTTCACCATTGGCAATGGTGGTATTGAGGCCCTGGGCAGCCAAACTCGTGGTCCCCAGGACGGTGGCGCCGGCGGCTCCGGCCGTAAAGGTGTAAGCCGGTGCGTTCCCTATCTGCACGGAGGTGGTGGTTCCCGCCGTCAGGGCCTGATTGGCGCTCAGGCTGCTTTGCGCCATGCTGACGGCTTCGCTGGGGTTGGGTGCGGTGGTGGAGGAAAACACCGGGTTGCCGTTGAAATTCGTAGCGTTGCCGATGCGGTTGATTTCCGATACGATCGAAGAATACTCATTGGTGATGGCTGAGAATTGGTCGGTGGTCAACCCGCCATTCGCGGCTTCGGTAGCCAGCGTGACGGCGCGATTCAGCAGGGTGGTGACCTGCGAGAGAGCTCCGTCTGCAACTTGCAGTTGGCCCACGCCGTTGGTGGCGTTCTGCGCCGACTGGGTGAGCGCGGTGATATTGGCCTGCAACCCGTCCGCGACTGACAGTCCCGCCGGATCGTCGGCGCCGCTGTTGATGCGCGAGCCGGAGGACAATTGGAAGAGGGTGTTTTGCAGGTTATTGTTGGTGATTGCGAGTTCGTTCTGGGCTGTTAAGGAAGCAATATTGTTCAGAACACTGAGTGCCATGTGGAGGCTCCTTTTAATAAAGTTTCCGTTTCGGCCGGAGCCTCTACGTCGCGCCGCAAAAGCTTCGTTCCGACTCACGGAACCGTTTCCAAATTCACCTACCCTATCGACACCACATTGCAAAACTTTACAAACCCTGCATGGAAAGCGGAGAAAATCGATAATCGAAATCCGCAGCGCAAAAAATCGGAACTCGAAAATCGAATTATTCCCGTCTTCGAATTTCAGAGGGTGTTTTTCGCCGCCGAGCCGGTCAACCATCGACGGACAAGCCCGCAGGCTACTAGTATAGCCCCTGAGCCGTTCCTAGGCGCTACACTATATCCTATCAATAATCGTCCCCGAACTTCCGATATCAATCATGTTGGAGGACCGAGACATTCAGACGCTTTCAACCTTTGGGCGTTCGGCCAGCGTGGCGCACGCGCAAAGTTGAAGGCTGTTTCCCGGCTTGCCGATGGAATAACGGGGGAGTGCATGTGCTGCTGAGGACTCGCAGCGTCCCGGGGATATCGAGCGCACAGAGGCAGTTTGGGCCCTGCGGCGCAGCCTGGACCCGGTCGTCAACTCGGAGATGATCAAGTTCATTGAGAACACCCCGGATACCGTCCTCACGCTGGTTTCGGGGGAAAAGATCGTGGTCCTCGAGTCGGTTGCGGAGGTGATGGAGGCCATCATGAACTTCCGAGCCCGGATCGTGGCGGCGGCAGGTCCCCTGGTTCAGAGTCCGGAGACAGGCGAGAAGAAGCGGGACGAGTGTGAGAAATAAGCGTTGACGTAAAGGCACGCTTTGGCGCGGCTGGGCTCTCGGAAGGTTAGTGCGAGCCCAGAGCTTTGAGGTTCGCGGCATCTCCGGAAGCTCGCGAACAGGCTTCAAGCCCCGGAGCCAGGGTTCCGCGCCACATTGAGGGATTGGGAGATCGGCAAGTGGATAAATCCACCGTGGGCGGGATTGTTCTTGCGGTATGCGGAATCTTGGCAGGCCTGCTCATCGAAGGCGGAAATCTCGGCCAGATTCTTAAGCCTACGGCCGCCATGATTGTTCTGGGCGGGACCATTGGGGCTGTCATGATCCAGTTTCCTCTTCCCACCGTCCTGGCGGCTTTTGCGAGTTTAGTCAGGGTAGTTTTGGAACGAAAGCGGGACGGCCAGGCGGTAATTCGTCAACTTGTGGGGTTTGCCCAGAAAGCGCGCAAAGAAGGAATCGTCTCTCTCGATAAGGACTTGGAGACCATTGATGATCCGTTCCTCAAGAAATCGCTGATGCTGGCGATTGACGGCACGGAGCCTCAAGAACTGCGAAAGATGATGGAGTTGGAACTCCAGAATCGCGAAGAGCAGGAGGAAAAAATCCCCATGGTTTTTGAGTCGGCGGGCGGCTTCGCCCCGACCATCGGGATCATTGGCGCCGTCCTGGGGCTTATTCAAGTGATGCAGCACCTGGACAAAATGGACGAAGTGGGGCGCGGCATTGCCACAGCCTTCGTGGCCACGATCTATGGCGTGGGTGTCGCCAATATCATTTTTCTTCCCTCGGCGGGCAAGCTCAAAATTCGAATGCGGGAAGAGCAAGTGGCGCGCGAGATGATGCTGGAAGGAGTAGTCTCGATTCTGGAAGGTCTGAACCCACGCATGGTTGAACTCAAGTTGAACAGTTTCCTGTCCGAGGCCTCGAAGAGCGAGGCGTCCAAGACAGAGGAGGCGAAAGCGGCATGAAGCGGCGACCCAAGGGCCACGCCAACCACGAGAGATGGCTGGTTTCCTACGCGGATTTCATCACGTTGTTATTTGCTTTCTTTGTAGTGATGTTTGCGGCCTCGCAGACGGACAAGGGGAAGGTCGGAAAGCTTGCCGTAGCCATCGAGACTGCCTTCAAGGACCTGGGCATTTTCAATCTGCCTTCCTCGAAGGTTCCACCCATTTCGGTGGGGCCAACCCAGGAAGGGCTTCCCACGGTTACAGCGCTGCGCGAACAGAGTACGGTAAGCAACCTCGCCAAACTTCAAAACCAGCTTGCACAACAACTACAACACGAGCTCATCCGCGGCGAAGTCGCCATCAAGGTGGGGCGGGAGGGCTTGGTCGTCAGTCTTCGCGAAATCGGTTTCTTCGACAGCGGTTCCGCCGAAGTCAAACTGAAGTCAGAGCCCGCGGTAGCGCGCATTGCGAAAGTTCTGGCGCACGGTCAATACCAGGTTCGGATCGAGGGGCACACGGACAACATTCCAATTCACACTCAGCGTTTTGATTCCAACTGGGAGCTTTCCACCTCGCGCGCCACCGAGGTGGCCAAGTTGTTTGTTACCCGGTACGGGTTCCCCCCGGAGAGCCTGTCGGTGGCGGGATACGCCGAATTCCACCCTGTCTCGCCGAACACGACGCCGGAAGGAAGGGCGCTCAACCGGCGGGTCGATCTGGTGGTGGTTGCGCCGCCGACCAAGGTTCAGTCGAGCCTGATGGGCACCGTGGTGGAGGCCCCACCACACGTCGAGGTCCCCAAGGAGTGAGTTCCGCGATGGCAGCACTTATGGAGAAGGCGGATGCAAGCGGCAGGCGCGATGCGGCCCCCACATTATCACCCGACGGCTCGAATGCGCGAGAGGTAATTCGCGCCCGGCTGGAGAGGTTGAATTCGATACCTACGGTTCCTGCCATTGTCCGCCCGCTCCTCCACTACATGGAAAAACCCATTGACCAGATGGAAGTGAAAAGGGTCGTGGACATGATCTCCTGTGATGAATCCATTGCAGCCCAGTGTCTGCGCATGGCCAATTCGGCCTTTTACTTCCTGCCTCAGACTGTAAAAACCATCCATGGGGCGGTCATTGTGTTAGGAGTCAGAAAAGTGCGCGAAATCTTGTTGGGCTGCTCGTTGCTCAATCTGATCCCAAGGAACCAGAATATCGCTGTCGCCTTGGCCCTTTGGGAACATTCCCTGGGGTGCGCGCTGTTAGGCAGGGAACTGGCTCGCTGGATTGATTTCCCTGACCCCGAACGGGCCTACCTGGGAGGACTCTTACATGACCTGGGCGAGATCATCAACCTGGTGGCGTTTCCCGGTGAGTCCTCCGCCTGCCTGACGCGCGCCGCCGCCGAGCAAAAAGCGCTTCATGAGGTGGAGACCGACTCAATGGGCTTTACACATTGCGACAGCGGCAGCGTGGTGGCTGAGATGTGGCGGCTTCCATGCCACCTTGGCGAGGTTATTCGATACCACCACGATGTTCAGCAGAGCAGACTCCATCCCGAACTGGTGGCGCTGGTGAGCATCAGCGACCTGCTCTGCCGCGCTAACGAGTTGGGGTACGGCTACCAGGAAAAGAGTCTACCCGACCCGCTCGAGGCGATCGAGTGGGAGATCCTTGCCACGAAGTCTCGAAAGCTGGCCCGGCTTGGCCCGGCTCATCTCGTCCAAGAACTGAACCGGCACGCGAAACGAATCCAGAAACATGTCAAATCCGTTTTCCAAGGTTGAGGGCTGGACCTTTTTCATTTCGGGGTTGGAGAATGGACCGGGAAGGCTTCCTCCTGCGGTAGGTTAGGCAACAACGACCTGTGCTGACAGTTAAGAAGGCGGCTTGCTCTCCGTAGCAGCCGTTTTATGCCCTGGCTCCCATTTAAGATTAAATCCTGAACTGCCGAAAGACAGATTGAGGTCTGGAATGCCAGAACAAACCGTCACAGTGTCGTTTGCAAATCCTTGCATTGAATCTTGCCCTTCTGCGGTATCCGCGGGCGGCCAGGTAGTTCAGGTTGGAGATTCACGTCACGAGTCGCCGGGAAGGCCAGAACTGTGTGCTCAGTGCCAACTGCAAGAGAAACTTCTTCAGGCGCAGCGGACCGAGGCTCTCGGTACCCTGGCAGGCGGTATTGCGCATGATTTCAATAACTTGCTGGGAGTCATTCTGGGGTTCGCCTCTATTGTGCGATTACGGCTGGCTCCTTCCGACCCGCTCCTCGAGTTCGTGAAGATGATCGAACAGTCTGCCCAGCGGGGCTCTGACCTTACTCGGCAGTTACTCGGTCTGGCGCGACAAGGAAGGCAGGAAGCAGTCCCTATCCGCGTGGGGGACGTCCTGGGTCGGGTTGTGAAGATCATCACCAGCACCTTCGACCGGCGCATTCAGGTACAAACCCGCAGCCAGGCAGGTCCGCTCTGGGTTGACGCCAACCCAGCGCAATTCGAGCAGGCGGTCCTGAACCTGTGCATCAACGGGCGAGATGCCATGCCGGATGGGGGAGTACTGACGCTGGAGAGTTCGCGGGTCGTTTACGGCGAGAATGATCCCTCGCGTCCCAGCCGTTGCCTGCCAGGTAGTTATGCGTGCATCACGGTTCGAGATACGGGTGTAGGCATGCCTCCTCAGGTGTTGAGCCGGATTTTCGATCCCTTTTTTACGACCAAGGAGCCCGGCAAAGGTTCTGGGCTAGGGCTCTCGATGGTTTATGGAATGGCCAGCAGCGCAGGCGGGTTCGTGCAGGTGGCAAGCGAGGTCGGCCTGGGTTCCGCTTTTTCAATTCATCTGCCGCTGAAGACCCCACCCGTGGAACATCGGAGCTTAACCCGAAGCTCTTCACTCGAACCCGGGAGCGGGACGGTCCTGGTGGTTGACGACGAGCCGATGGTTCTGGCGTTCGCGGAGGAAGGACTGAAGAGGCTCGGATATCAGGTGCTTACGGCCGCGGATGGCTGGCAGGCCTGTGAGGTCTTTGGCTCGCACTCCGGCCAAATCCAGATCGTGTTGCTGGATTTGGTAATGCCGGGGATTACGGGCTTAGAGACCTGCCGCCGGTTGCGCGAAATGAACGCCAATTTGAAAGTAATTCTGACTTCGGGATACACCTCGACCGAGATAGTCCGTGACGCGCGGCTGGCAGGCGCCCTGGGTTTCATCGGTAAGCCCTACTCCCTTGAGGAACTCTCGGCGGCATTACGCCGGCCCGAGTCGCTGAGTCTCCGGGCCGCAAACGACCATTCGGATCACTGAGGCAGCGTTGAAGCAGGAGGAGTGACGTGCGGGTCCTGATCGCGGACGACGAAGCCACGACGCGGCATCTGATCCAAGGGACTCTGGGGAAATGGGGATTTGACGTTCTGGCGGCGGAAGACGGGACCGAGGCTCTGCACATAATGAAAGGGCCGAATCCTCCTGAGATCGTCCTTTTGGATTGGGTCATGCCGGGTGTCGATGGTCTGGAAGTCTGCCGCCGGGTGCGCGCCGCGCTGCTCGACGCCCCGACCTACATCATTCTGATTACGGCGCGCGGAGGGCTTGAGAACGTCGTACAGGGGCTCGAAGCCGGGGCCGACGACTACGTCACAAAGCCCTTTGATCCCCGCGAACTACGCGCGCGGCTGCACGCCGGGGCGCGCGTCGTGCAGTTACAGAAAGCCCTCCTGGAACGCAATCACGAACTGGAAGACGCATTGAAGCGAGTGAAGCAGCTTCAAGGACTGCTCCCGATCTGCTCTTATTGCAAGAAGATTCGCAATGACCGAAACTACTGGGAACAAGTGGACGCTTATGTGGCCAGCCATTCGGAGGCCCAATTCAGCCACGGAGTATGTCCTGACTGCTTCGAGGTGCACCTGAGGCCTCAGTTGGAGAGGCTGGGCGATGTACCCTAGCCTTGAAATCTGGCTGCCCGCGCTCACCGCCGCTTTCTTGTCCGGGGGAATCGTATGGGGTGCGATTCTTCGTGCCCGCGTGCGCCAGCAGGCGGGAACCTTGCGCGAATGGATTCGGCGCGAGGCGGCTTTGAGGAAACAATTCGTCGATCTTTTCGAAGACTCCACCGACGCCATCTATACCCACGACCTAAATTACGCAATAACCTCCTGGAATCGGACAGCGGAAGTTCTTACCGGTTTCACTCGTGACGAGGTGCTGACGAAGAATATCGCTGACCTGCTCACTCCGGCGTCACTCGAGCTGGCCTCGAATATGACGAAGCTGAAGCTTCAAGGCTGTGCAAGTACTACCTACGAAGTTGAATTCGTTGCCAAAGATGGCCGCCCGATTCCGGTCGAAGTCAGCACACGCTTAATCAGGGAAGACGGCAAGGTGGTGGGGATCCAAGGCGCGGCCCGTGACGTTTGTGAGCGGAAGAAAGCCCAGGACGCACTGCGTTCGAGCGAACAGCGCTACCGCCTGCTGTTCGAGCGGAACATGGCTGGGGTGTTTCGCACCACCTTGGACGGCCGGCTTGTGGATTGCAACCAGTCATTTGCGCAAATCCTTGGCTACTTGTCTCCAGCGGAAGTGCTCCAACATGGCGCACAGGTGCTGCACATTGACGCTGGAGGCCGCGAAGCGCTGATCGCGCGTTTGAAAGAACACAAGGCCGTGACTTTCTATGAACTCTGCGTGCGTCGCAAAGACGGAAGCCGCGTTTGGGTACTGGAAAACTCCAACCTGATCGAGGGCAATGGGGCCGGTCCCGAAATCGAAGGCACCGTGATCGACATCACGGATAGGAAGCGCGCCGAAGAGGAGTGGAGGCAGGCCAAGGAAGCTGCCGAAGCCGCCAGCCGCGCCAAAAGCGAGTTCCTCGCCAACGTGAGCCACGAGATTCGCACTCCTTTGAACGGCGTTGTGGGGATGACGGAACTCGCGCTCGAAACTTCGCTGACTTCCGAGCAACGCGAGTACCTGGAAGCCGCGAGGTCCTCGGCCCGCTCTTTGCTTGGCGTGATCAATGACATCCTGGATTTCTCCAAGATCGAAGCCGGAAAGCTCGAACTGGATTCGGTGGAATTTCGGCTGACTGACACGCTGGCAGAAGCATTGAAACCTCTAGCGATTGACGCGCAACAGAAGGGGCTGGAGCTCTGCCTTGAGATCTCTTCCGATGTTCCGGCAGTGCTGCGCGGTGATCCCGGGCGGGTGCGCCAGGTCATCGTGAACCTTCTGGCGAACGCCACAAAGTTTACGGAGCGGGGGGAAATCCTGCTTTCCGTAGAAAAAGAAAGCGAGGACGCGGAAAATCTCAGCTTGCATTTTTCCGTGCGGGATACAGGCATCGGGATTCCGGCGGAGAAACACACATTGATCTTCGAGCCGTTTGCTCAAGCGGATGGCTCAACGAAGCGAAGATTCAACGGAACGGGATTGGGGTTGAGCATCTGCGCCCGGCTGGTTGAGATGATGGGAGGCAGGATCTGGCTGAGTAGCGAATTGGGCAAGGGCAGCACCTTTCACTTTACCGTTTGCTTTGGTCTGGCGTCGTCCTGCCGGATGATTGGCCCGCCACCCGACCTCAATGGCGAACGGATCCTCGTAGTGGACGATAATGCCACCAGTCTGCGGATTCTGGGAAGTCTGCTCACGCGGTGGAACGCGCAGCCGGCCCTCTGCGGCAGCGGTCAGGAAGCGCTCTTCCAGCTCGATTCGGCAAATGAAAAGACGCCCCCCTTTGCGGCCGTGCTGCTGGACGCACGTCTGCCGGACCCCGATGGCACTGCTCTTGTCCAACGAATCAAGGTCGACCCCAAGCTGGAAAAGGCCACCATCAGGCTGGCAAGCGGCTTCCGCCAAATCCCGGACCCGGCGCACAGCCAGGAATCAAAAGCGTCAGCGTACTTGACGAAGCCGATATTTCCACACGAGCTTCTGGCCGCGATTCAAGGCGTCACCGGTTGCTCAGCGGTAGAGGTTGCACTTCGAGCCGGGCCCGGCGAGCCCGGGCCGTCGAATGCCGGCCGAAAGCTGCAGATACTCCTGGTCGAGGATAACGACGTAAACCGCACTCTAGTGACGCATTTGCTCACCAAGCGGGGACATAACGTGGTGGAGGCGCAAAGCGGAAGGGAAGCGCTGGCGGCGATCGAGCACGCCCAAGCGGGAGGATTTGATCTGGTCTTCATGGACGTGCAGATGCCCGGCATGGATGGATTCGAAACCACTGCGGCGATCCGCACCCACGAGAAACAGACGGGCGGCCGTGTGCCCATCATTGCGATCACTGCCTACGCGATGAAAGGGGACCGGGAATGTTGCCTTGCCGCGGGAATGGATGGGTATCTGTCGAAGCCGGTCCAACTAGAGGAATTGCGGCGGCTCTTGCGGGATTATGAGGGCGGGCCTTCTGTCGAATCAGGGCATGCCGCCTCACTGGAGGAGCCATGCCTCGCCCCTGAGGTCCAAGAGTCGGCTGAAGCTCAGCCGATGCGCAGCGAACGCGCGCCCGTGGATCGAAGCGCCCTTCTGGAACGTCTGGGAGGGGACGCTCAGCTTATGAGTGAACTCATCGAGATCCATCTGAGCCAATGTCCTGGCCTCCTTGCCGCAGCGCGGCGCGCCTTCGAGGAGAATAACGGACCTGAACTGGCACGCCTGACTCACACACTCAAAGGATCAGCCGGGAATCTTTTGGCCCTTGACGCGGCTGAAATGGCTGGACGGCTGGAGACCTTTGCCGAGCAGCGGGACTTCTCGCACGCCGGCGAAACGATGGCTGCTCTCGAATGCGAAATGGAACGTGTCGAACACGGCCTCCGGGCGCTTCAGGCTCTGGGGGCGCCATAACACTTCGATTTAACAAACAGACGACGAACCGCGTGTCGGGCCAGGCGGCCAACAACCACGAGAATGCGCTGGTTGCCCTTGGAGTGCGGCAGCCAAGCTGCCGCCGTGTTCCCCGAATACCAAGGCGGCAGCTTCGCTGCCGCACTCCAGTGGCGAATCACCTTGACAATTCTCCTTCTTCAAGGTAAGTCTTAGACGTTGGGTAGCAGGGCTGAGCCTTCTCTACATGCTTCCGGCAATGTCCATGGCCGCGCGCGACGCGCAGCCGAAACTTGTAGGCGAGAGCGACTTAGCCCACCTTGGCCGTCATTGGCATTCCTTTTGTACTCCGTCGGGTCGTTTGGCAAAGGGTGAGAATCGTCCTTCACACATCCGTATTCCGGGACAGGAGAATCGTAATGCTCAATACGCAGATCGCGAGTTTACGTTTTCAACGCTTATTCACCCTGGCGGCACTGTTGTTGTTGACGAGCTCGCTTGCCCGCGCTGGCGTCACAGGCAGTATTTCGGGAACCGTAACGGACCCTACTGGGGCGGTCATGCCCGGAGTCTCGGTGGTGGCTCTCGATACGGATACCGGCATTCAGACTTCGACCCAGACCAATGCGTCGGGGTTCTATAACTTTCCGGCCCTCCCCACCGGTCATTACGAGGTCAGGATCACTGAGAAAGGGTTCGAGGAATACCGGCAGACAGGATTGGTCATTGATGTCAACACTGCCCTCCGCGTCGATGCCACGATGAAGGTTGGCTCCGTGAACCAGGAGGTGAGCGTCACCTCGACGGCCGTACATGTGGAAACCACCAACACCCAGATGGGTGAGGTCATTGGGAACACGAAAATGACCACGCTGCCTCTGAACGGCCGCAGCTATACCGACCTGCTGGCCCTGCAACCGGGCGTAGCGCCCGCCTCCAGTGGCGAGGATTCCGGCATGGCCGTTTCGGGAAACTTGAATTCCGGGGCGCTCTCGGTGAGCGGACAGCGGGAAAGCGGTAACGGCTTCATCGTAAATGGCGGCAACGCCGAGGAAAGGTTGTACAACAACACCGCCATTATTCCCAACCTCGACTCGATCGCCGAATTCCGTATTCTCACCAACAACGCCGACGCCGAGTATGGGAATTACACTGGAGGGCTCATCAACGTCGTCACCAAGCAGGGTACCAACCAGTTCCACGGCGATGCCTTCGAGTTCGTGCGCAATCCCCATCTCGATTCCCGCAACTTTTTTTCTCCCAGCCTTGCCACCTTGCACCAGAATATCTTCGGCGGCACGGGGGGCGGACCGGTCATCCATGACAAACTCTTCTTTTTCGCCGACTATCAGGGGACGCGTCTGGTGCAAGGCGAGGACAGCGGGCTGATCGCAGTGCCCTCCCAGCAAGATCGATCGGGCAATCTCTCAGATGTGGCCGGCCAGCTCACCGGCACGGTGAAAGGACCAGCCTGGGCTAACACGCTCTCCCAAGAGCTGGGCTACCCCGTCACCGCCGGCGAGTCGTATTACACGAACGGGTGTACGGTCAACACGCAATGTGTATTTCCAAACGCGGCTATCCCCTCGTCCGCGATCAGTGCGCCCGCCCAGTTCCTCCAGAAGTACATCCCACTTCCCAACTCGGGCTCGGTTTTCACCACCTCGGCTTATAAAGGAACGCTCCGCGACGACAAAGGCAGCGGTCGGATCGATGCCAACACCCGCCTGGGTTTGGTTTCCGCCTACTATTTCCTCGACGATGACACCCAGGTCAATCCTTTCGGGGCCGACAATATCCCGGGGTTCGCCTCTGGCAACAACGGCCGGGCGCAGATCATAAACGTGGGCATCACCAAGTCGCTTGGGTCGGCGGCCGTCAACGAACTGCGGCTTGGTTATATGCGTGATGTGCAGTTTTCCGGCACTCCCTTTGGCGGGCTTGGTCCAAAGCTCTCTGATGAAGGCTTCACCGGCATTTTTCCGATGAACCCAAGCTACGAGGGCGTGGAACCTATCGGCTTCAACAACTACAACATTGGTGTCGCCAACAACTTCCTGCGGGTCTTTGACAATACCTTCAACTTCGCTGATAACTTCTCGAAAGTTTTCGGGACCCACACCGTGAAATTCGGCGGGGCGTTCAGTTACGACCAAGTTGAATACCGCTTCACCCTGAACCTCAACGGCTCGTTCGGATTCAACGGCAACGAGACGGGCTTTGATTTTGCCGATTTCCTGATTGGAGCGCCTAATACCTACTCTCAGGGCCTGCAACTACCCGTCTATGGCCGTTCGCGATCTTACGACCTCTATGTCCAGGATAGCTGGCGTGCCACCCACAACCTCACCGTGAACTACGGTTTGAGATGGGAAGTCAGTTCTCCCTGGTGGGAGGCTCACAACGAATGGGAAGCCCTCATTCCCGGCTGCCAGTCGAAAGAGTTTCCGGGATCGCCCAAGGGTTGGTGCTTTCCTGGGGACCCGGGAATTCCCTCCACTCTCGCCCCGACCGGCCATCACAATTTCGGCCCGCGCATAGGGCTTGCTTATTCGCCCCATGCTTCCGGCGGCTTCCTAAGCAAGTTAGTCGGAGGAGGCGGGGAAACGAGCGTCCGGGCGGCCTTTGGTATCTATTACAACACCTTCGAGAACCGCATCCTCGAGCAGGAGAGCGGCGACGCCCCGTATGGGTACTGGTGGCAGCCTGGCCTTCTCCCGGAATTTCAGAACCCCTTCATCGTTCGCACTACGGGAGTGAATGAGGGCCAGCGTTTCCCGGTTCCTGTGCCTCCGCTCAACGTCAGCCCCTCGAACCCCGACACCTCCTTGAACTGGGCGCAATTCCTGCCGTTGAGCAGTTCGCCGGCCTTCTTCCACAACAACAGTCTTCCCTATGCGGAGCATTATGACTTTTCCGTGCAACGCCAATTCGGTTCGGCGACCATACTTTCCGTCAGCTACGTGGGAACGCAGGCGCACCGGCTCCTGGCTACGGTCGAGGCTAACCCTTCGAATCCCGCTCTCTGCATGAGTCTGACGGGATGCGTCCCCGGCGGCGAGGACGGCGGCCCATTCACCTCCTCCACTGGCGCGCTCGTCTACAGCGTCCGCTCGCCTTACAATCAAGTGCTTCCAAGTCTCACGGGAGGTATGACCGAAGCGTTTGCCAGTGACGGCTACATGGCGACCCTGGCCAACTCCAACTACAATGCGCTTGAGGCGACGCTACGCCGTACCTTGGGACGCGCGGAATTCCTCGCCGCCTACACCTACAGCAAGTCGCTCGATAACGCTTCCGGCAACGGACTCGGCCAAAGCGACAACGTCAATCCGATCAATCCGGCAATCACCAAGGCGCTGTCTGCATTCAACGTTGCGCAGAACTTCGTGCTCAGTTACGCCTACAGGTTGCCGTTCGACAAACTCCCGGGCCCCAAGCGATTTACCGATGGCTGGTCCTTTAACGGAATTACGCGCTTCGCCACTGGTTTCCCGGTTTATATACAGGAAAACGATGACAATTCGGAGCTGGGAACAGGCAGTTCAGGGCAGGGCAATGACGTCGACGAGCCAAACCGTGCTCCCGGTAGCCTCGATTTCAAGAATCCTCGAACCGCGGTTCTTCCCGGGGCTACTCCACAATGCCCCAAGGGCTGTAATCCCTACTTCAACACCGCGCTTTTCAGTAAAGAGACAATAGGACAGCTCGGAAATTCCAATCGCCGCTTTTTCGGAGGACCGGGGTGGAACAACTTCGACTTGTCGTTGACGAAAGATGTGAAGTTAACCGAAACGAAGAGCTTCGAGTTCCGTGCTGAGTTCTTCAATGCCTGGAATCATGCTCAATTTCAGTCTCCGTCAGGCACCATCAACAACGGCACATTCGGCTTTGTGACTAACGCCAACGCTCCGCGCATCGGCCAAGTGGCCATGAAATTCTTCTTCTAGTCAGCAGGGGCGGCCCTTGCGGCCGCCCTCTCGGGTTTCTACATTCCTGGTCGTTCGTTTAGCCCTCCGCGTTCAGCGCCCAGACGCTTGGCGAAGCTCCCGCGTAGTCGGCTGGTCGGCCCTTTCCCCGAAAAGATTCGAGTGCCCTCTCCTTTGGGGAGAGGGTGTCCCGCTGTCCCGATGCACTTCATCGGGAAGCGGGACGGGTGAGGGGTTGCTCCGTGGCGAGCCGGACTGGTCGCAGACCTAAAGAACCGGAACTGCGCTACCTGCCTTTTTGTCGCTCTGCATTTTTCACTTGACATGCCGGTTGCCCTACGATAGCCTACTAAGATGGCTATTGTTGACGATTTGTCGCAGGGGAGAGCCGGAACCCATGGACGGGAAGGAAAAACGGGACTCGCGCGGCGTGGGGAGCAAAGCAGGGAACTACAAAAAATGGAAAATAGTGGGAACGAAGCTAAGAAGTGGCTGAAAACAAAGGAAAATCGCTTTTTATATGCTGCAAATTATGCGCGTTTTGCACGCAAATTAGCGCAAATTGAGCACTAAAAGAGCGAAAACAACGCCTCTTGCGCAAAACGAACCGAAGCTTCGAATGGAAACGCGATGCTGGAAAGTGACAGGAAGGGGGCTACACGAGTTACGGATTGCACCGTGGTCGCTAATACCCGTCGGCTGACGGACGCCCAGAAACCATGAAAATCCGCGAAGCGCCTTGGAGTGCGGCGGCTCGACGCCGCCTTCGTCCGGCGCCAGCCAAGCTTCTTCGTGAGAAGAACTCGAAAGGCTAAGAGCGGCGTCGTGTGCGACTCCGAGCTCCTCGATAATTCCAAGGCGGCGTCAAGCCGCCGCACTCCAAGGTGCCTTCGGCACAAGATTTTCATAGCAGCCTCGTCAGCCTCTTCGGGTATAATGCCAGGGTTTCGGCGCTACGGGGCTGGGTTGATCCAAACGGTTCCCACGTCAGCTCACCGTGTCTCGGCTATGCGCGGCAATCGCCTGCCGAGGGGTTGGCTTTGTTAGCTGCACAAAAACGCTTGAACACTGTCATTCTGAGCGAAGCGAAGAATCTCGGCAGTTGCACTTTCAACGAACTTCGGAGATCCTTCGTCGCCTGCGGCTCCTCAGGATGACAGTGGTGGGGAGGTTAGGAATGTCGAACCAGAAATGGCTTCTGGTGTTTCCATTCTTATTTCTGGCACTTGTTCCAGCGGCCATCGCACAAACTGCCGGCGAGGAACCGATCTATCTCGATCCTAACCAGCCCGTCGAGCGGCGCATTAATGACCTGATGAGCCGCATGACGCTCAAGGAGAAGGTGGGCCAGCTCAACTTGCCCTGCGTTTATGTAGAGGAATTGGGGCGGAACATCCCCACGAAGACGGAGGCCTGCCGAAAGTTCGCCGCCGGAACCTACACCCAGGAGATTGGCCCCGGCTGCGGTTTTTTCACTTTGGCGAACGAGATTCTGCGCAAAGGTGCGCGCCAACAAGCCGAGTACTTCAACGAACTTCAGAAAATCGCCAGCACCCAGACCCGCCTGAAAATTCCCCTGCTCGAAGACGAAGAAGGCACGCACGGCGCCATGATGTCCGGCGCCACGGTCTTTCCGGAAGGCCTGACCATCGGCAGTACGTTTGACATGGATCTCGTGAAGGCCATTTATGCGGCTGCGGCCGCTGAAGCCAGGGCGGTGGGAATCCACATGCTTTCCACGCTGGTGCTGGAGGAAGACCGCGATCCGCGCATGGGACGCAACGAGGAGGCTTACACCGAAGATCCCTACCTGTACGAACGCATCGCGGAGAGCATCGTTCAGGGCACCCAGGGCGATAACATCGCCGCTCCGGACAAAGTCATCGCGGTAATGACGGATTTCCCCACCCAGAGCGAGCCTGCGAGCGGCCTCGAGCGCGGCGCCATTGAGTTGTCAGACCGTTACATTCGCGAGAACGTGTTGCTCCCCTGGATTGGGGGAATCACCAAATCCGGCGGGTTGGGCGTCATGGCCGGTTATCCGGAGGTCGAAGATGTGCCAGCTCACGCTTCCGTAAAGTGGATGAATAATGTGCTTCGGCAGGAACTGGGCTTTAAAGGCATTGTCGAAAGCGAAGGAGGCGGGTTCGGAACGCTTATTTATGAGCACATCGTTCCCACTCAAAAAGAAGCGGGGGCTCTGGCGCTCAAAGCCGGCGTGGACCTGAACATCACCTACGAACCTGCTTACATGGGCCCCTTGATTGAGAATGTCCAAGAAGGACGAGTACCCATCGCGCTGGTCGATCGGGCGCTGCGGCGCGTCCTGGAGCAGAAGTTCGCTCTCGGACTCTTCGAGCATTCGGAAGTCGATCCTGCGCGAGCCGTGAACATCGTGCATTCGAAAGAGCATCAGGAGCTGGCGCTGCGCACGGCACACGAGGGAATCGTGCTGCTGAAGAACGACAACCATCTCTTGCCCTTGAAAAAGGACGTTGGCTCGATTGCCGTCATTGGCCCCAACGCCGACAACGTGAGAAATCAGTTGGGTGATTACTCCCCCTCGGAAGTTATTCAGCACGTGGTGACGATCCGCGAAGGGATCAAGACAGCAGTCCCCGCCTCGGCTCGCGTGACCTACGCCAAAGGCTGCGGAATTCTCGGCCCGAACAAGAAGGGATTTGCGGAAGCCGTTCAGGCCGCCAAGAATTCCAAGGTGGCCATTGTGGTGGTCGGTGAACAACAGGAAGATCCCGACGGCGAAGAAGGTCTCGAGCATCGGACGGATGGCGAGGGCCATGACGTGGCCAACCTGGATTTGACTGGAGTTCAGGAAGATCTCATCAAGGCTGTCTATGAGACCGGCACGCCCACCATTGTCGTGCTTGTTAACGGCCGGCCGCTTTCCACCCGCTGGACCGCGGAGCATATCCCGGCTATCGTCGAGGCCTGGGAACCGGGCGAACGGGGCGGAGAAGCGGTGGCGGATGTTCTGTTTGGGGACTACAACCCAACGGGCAGGCTGGCGATCACCGTTCCGCGCCATTCAGGACAGTTACCCGTCTATTACAACTACAAACCCTCGAAGGCCGCCTGGATGCAGGAGATCCACAGGGGCTATGCCGACATGCCCGCCACGCCTTTGTATCCGTTCGGTTATGGGTTGAGCTATACCAGATTTGACTATAGCAACTTGCGTATCACTCCTGGGCAGATTCACCCGGCGGGGAATGCGCAGGTAAGCGTGGATGTAAAGAACGCGGGGAGCCTGGCCGGAACGGAAACCGTGCAGCTCTATGTCCACGAGACGTACGCTCCGGTGTCAACGCCCGTGAAGCGCCTGCGCGGTTTCGAGCGCGTGGCCCTCGAGCCCGGCGAAAACAAGACGCTGCGCTTCACGCTTACACCGGAGGACTTGCAATTGCTTAACGTCGACCTGCACTGGGAGGTCGTCCCGGGCGACTTTGAGATCATGGTGGGAAGGTCGTCGCAGGATATTCCGGTCCGCGGGATTTTGAAGGTCGCGGAATAATCGTAGGGTTACCGTGACTCCCCTCCTCAGTTGAGGAGGGGCCGGGGGTGGTGGGTGCCAGGACTGAGCGGACAGCCAACCACCCCTCACCCCTCCTTAGCAAAGGAGGGGAATCTGAAATGGAGAGAAGCAAAATGCCAAACGAAAAACCGGAAAGCCCAAGCACGCAGGTTCTCAACGGCAAGCTGGCCATCGACAACGGCGCGCCCGTGCGGACCGAACCGTTGCCCCTGGAATTCCCGGGCGTGCATTATATGGACGAAGAGGAGGTTGAGGCTGTGGTGCGCCTGCTGAGGAGCCGCTCGTTATTTCGATACTACGGGGTGGCTTTGCAAAAAGAGGTTGAGGCCTTCGAGGCGGAGTTTGCGAAAGTCCTGGGCGTCGCTCACGCCATCGGAGTCAGCAGCGGCACGGGTGCGCTCCATACCGCTCTTTCGGCCTTGGGGGCGGGGCCTGGCCAGGAAGTGATCGTCCCCGCCTACATGTGGGTATCGGTGCTGGCGGCGGTGGTGAACCACGGGGCGATCCCGGTGCTGGCAGACATTAATGAAACCTTTTGCCTGGACCCGGTTGACCTGGAGAAGCGCATCACCCCCCACACCAAAGGGATCATCATGGTTCACATGAGCGGTTCGCCCGGAGACGTGAAGGCGGTCGAGGGGATTGCAAAAAAACACGGCCTCTGGCTGCTGGAAGACTGCGCACAATGCAATGGAGGAAGCGTCGGCGGCCAGAGAGTGGGCACGTTTGGCGACATGGCCGTGTTCAGCTTCCAGATGAACAAGAATATGAGCGCGGGAGAAGGGGGCTGCATAGCCACCAACAACACACGGCTCTGGCAGAGAGCGTTTGCCTGCCACGACCTGGGCTACGCTCGCGACGAGTCAGGAAGGCTGATTTTCAACGACCCCGACCTCATGCTGTGGGGTATGGGCTATCGGCTCGACGAAATTCGCGCGGCCGTTCTGCGCGTTCAATTGCGGAAGTTGCCGCGCATCGTCGGCGCCATGCACGCCAGCAAATACCGCATCCGGGAAGCCTTGGCAAAGTTCCCCGGCGTGCAGTTGCGTAAAATCGTTGACCCGGCCGGCGACACCGGTTGCTTCCTGATCACCACGTACGCTGACGCCGACACGGCGCAACGCGTGAATCGGGCGTTGCGGGCGGAAGGCATTGTCACTTCCCCGCAAGGCGTTTCGAATGTGGTAATGACAGATTGGGGCCTGCATCTCTATTTCAATAATGTCAGCCTAGTGAACACGGCCTCCGTGGACGGTCACGGCTTTCCCTGGAACCTGGCAGAGAACCAGCCCTTGCTCCGGAGTTACAGCAAAGGGACATGCCCCAAGGCGGACAGCCTTTTCGAGCGAAGCATACTTATTGCCA
>JBELAJ010000134.1:0-16899 GCA_049508935.1 Terriglobia bacterium | reverse complement strand
GCGTAGGCGAAGTTGTAGTCGACGCCGTATTTGAAGGTGACGCGGACGAATGACAAGCCATAAAACGAAGTCGAGCGGATGACGTCGATGCCGGGCGTGGTGTAAAGTCCGATTTCCGTGGGAAGAGTGTAATAACGCTCCATCTCCTCCGCCGAAAGACCGGGAGCTTGGGCGGTGATCTCCAGAATCACGGGCGTGGGATTTGGGTAGGCCTCGATGTTGAGCAGCTTGAAGGCGATGAACCCTGCGCCTGCGAACAACAACAGGCCGAGCACCACAATCGGGCGGCGACTGAGACAAAATGAGATGAGAGACTTAAACATGACGTCGCAACGAAAATCGAAACGTGAAAATCGAAATTCGAAATTCGAAACTCGAGTTTTCCGGAGGGCTCGGCCCTAGCTAAGGGAAAGCCTCTGACTTAAGCGGCGATTTTCGAATTTCGAGTTTCGATTTTCGGCCTCTAGTCCGAGGGGGGCGCTTCCAGCATGTTGCTGAGAAACACCGCGCCGTCTGTTACGGCCAATTCTCCCGGCCGCAGGCCCTCGAGGATTTCGACCCAGCCGTCCTTGCGCAGGCCCACTTTGACGACCTTCTGTACAAAACGATGGCGATCGGTCGTCACCCAAACCGTCATAGTGCCGTCGGGTTCACGGACCACGCCGGCGGCGGGTATGGCGGTGGCGTCGATCGGGGCCTTAACCCGGATGACGAAGTTCGCGAGCATTCCGGGGTGCAGCTCATTGCCGGGGTCCGCGATTTCGGAACGGATCGTTACTCGATGCGTACCCGGGTCAACGCTTTCGTGGATTTTCGCAACCCTTCCCAAAAACACGCGGTCAGGATAAGAGACCACACGGACTTCGACCGGCTCACCCAAGTGGAAGAGCGGGATTTCGCTTTCGGCCACATTGGCCAGCATCCATTTGAGGGTGACGTCTGAGACCGAATAGGGCGCCGGCAGGTTTCCGGGCTGCACCAACCAGCCCGGTTGCGCGTTTTTGGAAGTAATCTTGCCGGGGATGGGGCTGCGCACCATCAGGGCGGGATCGATTTTGCGCGAGGCAATCATCTGATCGATTTCGGCATCCGTCTTGCCGAAGACTCGCACCGCATCTCGCGCGGCTTTCAGCGCACCCTCCGCCGTTTGTTGGTCGGAGATCGCTTGTTCCCTTTCCCGCTCTGCAATGCCTGCCAAGCCACGAACACGCGCCAGTTCCCTATTGGTCAACTCAAAAGTCGCTGCTGCTCCGATCAATGTTGACTCTGCCTGAATCAGGTCGGGACTCTTAATGGTGTAGAGGGGCTGCTCTATACGAACTTGGGCGCCAAGCTGCACCAAGGTCGCGATGATAGTTCCCTGGTAAGCAGGGAAAACTTGCACGGACAGGTCCTCGTCATAATCAATATTGCCCACTGCCTCCTTCTCCACCGGAAACAGGTAGCTTCCCACCGGCTCGACCTTGATGGAGCTCAGTTGAGTGGGCGTCAGCTCCAAGGTCGCAACGGGCTGGGCCTTGCTGGATTTGGCGGCCGAGTTCTCAGGTGTAGTAGTATTGGTCGCCTGACCACGGCTGCGGCCGGATTCCACCAGGGCCATTACGGCGGCCAGCGCCACGGCCGCCCCGAACATCAGGGCGAATCTCTTGCCGATATGAATCCGAACGTCCATTGAGTTCCTCCACCAAAGCTCGAGCGCCCTCCGGTAATCACTCGAACCATCTCAGGCTTCTGCTGCCAGCGCGAACGGACTAGGAAACCACCGCTGTTATTGCTGGCCGTCTCCGCTCTGAACCATCACCGTTTGCGCCCACCAATGTGCCGCTCTGGGACCTCAAGAACACGATAAGCCGTCTGCCGGAACATCCTCCAGTTATCTTGCGGGCACGACTGCCTATCTTTCGGCCAGCCCGGCCCTATCTTCCGGCCAATTCTTCAGACGTAGCAGGGCGATTTGGTAAAATTGCATCGGTGGTTTGATATTCCAGCGCAGACGTAGTGCTCAGGCGACAGCGATATGCTCTCCGCGTTCCTAAGGTTAAGCCGCACCAAGCTACTTCTTGTTGCGGGGGTCATGATCTTAACGGTGGCCCTGATCGACTGGTATGTCGAACTGAACGTCTCTTTCGGCTTTCTCTATCTTTTCCCCATGTTGATTGTGGGAAGTTGCCTGCCGCGTTGGCAACTCGCATTGCTGGGAGGGTTGTGTACCTTTCTTGCCGAGCGCTTTGCTCCTTTTGCGTGGGATGCCGCCGCGGGAGTGCCGCGCGACCTGTTCATGTTCACTTCCTACTTTGGCGCGGGCCTCTTCGCTTACGAATCCGCCAAGAACCGTCGACTCACGGAACAACATGTGCGGGAGGTTGAGCAAGAGGCCGCGCTGCGGCGGGACGCTGAGCAGCAGTTGCAGGCCCTCATCGAGAGTAGTCCGGCAGCCATACTGACGGTGGATTCGGCGGGCAAGATTGTGATGGCGAATCAAGCCGCCCACCGCCTGCTGGGTTTTGAGCCCGAGACCTTACCGGGCGAATCCATCAAGAACTTTCTTCCGCCCTTGGCCCGAGTGCCTCCGGCCAAGGAAGCGGCGCCCTGCTTTCGAACTGCGATGCAGTGCAGTGGCCGGCGCCGCGACGGAGAGGTGTTTCTCGCTGATGTTTGGTTTTCCACCTATAAGACGAGCGCCGGGCCGAGGTTGGCGGCCATGCTGGTGGATAGCTCTGAGGATCTTCGCGACAAGGAGGAGTCCAGCCTCCAGTATTTGCTCGTGGCCTCCCGCCTGGCGGTCGGGGCGGTGTCGCATGAGATCCGCAACGTCTGCGGCGCTATCGCCGTGGTTTGCGAAAATCTCTCGCGCCGTCCGGAGTTGGCCGAGAGCGAGGACTTCCACGCCCTGCGGGACCTTGTGGAAGGTCTGGGAAAAGTCGCCGCCTTCGAGTTGCGGCAGAGCGCAGGAAGCGAGGATTCGACGACTATCGATCTCGGCGAGGTGCTCGACGAATTGCGCATTGTCACCTTACCGTCGCTGCAAGAATCCGGCGTGCTGGTTCGCTGGCATGTGCCCGAAGATTTGCCTCGCGTGTGGGCGGATCGCCACAATCTCCTGCAGGTTCTGTTGAACCTCACCAAGAACAGTTTGCGAGCCATGGAAGACCGAGACGTAAAAGAGTTCAGAGTCAGCGCTTGTGTCGAAGGCGAGCGCGTTGTGGTGCGTGTCCGGGATACGGGTCGCGGCATTTCCAATCCGGAACGTCTCTTTCAACCGTTTCAGGAAGGGGCGGAAGCCACTGGGCTGGGCTTGTATCTTTCGCGGGCTCTGGTAAGGACATTTAAGGGTGACCTCCGTTATGAGCCGGGGCCTCCCGGATGTTGCTTCGCTTTGGACTTGATGCCTTGTGTGGAGCAAGATGGCGAGGAGGGAGGGTCAAATACACATGGATAAGATCCGGATCCTCTTGCTGGATGACCACGCTCTTTTCCGGGAAGGTCTGAGCCGCCTGGTGGACAGCGAGCCTGACCTGGAAATGACGGGACACTGCGCGACGGTCGATAAGGCTATCGATATCTTGCGGCAAAAAACAATTCATCTGGTTCTGCTGGACTACGACCTGGGAAAAGAAAACGGCTTCCAGTTGATTGCGCGCGCCCGCGAGATGGGCTTCGAGGGGCGTTTCCTCATCGTCACGGCCGGAATGAGCGATGCCCAGTCGGTGCAGGCAGTGAGGCTTGGGGTAGGCGGGATTTTCACTAAGCACAGCTCGCCGGGCTCGCTCGCCCGTGCCATCCGCAAAGTGATGGCGGGTGAGACCTGGCTGGATCAGACCTCTGTGCAGGCGTTGGTCGAAGTAACCAAGAGGCAGGAGACGCCGGACTCAAATCGGCCCTTCACGGAAAGGGAGAATCAAGTACTGCAAGGAGTGTTCGAGGGCTTCAGCAATAAGGAAATCGGGGGGCGCCTCGATATCTCGGAAAGTTCGGTAAAGGCGGCGTTGCAACAACTCTTCCACAAAACCGGTGTGCGCACCCGCAGCCAACTTGTACGCATCGCACTCGAGAAGGGCTTTGGCCGCCGAAAGTAGAACCGCGATTGCAGCCACTGCCTGATTACGAGCCAGGCAGCAAAGACCTGCTTCCCAAGGTCTGCAGCTTGTGCGGACAAAGCGTTCCCACCCGATCGCGCAGAGCGAAGCTCTGAAGTTTCCAGCGAGCCTGTGACAAATCTTGAAAACGCCGGTCGAGTTTGTGTTACACTGAGTGCGTCACAATTATGGGACGCGCCGCTGCGGATGCGTTTTCGTTTGTGCGGTTAACGGGGCATTCAAGCGTTTCGATCATTCATCGTTGCGTTCACTCCATGCCCCGAAGCGTAGCGCCAGCGGTGGAACCTCCGGAAGAACAGAACTGAAATCCGCAAGTGGCCATAGTATAGAGTTCACCGGAAAGCAGCCGCGCTTTTTGCCGCTGCACCGTCCAGCGTAGCTCCCGTAAATCATTTGGCGGGCCGTTAGCTCAATCGGTAGAGCAACTGACTCTTAATCAGTAGGTTGGGGGTTCGATTCCCTCACGGCTCACCATCTAAGTCTTTTCCCTTCTATGCTCTCCCATTTTCCATACTCGTTTGAAAAGCCCAAAACGTAACAAAACCGTAATAAAACCCCCTAATTTGGACTCGACGTAACAGAATCAAGTTGGTGCTCATTCGCATTTCGGTCGAGTTTATCGAGGGCTTCGCGCATCATGTTTAGCTTGGCTTGACTGTAACGCTTGAAGACCTGTGCATCCCCCTGCCGCAACATGAGAGTGACAAAGTGGTCAGAGACACCACCGGCACTGAGTCTGCTGGCGAAAGTGTGGCGTAAGTGATACAGGGGAAAATACGGGAGGCCCGCACGTTTCAGGGTTGCTCTCCAAGTCGTTTTGAGGGTGGTGAGGTACGGCTTGGCTGCTTTAGCTTTGGTAGTCGGGAAAATGTATTCGGAGCTCCGTGCAGCCTCCATCTGCGTTCTGAATGCCTCTTTTGCCAAGCTAGTCATTGGCATATCCCCTATCCCACTGGGTGTTTTGGAATCAGGGATGTAGACGAGCGAATTCTCAAGGTCGACTTGAGATTTCTTCATCGGCATGAGCTCTTTGTACGGCCGAAGGCCCATTTCTGAAATAATAATGACAACGTTTTTCAGGTGACTGGGAGCACAGAATTCGATTCGCTGCTGCTCAGACGCAGTCATGTAATGTGGCTTGTGAGTTGCGGTCGTTGTGCTGACGGGGAATTCGACCGCTGAGCAGGGATTACTGGCCAGCCGTTTTTGCTTAACGGCAACGTTTAGAATGCGTCTGAGAACACGAAATTCCTGGTGGACAGTCATCGAGCTGATCGTGCCTCGGTATTTGACTCCCATCTTGGTTCTCACTTTCTTGCCAGCGCTGAGGCGTCGGCGCAGGTGCTCTTCGATAGCCTCCGGTGTGATATCCAGGAGCCGTGTATTCTCGAACGTTGACTTGAAAAGGTCGACAATCCTGATATTCTGCAAGTGTGTCTTCTGTGTTCGAAAGGGTGGTTTTGATCGTCTCTCCAAAAACCAGTCTCCCCACTCTGCAAAAGTGAGGTTCTTGCCCGCGAGGACCGTGCGCAACAACCCCGCATCCTTAGCATAGAGTCGTTCTCTTAAGAAACGGTCTGCTTGCTCCGGATCTGCCGTGCCAGTGGACTCTTTAACTACCCGGCCCTCACGATCTCGATAGCATATCCACAAAAATACCGAATCCATTCGGGGATAAACGGTTCCCCCGATCTTGCGTGGCCTACTCATTGATTCCTCCATTCACAAAGAATCTGAGCCGCCACTTTTCGAGTTCAGCGAGGCTGAATCGGATTGCGCGGCCCATCATCCGGAAATGGGGAATCTGCTTTCGCTCGACGTAAGCATACACCAGGGAAGGACTGACACCAAGAAAGTGGGCAGCTGTCTTGACATCAACAGCAGCCTCAAGGCGGTTTAGCTGGCGCTGATCGTCGGAAGGATCCGCTGGTATTTTCTGGTCGAGGCCATTCATTGCGATTCCTCCTCATTGGCCGAAAACCCGATTCGGCGCTTGGGCGGGTCGATAGCCGGCTGCATCAGTTCCCGGATCGCCGTAAACACAACCTCAAACTTTTCGTCGTGCTCCCCAAGCCTCTTCTCGAGATCCTCAAGTTTTCGAGTGAAGTCCTTTTGAGTCTTGGCCAGACCTTGAAGCCTGACGAAGGCCCGGACCATGTACACGCTGATGGTAATTGCCCTCGATGTGTTGTGGACATTAGCCGCCATAATGGCCTGTGCTCCGTGAAGGCGGAGGGCAAAACATGTGAATACTTCAACTTACGGAGGTGGTAACAATTTGTGACCACCTCCGCCTTCTCTTCTCGGGTCAGGCGAAACATGAAGTCCTCGGGAAAGCGGTCCTGGTTCCGTTTGACCGCTTGGTTGAACACTTTGGTGCTGACCCCGTAAATGTCCGCCAAATCTGAGTCCAGGATCACCTTCTGGTCCCGTATAACTAGGATCGAGCGCTCGGTTCCTTGGGCCGACACCGTCATGTCATGCTGCGACAGCTGAGTTCTTCCTTGCTCCATGTGGCTCTCCAATTGCGCCCTACCAGATTCCACAAAACAGCCGGTGTCTAACCCTGAACATGTAGCGGTTGTAGCCCGGGAGATGAGCTTTTAGAAAACAATCCTCGACCGCCGTGCGGCGGATAATCACTGCGCTGTGTGCAAAAGCTGGGATCAAGGCGAGCCACGAGCCGATGGCCACGGCGCTTGCAGGCATGGCCATCAGCATGGCTAGGTAACCAGGATGCCGGAGGAAACGGTACGGCCCGCGACTGATCACCGAATGGCCATGTTCGGCCTGAATACGGAGCGCCGGCGAGAAGTACGGGTTCACGATCATCGCCGCTGCCTGCAGAATCAGCGCTCCCGCAAACACCATGATCGCGGCGAGCTTCCACGAGGGCCGGATGCTGTCCGACTGGTGGAGACGGCCGACATCCAGGGCGGCAAAGATCACGGTTACAAGAAACAAGAAGCCGCTGGCGGTACGCGATCCGGGATCGATGTCTCGACCCGCCGGACGAGCCCGCTCCCGGGCGAGCTCGGGATCAACCGCAACCATCGTAAACAACAGAAGGGCCGAAAGAACCGCGACATAATCGCGCAGCGAGGGGATCTCGGTGCTTCCGGCGGCGATAAAGATTATGGCGGCGTGCAACGAGGTGAGCACCACCCACCGTAAAAGGGCGCGAAGCGTTGCCATCTATTTTCCCCTCTTCTTCCGCTTCCGCCGGATCTTTCGAAGCAGCAATATCCACACGATTCTCGGCATATTCCCTCCTATCGGTTAGGTTGAATGTCGGCCTCTCGGGCGGCCGGCGGGTCAGGCGGTTTCATCCCCAGATGTGCCATGGCTTTCTTTACCGTATGCTCGGCGTAGTACTGCGGTCGAGCCTTCGCCGGCACCAGGTTGCCGGCGCGATCGGAGCGGTCCTGGCTCCGGTAGTTTCCCATCTCCCGGATAATTTTCTGTGGATCTTCCCCGGCCTGGAGCTTGCGGATCGCGTAGCTCCAGTCACGCTCCGACTGGCTCTGCTCGCCCGCTGCCCGCCGGGACGCGACGGCAGAGGCGGACGGGGCGCGCTCTGGGTCTTCAGCCCGGACCGTAAAGTCCTCCGGCCGGTACACCTGGGCGGCGGGCGCTTCTCTCGCTATAGTCACCTGGAAATCCTTCTCGTATTTCTTGCTGTTGAACCCTGGCAGCCGGAAGATGCGCGTCGAATCGGTCGCCGCGGGATCGCCGCCAAAGCGTTGTGCGAGCGTGCGCAGCGCCGTCTCGGCCTGGACCTGGCCGAAGCCCTCCGCTCTCCAGATGACCTGGTACTTCCCGGGCGAGGTGTTGAGAACGTAATTGGGGGCCGGAACCGCGCTGTCATGCCGGATGGCTTCGAGCTTGCGCGCTCCGTCCTCGTCCAAATCGAGATAGAGGTGCCGGACCTCTTTTAAGTCTCCCTTCGTCCTACCGCGGGCGTGCTCCTTGAAGGTATTGAGGCTCATGTAGACGTCCGAGCCCGTGGCGTTCAGGTGGCGCAGCCAGCGTTGGTAGTCGGGGCTCGCGATGTTTTTCGCGGGGCTGAGGCGCTGTACCACCTCGCCACTCTTGCGGTTGAGCGCGACAACCGCCAACCAGTCGTCCGGCTTGAAGTTCTCATTGATGTAGCTGCGCACGGACTCCTCGGCGGCGCGAGTACGCTCGGAGGGAATCGGAGCCGGCTGCGGGTGGGTATCGTTCGAAACCTCGGGGTCACGCTTGCGCGGCTCAAAACCGAATTCCCTCTTAAAATCCTGTTTCCCTTGGTCAACGGGAGAGAGGTCGAGAGAGGAAGCAGTATTCTCTTCTTCGATCAAGTGCCGGGCGTAAGCGCGGACATCGCGGCCGGGATTAAGGCGCACGAAGTCGGTTTGGAAGGCAACCTCTCCCTCGATCTGTTCCTCCGGTACGCCGCGCTCGATCTCCTTGCGGATCAGGGCGCGGTCGCGCTCCTCGCTTTCGTATTGGGCACGAAAACTGTCGCCGGTGTCGGCATTCATAATTCCTCCTTTCGAACGAAAACCGGTGTGAGGCTGTAGAGATCGCTTTCGGGGTTGTATCCCTGTACTTGGAGAATGGCGGAGACAAAGCGGCGCCCCGGCCGGCGCTCGATGTGGACGATCAGGTGGAGCGAGTCGGCGATGTTGCTCTTGATGGCGCGGTAAGGAAGCTCCATCTCGCTCTGGAGCACGCAGGTGGTGAAGCGGCTGAGCGCCTGGGCGGCGGAATTGGCGTGGACGGTGGAAAGCGTGCCGGAGTGCCCGGTGTTAAGGAGTTGCAGCAGATCGAAGGCCTCCCCGCCGCGAATCTCTCCGAGGATGATGCGGTCGGGCCGATGCCGCAGGCTCGCCCGGAGGAGCTCGCGGATGGTGACGGCGGGCAGGCTGCCGTCGGCACTCCTGGCTTCGAAGCGGACCAGGTTGGGGGTACGTACCTGGATCTCCGCGGTGTCCTCAATCACCAGGATGCGCTCATCCTTGGGGATGAAGTTGGCGAGGATGCTGAGGAGCGTGGTCTTGCCGGTCCCGGTGCCGCCCGAGATCAGGATGTTCTGGCGAGCGAGTACGGCCTTGACCAGCAGGGCGGCCGCTTCCTGGGTAATGGAGCCCGAGGCGGTGAGCTCGGGAAGGCCAAAGTTCGGAGCATTGAACTTGCGGATCGTCAGCGTTACGCCCGTGAGGCTGCAAGGCGGGATGACGGCCGCCACGCGCGAGCCGTCGGGCAAGCGCGAGTCGAGGATCGGTTTCTCGTCGGAGATATCGCTACCGAGGCGCCGCGCCACGTTCTTGACCGCGACCAGGAGGGACTTGGGGTTGAGCGTGACGGGGACCTTTTCGAGGAATCCCCTGCGCTCGATGAAGACGTGGTCGGGGCCGTTGACCATGATCTCGCTGACCTCCGGATCGAGAATGAAGGGCTCGATCTGCCGCAGGAACGGCAGGATCATTTCGAAGCCAGGTCCCCCCCGAGTTCCCCGTCCTCCAGTTGCCGGAAGTAGCTCTTGTTCACGTCCAGGAAGCACGGCTTGAGGTACATCAGCGTCGGGGGCAGGGGGTTGAAGCCATCGTAGGCGAGCGTGATCGTCTGGGCGTTCTTGAGCTCCGTGAAGGTCTTGGTGTCGAAGCGGAAGTCGCTCTGGGTGTTGTAGCTCTTGGAGGTCGTGACGTTGGCCTTGTGGGCCACGGATTTCCCCGTCCACAGGCTCACCCGGGCGTCGTGCCCGCTCTCCGAGATGTTGTAGTTCACCTTCCATTGGTCCTCCTTGCCGCACAGTTCGCTGGCGGTCTTGGCGGAAAATCCGTCGGTCTGCGTCAGGAAAATCTTGGTCCGGAACGATTGCAATACCGTGCGCCAGGTTTCCCCGGGCAGTGCGTCGTGCAGCGAGCTGATGCTTTGCGTGGCGATGATCGGAATGCAACGAGGCTCGCGAGAGAGGGCAAGAAACTTTTCGTCGCCGTTGGGGTCATTCTGCCCTGCCGTGGCGAACTCGTGGTACTCGTCGCAGATGAAAAACACCTGCCGCCAGTAGCGGTCGGGGTCCTTCTTGATTTTGGGAATCCGGTTTAGCACGGCCCGCTGGAAGTCGAGCTTCATCATGCAGCCGATGGCTCGGGCCAGGCCCGAGTTCAGGCTTACCGGGAAGTCGATCGCGCAAACCTTCCCTTGCTCGATCAGATCGCCCAATGGAGGTAGCGGGCGGCCGTAGCGCCCGTCGGCGTTGAGCTTCGGGTCGTAGCACTCCTTGGGCGGGCAGAAGGTGCGTTTGACGAGCGGATTGTCATCGAACAGGGAAAGGAAGACCGAGATGCCCTCGACAATCGAAGTGCGCAACTTGTTATCGATGGCAAGCCAGTCGTACTGATACCAGCGTTTGACGGCGTCCAAGATCTCGCGCTTCATCGGGTCGGCGGGGGTGGGCGAGTTCTCGGTCTGGCACTCATACTCGACGCCGGCTTCGGCAAGCGCTTGTTCCAGGAGGCGCGACGGAGGAGCCTTGTAGGTGGTGGCCGGATCCTCCGGCAAGAAACCGAAGGGTTCGAGCTCCGGGTGGGCAAAGAAGGCGGTCTGCGCGATCACGAGGTACTGCTTGCCCTGGATAAGCTCCTCAGCTTCGAGAATGCGCTTCCGCAAGAGGTCGCGGTTGATGGCGCACTCGTATACGTCGAACAGAGTCACGTAGTCGTAAGCAACCTTGTGGAGCTGGATGACGAACTTGACGAGGTTCGTGTACGCCTGCTGCCAGAACGGCTCCTTGCCCTTGCCGAAGAGATTGTTCAGCAGGCTGGCGATGTTATAGGCCAGCGCATAGGCGTCAAGATCGTTGTAGAGCGGGTTGTAGCGGTAGTCTCCGTGCAGGCTGACCTCGGTGTAGTCGTCCGGGCGGCCGTGCTTGGCGAGCAGGCGCTTCACCTCGTGGCAGAAGCCCCCCTTCACCTCGAGAACCAGCCCCCCGATGCGCTTGGCGGGGTCGCCGGCCTTAAAGGCGAGGAGTTGGTCGGTGTACGGGAGCACGCAGCCCGTAGTTTTGCTAGCGCCGATCGCCCCGAAGATACCGATGCCGGTGTAGAGGCCACGCTCTGGAATCTCCAGCCAGTAAGGGTTCGCCGACGGCGCGGGCTTGCGGGGATCGTGGACCTCTCCCAGCACCAGGGAGAGTTTGTCGCGCTGGCGCGGGTCGGGGTACGGCGGGAGCTCGCGCTCCTCGATCTTTTTCGTGGGTTTCCAGCCCAGCACGTAAAACCCGGAGAACAGGATCGAGTAAAGGATATACGGGGTGGTGAAGAGCAGCAGCGTGTAGGTGTAGTACAGGCCCGCGTAGACCAGCGGTTCGCGCACCGCGATGAGGCGCAGCATCAGGTCGCCCGAGGGCCACGGGCAGTAGTAACGGTCGAACGTGATGCCGGTCGCGCAGGCCAGCGTGTAGGCAATGAAAGCCCGTGAGTGAAGAATTCTCTCGATCATATCGTGGCCCCAGCGGTAGCGTGTGCGCTCTCAGGCTGTTTCTCGCGTGCAGCGGGCTTCGCTGGCTTCGTCTTCGCTGGTGTCGAGGGCGCGGTCCCGGAACCATCGGTGAGCCAGGCTTTGAAGTCCGTGTCCTTGCGGAAGACAAAGTCCAGCGCCTGCGCGATGACGTGGTCGATGCTGTCGGTCTGGATAAACTCCGCGTATTTCTCCATCGTGATCGCCAGCGGTTCGTCGATCTTGACGAAGTACTTGCGCTTGGGAATTTCGGGTGTTGGCGGACTCAGCAGTGGCATGTCGGTTCTCCTAGGTTTTTAATTCGGCGCGGCAAAAACTGGCCGGGAGCGACTCCAAAGCCCGATGGGGCGTTTGGCCGGGCCGCAGGCCCGCCAAACGGGGTCGCTCCCGGCCAGTTTTGGTTTTTTGCCGCGTCGTACAAACCTCGCCGCGTAACACGTATTTGGTTACGCCACATTGCGTTACGACTCACAGGTGGTGGAAACAGATATGGAAAACCGGCCCGAGGACCTGTCCCGTTCTCTGTTTCTATAGTCGCGACTGGATTCGGTTGAGAAAATGGCAAAAGCTTCGCGCTGCAGGTAGGTCTGGTAGACCCCCTTTTTTTCGCTTCTGGAACCCTGAATTATGGCCCTCGCTTGCTGTTCTGAGAGGCCTTCGGCTGCCCATTTTTCGTATGCTAGTTGGTAGTTTGGAGCCTGAAATTGTCGCATGGTGTTGCGTAAAAAGTCCCGGTCGGCACGCGTTAATTGGGCGCTGTGCTGCGTCTCCCAAAGCTTCCGGAGCTCGAAATAGCGGAGCAGACGGCGGCTGCTAAGGCGGCCGTCGTCACCGAATTGTTGGGTGAAATAGGCCCTCGCGCGCTCGAATTTATAGGGCTCCGCGGAGGCAAAAACGAAGTTGAAATCGGGCAGCCGGCGGAGCAGTGGTTCGTAATGTTTAAGGTGGGTGAGGTAGGCAAACAGGCTCGTTCCGGGGGTATCGCAGTAGGTGAAGGTGACCACCGGAGGCAGAGAAAGAGCGTTGCCGGCAGCCGGGAGAAAGATGGGAGAACGGTCCACAAAGTAGCGTTTGGTGTTCGCCAGGGATTTGATTCCGTGGTAGATCCGGCACGGCAAAAGGGCCAGGGGGATGCCCGCTTGGCGGACAAAGTAGTCGATCTTGTCGGCCTCCGTTTCGAGGTAATCCAGGTCGGAATAGGCGATGACGAAGGCCAAAATCATGAGCCGGGTGTGGATCATTTCAATGGACTGGAAGCGCCGGTTGCGCAGGTTGTCCTTGTTGATAGCGCCGTAGATGCGCCGGGAGTAGAGGTTGTAGACCTGGGTGTTGTTGGCGTAAGACGTGGCGCGGGCATGGCGGTGTTCGAGGATTCTGGTGGTCAGGCGGTGTACCCCGGAACCGGAGTGCAGGTCGGCAAAGTCCAGGTAGTGGCGCTGGGTAAAGTACCCGGAATGGGTCGCCACGAGATAGAGGAAGCGGGCCTCGGTGTCGGTATAACCAAGGTTGCGGATGGCGCTTAAGTGCTCAGGTCGGATGTTCATAGGGAGAGTATGTCCTTTGTAAGTTCAGGGTCGCCGATGGCGCGGCGGAGAGGGCCCATGTCCTCGCGCAGGGCGTAGATGGAGAATCCGGCGCCCGCTTTGGCGGCAAGACTCTGGCGGTGATAGTCGCTGGTGGCGAGTTCCACATCCACTTTGGTCTGCTCGCGCTCGGCGGTTTCGTACTCGATGCGGAGATCCGGGAGCGGGATTTTGCCGTCGACTACGGTGAGGCCGTGGTGTTCAGCGATCTGTCGGCGCTGGTGTTCGCGTTCGGGTTCGGGCAGAGAATCGAGCTTGGCGAGCCGAGGATTGATGGACTTCTTAAGCTCGAAATCGAGGACGACGCGCTGCACGCGGCCGCCCTCGTGGGCGATTCGCGCCGCTACTTCCCGGTAGAGCCGGTAAATGGCGGCGTCGTGCCGGAGCTCGCGGGGCTTGACGAACTGGGCGTAGTAGACCTGGCGGCTGCCCGCGGGCCTGCGGAGGTTAAGGATGGAGTGGCCGTCGCGCGTGAGAGCCGCGTAGACGGCCTTGGAGGGGTGCATCGTGCGCACCCGGAGAAGGCCATGGCGCAGGAGATTACGGACTTCTGCGTTGGCTTGGGCGCGATCGCCCCCGTGGCGGTAAGTGGCGAGATCGTCGAGTCTGAGCGAGCGGAACGTGCCAATGTCGGCGAGGGTTTGAAGCTCGGAATCGCGGAGAGTGTAGCGCGACTGGGGTCCGCGGCCGGGTAGGGTGGGGTCGCGGGGATGTTCGTAGGGGGCCCCGCCACCACGGTCGGGGGCTGGTTCGGTAAAGGGAATTTCGGGTTGGGTTGGGCGCTGCTCGTCGCGGTTCCGTGCCATCAGTTAAGGTCCTCCCGATGGAGATGGGGCGGCATATCGGTGCGCCCGGCATTGAGTTCGCGGTCGAAATGAGCGAGCTTGCGGCCCGTGTCTTTGAGGAAAAAACGCCGGCCGAGGGCCAGGCCTGCGGCCATCAGGTTGAAGAACAGGATCGCGAAAAAGAGGAGGATTGCGGGCCCGTAGTGGTGGATCAGAAGCCAGCGGTAGGGCACGAGGAACCGAAACTCGTGGGCGAGGAAGAAGAACACAGCCAGAACAAGTACGGTCGCGGCGAAAATGGCGTTAGCGATCATCGACACCTCATTGGCGGGCCGGGGCTCAGGGTTGGCCCTTGTTAACTGCGTCCGTGAACGCCTGGTCCACACGAAAATAACTGATGGTCAACCCCAGCGGGTTGACAGGTATAAGTGCATTGGGGACGGTGTCGCGAAAGAGGTAGAGGAAGCTCGCCGTGTATAAAGTTTTCTTGAGAACCGAGTGGTCGGCGGGTTCGTACTCGACGCGGTAGAAGTCCACGCGGGCCCGGTACGGGGGTTTGTCCATGGGTTCGAGGGTGACTTGCTGAACGTCGATGTCGGTCTGCGGGGAACCGGGATCGGTGAGGAATTTCTTGATTGTGTCAGCCTGGGTGTACTGCTGCATCACGTCGCTCGCGCTCTTGCCGTCCAAAAAATAGAGCGCGTGGGCAAAGTCGTCGTTGATCGTGAAGCGATTTCGGCGGTAGTAAAAGCGGCAGAATTCCGAGAGAAAGTACTTCGCCTCGGCGTCGCCGGGGTGGTATTCGAGGCTGCGGTAGTCGACCGCCTGGGCCCGGCCCAGTTCGTCCACGCGGATGACCAGTGGCCGCCAGTTGCGGAAGTTTTCCAGGGTGCGGACATTCATCCCGAGGAGTCCCAGGGCGATCAAAGAGATCAGAGCAAGGGCGATCTTGAGGTAGGTGTTGGTTACGATAGCATCGCCGTATTTTTCGAAATAGAGCTGCTTCGCTTCGCTGAAAGTAGGGTCGTTGTCCACAAACACCTCCGCATTACCAGAGAGAGCCGATCGCGGCGATGCCGCTAAAGATATCGGAAGTCGGCGAGAGGCCGGCCGTGCCGCTGAACAGGTGGTTGGTCAGGGTCGGGACTTTGAGCAGGACGTAGGCGCCGCCCAGCAGCAAAATGGCGAGCTCGCCGATCATGGACGTGTAGTCTAGCGGGAGCGGGAAGAAGGGCGGGAACTGGAGCGCGTACACGACCACATTGCACATAACGAAGGTCACGGCGGCGGCGACGACCGAATAAAAAGAGTAGGCAAGGAAGAATTTGAGCCAGCCCCAAAACAGGAATTCAAGGCTAGGGACGATAAAGAAGGGGATGAAGAGAGGGCCTAAGAGGACGGCAACGGCGGTGGCGACGGGGCCCAAAAGATTGACAGCGATCGAGACGAATTTCCAGACCGCCAGGATGATCTCGACCACCACGTACTCGTAAGTCGCGCTGATGTTGGCGAGGCTGGGAGATGGAATGGTTTGGCTGTAGCTGGTGATGGCGGTCTGAGCCTTTTGGAGCGCGGTGTCGCCAATCAGGGTGGTCAGATACTTCGATTGGTTGGTCACAAGCTGCGGGAAGCTTGCTCCGAAGCCAGGGATCGGCGAGTTGTAGTAGTTAATCATCGCGTAGCCGAAGGCGATCAACAGCAGGAATTCCGCAAACTTGCCGAAGTGAAACCCGCCCACCACCTCGCCCGCGGTGAGGGCGGATTTGACTCCAAACCAGACGATCATGATGGTGGCGAACCCCGTGAACATGGCTTGGCCGATGGAGGCGAACTGACCACCGCTCTGAAGAAGAAGCTGGCTGATGTAGTTGAAAATCTGCGTTTCGGTTCCCATAAGGCTCCTCTATGGAATGGTGAAATTCGCAATCGCGGCCTGGATGCCGCCGGTCAGTTGCTGGTCAAGGGCTTGGCCGTTGGTCTGCCGGTAGACTTCGGCGTTGATGGATTCGGCCTGCGCGTCGCGGAGGTGCTTGGCCGCGATCGTCTGCTGTTCGAGGATCGAAATGAGCAGTTTGTTGGTGTCCTGCTGCGTCTGCAAGCCAAGCACACCGGTGGCGTTCACCTTGTTGAGGACGGTGACCTGGTTGTTCATGAAGCCCTCGCCGGAAAAGGAGTCGGCCTGGACATTGGCGACCGCCGCGCTCGCGGCAGCAGAATTAGCTCGAATGTCACCGATGGTCTGGAGGGCCGTCTGGCTAGCGCCGTCGCGCAGCTCGAGCGTGGCGTATTGGGACTGCAGGTTCTGCTGGATGGGCGGAGGCATGGCTGCGAGGATCGCGGGGTTATAGACCTGGAGCGGGACGGTGGCCTGGTTGTAGGCGGGCGGGACACCGACGCCGGTGTTCGCTCCCCTGACCCAGGGGGTGGTGTTGCCGTATACGTCGCGCGAGGCGGCGTAGAGCCACGGTGACCAGTTGACGAGATAGCGCAGCGACATGCCGCCGAGGGGAGTCGCCATGCGCGTGGCCAGTTGGTACGTCGTCGCCAGTTGCTGAGCAATGATGAGCGCTTGCACAAGAGTCGCGCGGTTGACGGTACCGTTGGCGATTTCCTGCCCAACCTGCTGGATTTCGACTGCGATGCTTTTGGGGTCTATTACGATCTGCGGGAGTCCAAACTGCGCCTTGGCCGAAGGAGTTAACAGGCAGATTCCCAGCAGAAGAAACATAGATTTTTTCATGGTTCCTTCCTTTCTTTTTTGTCAGTTGTCGTCTGAGGGCCTGGAATATTGAAGTCCCGGAGTTTCTCCTGGAAGTTGTTTCCGCATTTAGCTGAGTAGGTCGGGATGATCTTCGGCACGTCCGCCGCAGGATCAAGGGTCCAGGTTGCGCACCCGGGCGGGTAGTACTCGCCAAAGTCGATCGTGCCTTC